>NZ_DASWVI010000499.1:0-5361 GCF_036401255.1 Nocardioides sp. | reverse complement strand
AGGACCAGCCCGAGCGCGATCGCGCCGGCGAGGTGGGCGGCCAGCATGACCGGGCCCTGCTCGGCGAGGTGGTGCAGCAGGTGCGTCACGGCCGTGGTCGGCACCCCGGGGCCGTCGTGGCCGCCGCCGACCGGCGTGGCGGCGTACGCGTCGAGCAGCGAGCCCACCCGCCGGCCGTCTGCGTCGACGGGCAGGTGCGCGGCCTGGCCGGGCATGCCGTGCGTCGGCATGCCGTGCGTCTGCATGCCGTGCGTCTGCATGCCGGGCATCCCGGCATGCCCGCCTGCCGTGCTCGCGTCACCGCGGTGACCGGCCAGGGCCGACAGCGCGGTATGGGCGACGGCCTGCCCGCCGACGACGAGCAGGACGATCCGGCGGGTCGAGGCGGGACCGAGGAGGAACCGGCCGGCGAGGGCCACGAAGCCGGCGGCCAGCGCGAGCAGCGCGAGCGGGTGCGGCAGCAGACCGCCCGCCGACACGTGCGAGACCGTTCCGGTGCCGAGCATCACGGTCCCGAGCAGGGCAGCGCGCGCCCACACCAGGAACGGCGGCGCGGGGGCTGCGGTCGCGGGACGAGACGAGATCGCGGGTCTCCGGAGGTCGGCGGGCGGGCGCGCACAGGATACGGCCCGGGGTATCCGGACGGTGTGAGAGGTCTCTCATCGCGGGCTCACGGTCACCTCACCGGCGGTCGGGAGGCTCTCGGTCGACAGCAGTACCGATCCACTCGACACCGAGGAGACGACGATGAACAAACTGATGACGACGGGCACGCTCGGGCTCGCGGCCCTGGTCACGACCGGGCTCATCGCCTGGCAGGCGCCGCTGGCGATGGCCGACCAGGGCGCCGACGACACCGGCGGCGACGACCGCCACCACCACAGCAAGGCGTTCAAGCGCGACGACGACGCGCAGGCCGTGGTGACGACGGTGGACGACGATGATGACGACGACACCGGCCTGGGCGACCAGACCCGGACCCGGAGCCGCACCCGCGGCGCCGTGACCGACGACAGCCGGGGTGGCAGCGTCCGGGACCTGACCAACGACGGTCCGGGGTCGGGGAACGTCGATCGCTCCCGTCACCACACGAACGACGGCACCCGTCACAACACCCGCGGCTGACGCGATGACGTCCCCGTCCTCCTGGAGCTTCCGCGAGGGCGACCCGATCACCGCCGAGCTGACGGTCGTCCGTCGGCTCGGCGGCGGGTCCGCCTACGAGGCCTACCTGGCCTTCGACGAGGTCACCTACGGCCCCGTGGTCGTCAAGGTGGTGCGGCCCGACCAGGTCGCCGACGAGCACGCCCTGCGCGGCCTGGCCCGGGAGGTCGAGGCGCTCGCGACCGTCAACCACCCGGTGGTCGTGCGCGGGCTGCGCCACGAGCTGGTCGGTGCCCGCCCGCACGTGGTGCTCGAGCAGGCCGACGGCCCGCGGCTGTCCACGCTGATCCGGCGCTACGGGCCGCTGCAGCCCCAGCAGTACCTGCCGCTGGCCGTCGACCTGGCCAGCGCGCTGCACTACCTGGGCCACGTCGGCTGGGTGCACCTCGACGTCAAGCCCAGCAACGTGATCATGGGGGCGCCGGCCCGGCTGATCGACCTGTCGGTCGCCCGCCCCGTGGTCGAGGCGGCCCGCACGACGCTGGTCGGCACCGACGCCTACATGGCGCCCGAGCAGGCCGACCCGGAGCGGTACGGCGCGCCGGGACCGGCCAGCGACGTGTGGGGCCTGTGCGCCACGGTGTTCGAGGCGGTCGCGGGCTACCGCGCCTTCGCGGGTCCCGGCCACCCGCAGCTCGTCGAGGACCCGGCCGAGCTGCCGTCCCGGACGCCTCGTGAGGTGGCCGGCGTACTGATGGCCGGCCTCGACCGCACTGCGGCCCACCGGCCGGCCCCGCGCGAGGTGGCCGAGGCGCTCGAGCCGGTGCTCGACCGGCTGCCCGCCGCCCGTCTCGGCGGCGCCCTCAAGGCGTCCTGAGCTCGACCCGCCCGATACGTCACGACGGGTCAACCTCATAAGTCGACATTCCAGGTTGACCCGCCAGAGAGTCTCGGGCGGGTCAACGTGGCAGGTGGGTCAGCGGTTGAACCGGTACCCCATGCCCCGGACCGTGGTGATCGTGCCGGAGCCGAGCTTCTTGCGCAGGTAGCCGACGTACACGTCGACGACGTTGGAGCCGGGGTCGAAGTCCATGCCCCAGACGTGGTCGAGCAGCTGCTCGCGGGAGAGCACCTGGCCGGCGTTCGTCATGAACATCTCGGCGAGCCGGAACTCCCGCGCCGAGAGGTCGACCTGCCGGCCGTCGACGGCGGCGCGCCGGGTGCGCAGGTCGAGGCTCACCCCGCCCGCGGCGAGGACCTCGTCGCGTGGCGCCGGGGCGTCCGGGCACTGGCGCAGCCGGAGCCGGATCCTCGCCAGCAGCTCCGCGAACCGGAACGGCTTCGGCATGTAGTCGTCGGCGCCGCCCTCGAGGGCCGAGACGGTGTCACCCACGGAGTCGCGGGCGGTGAGCACGATGACCGGGACGGTCGAGCCCTGGGCGCGGAGCCGGTCGAGCAGCTCGAACCCGTCGATGCCGGGCAGGCCGATGTCGAGGATCACGAGGTCGACGTCCCCGCGTAGCGCCAGGTCGAGGCCGTCGCGGCCGTCGGCCGCGGTGGTCGTGACGTGGCCCTCGGCGCGCAGCCCCTTGGCCAGGAACGACGAGATCCGCTCCTCGTCCTCCACGATCAGGATGCGGGCCACGGGTCCTCCTCCGCCGGGCTCGGCGCCGATCTCGGCACGGTGATGACGAACCGCGCGCCGCGCGGTGCGGCGTCCTCGACCTCGACCCTGCCGCCGTGCGAACGCGCGATGGCGCTCACGATCGACAGGCCCAGGCCGAAGCCCTCGTCCCCAGGAGGTACGGCGGCGCGGGCGAATCGTTCGAAGATGCGCGCCCGGTCCTCGGGCGGCACGCCGGGCCCGCTGTCGCCGACCCACAGCCGGACCTCGCGCTCGGTGCCGGAGGAGCCGATCGCGATCGTGTCCCCGGGTGCGGTGTGCTTGACCGCGTTGTCGGCCAGCTGGAGCAGCGCCTGCGTCAGCCGCTGCTCGTCGCCGCGGAGCTGCACCTCCGCCGCCTCGTCCAGCGCCCAGGACCGGTCACCGAGCCCGCGGGCCTTCGCGAGCACGTCGACGGTCAGGCCGGCGACGTCGACTGGCCGCAGCTGCAGGAAGTCCGGGCGGTCGCTCTTCGCGAGCAGGATGAGGTCGCCGACCAGCCGTGCCATCCGGTCGACCTCGTCGAGCAGCAGCTCCTTCGTCTCGGCGACGTCCTCGGGGCTGCCGATGTCGAGCAGCTCGAGGTGGCCGCGCAGCACCGTGAGCGGCGTGCGCAGCTCGTGCCCGGCGTCGTCGAGGAACTTGCGCTGGCCCACGAAGGCCGCCTCCAGACGGTCGAGCATGCCGTTGAACGTGCGGGTCAGTGCGGTGATGTCGTCGTGGCCCGTGACCGGCAGCCGGCGGGCCAGGTCGGTCTCGGAGATGTCGTCGGCGGTCTCTCGCAGCGTTCGCAGCGGCGCGAGCAGCCGCCCCGACAGCCAGGCCGCCGCCGCGGTCACGAGCAGCAGCGAGAGCAGCGCGACGATCGCGTAGGTGCGCATCGTGTCGCGCAGCTCGCCCCGGCTCTCCTCGAGGTAGGTCACGATCACGAGAGCCCCCGTCTCGCGGGTGTTGCGCACCGGCTGGACCGTGACCAGCGCCTCGCCGTAGCCGGGCACCGAGATGCGCGTCGAGCCGCCGACGTCGAGGAGCGGGCGGACGGTGTCACGGAACAGCGTCGTCCCCGCGAACGCCTCCTGCGGCGACGCCTTGACCGCGTGGCCGTCGTACCAGCTGACGAGGATCTCGTTGCGGTCGGGGACGTTGCGGGCCAGGAACGTGTCGAGCATCGCGCCGACGCTGTCGAAGGGCCGGCCGGTGTCGGGGTTGAGACCGTCGGTCTGCAGCTTCGCCAGCTCGGCGAGCTCCTGGTCGACCTCGGCGATCACCTGCTCCTCGAGCCGCTCGGACTCGATCGCGTAGACGATCGCGCCCGCGCCGGCGAGCGCGAGCGTGCCGAGGAGTGCCACGGCGGCCGAGATGCGCACCCGCACCGACACGCCCGGCCGGCGGACCGGCCGGGCGCGCCAGCGCGCGATCGCCCGGTCAGTCGCCGCGGCCACCCCGGCCGTCACCGCCGCTCCCGGAGCCGCTGCCGCCGCTGCCACCGCTGCCGCCGTCGTCACCGTGGTGACCACCGTCATCGCGGCCGCCGTCCTCGCCGAAGTGGCCGCGGTGGTCGTCGTCGCGGCCCCAGTCGTCATCGGGGTCGTCGATGTCGTCGGGGTCGAGCTCGACCTCGCCGACCTGGCCCGGGGGCGTCGCGTCGGAGGTCGGGGAGGGCTCGGGAGAGGTGCTCGGCGACCCGGCGGGGGAGGTGGTCGGGTCCGGGTCGTCAATGACGATCGGCGGGCGGGGCGCGGGGTCCTCGGCGGCCGAGGCGACGAGGGAGCCCGCGACGTACGCACCCATCGGGACCAGCAGCGCGAGGGTGAGGAGGACCTTCCAGAGCATCTTCACGACACCACCATCCTCCTCCATGGTGGGGTCCGGGTGAGAGCGGGATGAGAGCTCTCTCATCCCACCGCGGGGCGACCCCGGGCCAACCCCTGGGCAACGTGGGGTCACTAGAGTGAGGGAGGCCACACGACGAGGGAGGCAGCATGATCGTCCCGTTCAGCGTTTCGGACTTCATCGACCGAGCCGTGCAGGTGTACGGCGAGCGGGTGGGGGTCGTCGACGAGCCGGACCAGCCGGCGACGCCGCTGGGCACGGACGGACGGCTCACGTACGCCGAGATGGGCGCCCTGGCGCGCCGGCAGGCCGCGAAGCTCGACGAGCTCGGGCTCGACGTCGGCGACCGGGTCGCGATCGTCAGCCACAACAGCGCCCGGCTGCTCACCTCGTTCTTCGGGGTCAGCGGCTTCGGGCGGGTCCTGGTGCCGGTCAACTTCCGGCTCCGGCCCGACGAGGTCCACTACATCGTCAAGCACTCCGGTGCCCGGGTGCTGCTGGTCGACCCCGAGCTCGAGGAGACGCTCGAGGACGTGCCGGCCGAGTTCAAGTTCGTGCTCGGCAAGGACGAGGACATGTTCGCCGCGCCCCCATCCGAGGGAGGCGCGGAACCGCGGGCCTGGGAGCCGGACGAGAACGCGACCGCCTGCATCAACTACACCTCGGGCACCACCGCCCGTCCCAAGGGCGTCCAGATCACCCACCGCAACATCTGGGTCAACGCGGTCACGTTCGCGATGCACGCCGCGGTGACCGACCGC
>NZ_DASWVI010000498.1:0-4879 GCF_036401255.1 Nocardioides sp. | reverse complement strand
GCCCGCCCGGACAGTCCGGCGCGCCCGACCCGACCGGCTCGCCGAGCACGGGCAGCGGCACGGGCCGGGGCCCTGGCCCCGACTCCCCCTCGGTGGACCCGAACGCCCCGCACCCGCTGCAGCCGCCGCGGGGTGTCACCGCGTTCGAGCTGCCCTCGGGCAGCGTCCAGGTCACCTGGCAGCACCCCGGCGACCCCGCCGACTCCTTCACCGTGCAGGAGCCGGACGGCCCCGTGCTCGTCGAGGTCAGCGGCGCGGCCCGCCAGGCCTCGGTGTCGGTCGCGCCCGGCACCCACCGGTTCACGGTCACCGCGTTCCGCGCGGGCGAGCCGTTCGAGACCTCGGCGCCCTCCAACGCCGTCACGACCTCGGGCCGGCCGTCCGGCGTCACCGGAGTCGTGGGCCGGGTCAGCGGCAACCCCGACGACACCACCGCGACCATCGACGTGCAGTGGACCGCGGCCCAGGACAACGGCTCGCCGGTGCTCACCTACACCGTCGTGATGACCAACGCCTACGGCACCGAGACCCACGAGGTGCCCACCACGAGCACCTCGTTCGTGGCCACCTGCCCGACCGTCTACTGCAACCCCAGCCCGGTCACGGTGCGCGTCACCGCCACCAACGCCAAGGGCGCCGGACCCACGGTGACCGAGACGATCCCGTACGACGGCCCCGAGCCGCCCGCGCTGCCGGCCGGCGGCGCGCAGCTCGTCGACCGCTCCGAGCACACCTGGACCGGCCGATCCTGGATGGGCCACGGCACCACCCGGCTGATGCTCTCGCCCCCGGACGACTGGCGCGGGTTCACCGGCACCTGCTCGTGGACCCACACCGGCAACCGGGACGGCGAGGACCAGGGCGAGCTGCCGTGCGACGCCACCAGCCTCACGGTCGACATCGAGACCGGGGTGATCCGCGGCGCGGACTCCGGCGTACGCCAGCACCGGATCGTGTTCACGGCCAGCAACGGCACCGAGTCGGTGAGCAGCGCGGTCTACACCTGGCTGACCAAGCAGGAGGTCATGTGTCCCCGCTGCTCGTGACCCCGGTTCCCACCCCCCGCCCCACCCCTCGCCCCACCGGGCGCCGCACCCAGGAGAGCCCGTGACCGCCCTCGCCTCCCCCTTCAGCCCCACCGAGGACGACATCGCCGAGTTCCGGCGCCTGCACCAACGCCTCGGCGACGCGATCGAGGGCGCCGTGCACGGCAAGCGCGGCGCGATCGACCTGGTGCTGGTCGCCACCTTCGCCGGCGGGCACGTGCTCCTCGAGGACGTGCCCGGCACCGGCAAGACCACGCTCGCGCGCGCGGTCGCCCGCGCCCTGGGCGGCCAGGTACGTCGGGTGCAGTTCACCCCCGACCTGCTGCCCAGCGACGTCACCGGCACCACGGTGTTCGACCCCCGGGACGGCCAGATCCGGTTCCGGCCCGGCCCGGTGTTCGCGAACGTCGTGCTCGCCGACGAGATCAACCGCGCCGCCGCCAAGACCCAGTCCGCGCTCCTCGAGGTCATGGAGGAGCGCACCGTGACCGTCGACGGGGCCGCCCACCCGGTGCCCGACCCGTTCGTGGTGATCGCGACCCAGAACCCGGTCGACCTCGACGGCACCTACCGGCTCCCCGAGGCCCAGCTCGACCGGTTCCTGGTGCGCACCCGATTGGGCTACCCCGACGCCGAGCACGAGATCGAGGTGCTCCGCCCAGGCAGCACGGCCGGACGGGTCGCCGACGTCCCGGTCGTGACCTCGCCCGACGAGGCGATGGCGCTGGCGGAGCGGCTGGCCGGGCTGCACGTGGCCGACCCGCTGCTGCGCTACGTCCGCGACCTCGGCGTGGCGATCCGGGAGGACCCCCGGGTGCGGCTCGGGGCGAGCACCCGCGGGCTGCGCTCCCTCGTGCGGTGCCTACAGGTGTACGCCGCGGCCCAGGGCCGCAACTACGTCGTGCCCAGCGACGTGCAACGGCTCGCCGAGGCGGTGCTCGCCCACCGGACCGTGCTCACCCGCGACGCGGTGCTGGCCGGACACACCTCCGGCGGCATCGTCGACGAGGCACTCGAGAACGTGCCGCCGCCCCAGCCCGACGAGGGCTGAGCGATGCCGTCGGCGAGGCCCTGGTCGGTGCTGACCGTCCGGGGCCGGGGCACCGCGCTGACGGGCGGGCTGCTGGTCGGCGCCGGCGTCGCCTGGCACTACCCGCTCCTCGGCGGGCTCGGCGGCGCGCTGCTCGCGGTCGTGGTCGCCGAGGTCGTCTCCGTCCTGGTGACCGGCGACGCGCGGGTGCACCGCGAGGTCAGCCCGCGGGTGGTCGTGCGGCAGGAGCCGTGCACCGGGACGCTGCGGCTGACCGGACGCCGGCGGCGCGGCCTGGTCCGCTTCGACGCGATGGACGAGGTCGACGGCACCCTGGTGCCGGTCGACCTGCCCGACCAGGGCCCCGCCCGCACGGTGGAGGTCAGCTATCCGATCCCCACCCCGCGCCGCGGCCTGCTGCCGGTCGGGCCCGTCCACCTGCGCCGCCACGGCGTCGCGGGCATGGCGGCCACGTCGACCGCGACCGGCCAGGTCGAGCAGGTGCGGGTGCTGCCCCGGCGGATCCCCCTGGCGTCGATGATGCCCGGCCACCGGCGTTCGCCGGCCGGCACCGACCTGAGCCTCGAGCAGGGCGGCACCGACCTGCTCGGGCTGCACGAGTACGCCATGGGCGACGACCTGCGCCGCCTGCACTGGGCGACCAGCGCCCGCACCGGCACGCTCATGGTGCGCGAGGACGCCGACCCCGCGGTGCCGCAGGTCCGGGTGCTCCTCGACGACCGGGCGTGCGGCTACCACGGACCGGACGGGCCGGAACCGCTCTTCGAGGAGGCCGTGGAGCTGGTCGCGGCGGTGTGCCGAGCGGCCGTCGAACGCGGCTTGCCGCTGCGGTTCGCCTCGCTCAGCGGGCGACACCGGGTGCTCGTGCCCGGGTCACCGACCCGCCAGCCCCAGCGCGAGGCCCGCGACCTGGACTGGATGCTCGCCGAGATCGACCTCGTCGACCGGACCGAGGCCCGGCCCGACCCCGCCCCGGCCGACGACGTGGCGCTCGTCGTGACCGGCGCCGCCGCGGACCGCCACGAGCTGGCGCTGCTGCTCGGCGACGCCGCCACCCGGGTCGTCGCGGCCGTCGATCCGACGCCGCTCGTCGGCGCCGAGCAGCGCTCGGGCGTCCTGGTGCTGCGCGGCGCCGGCTCGCTGTCCCTGGCGGCCGCGTGGGACGAGGCCGCGGCCCGATGAGCGGCGACGGCACCCACTCGCCCTGGCTGCTCACCGCCTGGTCGGCCGGGCTGGTCGCCGTGGGCGGCCTCGCGGTGGCCGGGGCGTGGCCGGGCTGGCTGCCGGTGCTGCTGCTGACCGCGGCCTGCGTGGTGCCGATGCTGGTGCTGCGCGGCGTGCTCGCGCTCGGGATCTCCCGCTGGGCCGCCACGTCGGTGCTGGCGATGCTGCTGGTGCTCGCGGCGTACCTCATGACGGCGCGCAGCGACACCTCCCTCTCGGGCACCGTCACCGACTCCGTGCCGCTGTTGCTCACCTCGCCGCGCCCCTACCCCGTGCGTGCCGACCTGCTGGCCGCGCCCGTGCTGCTGGCCGGGCTGGTGTCGCTGCTCGCCGGCCTGCGGGTCGAGAGCCGGCATCGGCTCGGCCCGGTGGCCGGCGCGGTCGTGCTGTACGTGGCCGGCACGCTGCTCACGACCGGGCGCAGCGATCCGTGGGGCCTCCTCGCGGTGCTGATCCTGGTCCTCGCGGTGCTGGGCTGGGTGCTGCTCGACGAGCACCCCGAGCCGGCCCGCCGGCGGGTCGTGGTCGCCGTGCCCGCGCTCGTGGTGCTCGTCGGTGCCGTGGCCTCGGTCGCGCTGGTGCCCGTCCAGCGGCCGTTCGACCCGCGCACGCTCGTCGACCCGCCGGTGACCGTCGTGGAGGCCGCGAGCCCGCTGCCGCAGCTCGGCGCCTGGGCCGCCGACCCCGACGCGGAGCTGCTCCGGGTCACCGGCGACGCGGTGCCGCTGCGGCTGGTGACCCTCGACGAGTACGACGGCGCCCAGTGGCGGGCGGCGACCCGCTACGCGCCGCTCGGCACCGGCTCGGCGAGCCCGCTCGCGGGCGAGCGACGACGCAGCGCCACGGTGTCGGTCGCCCTCGACGGGCTGACCGGGCACTGGCTGCCCTCGCCCGGCGACCCGGTCGCGGTGAGCGACGCCGGCGTCGTGGTCGACACGGCCACCGGGACCCTCTACGACCCGCTCACCGGACCGGGCGCGACCTACGAGGTGACCGGGGTCGTCGACCGGCCCGACCCGGAGCGGTTCGCGGGCGCGACCGTGCCGACCTCGGGGCCCGCCCTCGACTACGTCCACCAGCCCGACCTGCCGGCGCCGCTGGCGGCGTACGCCGCCGCCGTCACGCCCGACGCCGCGCCGTACCAGCAGGCCCTCGCGATCGAGGCCGCGGTGCGCGAGGGCCGGCGGCTCTCGCCGCGGGCGATCTCGGGCTCGGCGTTCTGGAGGATCGAGCAGTTCCTGCTCGGCCGCGGGCGGGGCGCGCAGGTCGGCACCGCCGAGCAGTTCGCGACCGCGTTCGCGATCCTGGCGCGCCAGGCGGGCCTGCCGACGCGGGTCGTCGTCGGGTTCCGCCCGGGCACGGTGCAGCCCGACGGCAGCCGCGTGGTCCGCGGGCGCGACGCGCTCGCCTGGCCGGAGGTCTACTTCCGGCGCCTGGGCTGGGTGCCGTTCTCCCCCACTCCCCACGACGACACCTTCACCCGCGGCCGGCCGGAGCTCGCCGACACGCCGGCCCTGGACCACGAGCCCACCGCCTCGAGCACCCCGCGCCCCGAGCC
>NZ_DASWVI010000497.1:0-1959 GCF_036401255.1 Nocardioides sp. | reverse complement strand
AAGGGCACCCGGTTCGGCGACGAGATCGACGAGGTGATGGGCCAGCTCGAGGAGATGCCCGCGCACGTCCAGCGGGTGCTGGACGGCGCCGACGCCGTCTACGAGCTGGCTCGCCAGCACGTCGGGACCCGGTCGGTGCTGTTCCTCGGCCGCCACGCCGGCTACCCGGTCGCCCTCGAGGGGGCGCTCAAGCTCAAGGAGCTGGCCTACCTGCACGCGGAGGGGTTCGCCGCGGGCGAGCTCAAGCACGGGCCGATCGCGCTGGTCGAGGAGGGGCTGCCGGTGCTGTGCGTCGTCCCCCCGGCCGGCCGGGACCAGCTGCGCGACAAGATGGTCAGCGGCATCCAGGAGGTGCGGGCGCGCGGGGCGCGCACGATCTGCCTGGTCGAGGAGGGCGACGACGCGATCACGCCGTACGCCGACGTGGTGATCCGGCTCCCGCAGGTGCCGGTCCTGCTGCAGCCGCTGGTGGCGGTGGTGCCGCTGCAGCTGTTCGCGTGCGAGCTCGCGACCGTGCTCGGCCACGACGTCGACCAGCCGCGCAACCTCGCCAAGTCCGTGACGGTGGAGTAGATGGCGGTCATCGCCGTCGGCATCGACGTGGTCGACATCGCCCGGTTCGGCGAGTCCCTCGAGCGCAGCCCCGGGCTGGTCGCGCGCCTGTTCACGGAGTCGGAGTCGTCCCGGCCGCTCGCCTCGCTGGCGGCCCGGTTCGCCGCGAAGGAGGCGCTGGCCAAGGCGCTGGGCGCCCCGGTCGGGCTGGCCTGGCACGACGCGGAGGTCGTCTCCGAGGAGTCCGGTCGGCCCACGATGGAGATGCGCGGCTCGGTGCGCCGCGCGGCCGACGACCTGGGTGTCGCCTCCGTGCACCTCTCGCTCTCCCACGACGCGGGCATCGCCTCCGCGGTCGTGGTGCTCGAGTCCTGACGGCCGGCGGGTCGCGGCTGTCGGGTCGTGTGCCTGAGAACGGTCTATGCCGCGGTGTCGGGCACACGACCCGGCAACCCCAGCGCGATGAGGTCAGCCGCCACCTGCTCCGGCTCGTGCCGGACCTCGAAGGCGGAGCACCGCACGACCAGGCGGTGGGTGCTCGTGAGTCGGCGTGCCCGCCGGTGGTCCTCCATCGACTCCATCACGTCGAGGTGGAAGGACCCGTCGATCTCCAGGATCACCACGCGGCCGTCGGCGAGGCGCCACTCGCAGTCGGTCCACCGTCGGTGTCCGGCTCGATCCGTCCGCGAGACCTGGCCGTCGGGCATCGCGATGCCGAACCGCCGGCACATGCGGCGTATCTCGGCCCCGGAGTGGGCGCCGCCCGCGATGTCGCCCAAGGTGCGCTTGAACGGCTTGGACCACCGCAACGGGCGCAGGGTGTCGACCCACTCCACCATGCGTTCGACGGTGGTGAGCCGCTGCTGGATGCTGGCCGCGATGGCACCGTGCGCCGGGCGCGGGGTGGTCTGGTAGGCCGCGAACAGCAGGACGGCCGGCTCGAGGCGGCAGACCGGGATCCCCGGTCGACGGTGGCGGAGCAGGTCGAACGGACGGCGGCTGCGGAAGAACCGCACGCCGTCGACCGGCTCGAAGCTCAGCTCGTCGTCGACGTACACGGTCACCACGTCGCGGTCCCAGCCGGTGAGCCCGTGTCGTGCGGCCGCGCTCAGGCCGCCGAGCATGCTGCGCTCGCCGGCATGCAGGACCGCCTGCCACTCGAGCTGGGCGCGGGTCAGCTCGCCCGTCACCGTGCTGATCACCCGCGGGGTCCGGGCCACCCATCGTCGTGCCGCCACCTCGGCGTCGACGTGGTCCCAGTCGATGCCGTGCCGGGTCAGCTGCCTGCGGGCGACCATCCCCTCTTGGGCCGCGATGAGTGCTTCGAGTACGTCGTTCATGCCCGCACTCCTTCCCCGATCCGCGACGTCACGCGGCCGCTTTCCACAGGTGCTGGGTCGTGTGCCT
>NZ_DASWVI010000496.1:0-39952 GCF_036401255.1 Nocardioides sp. | reverse complement strand
GCCGCGATCGAGGAGGGCATCGTCGCCGGTGGCGGCTCGGCCCTCATCCACGCGGTGTCGGTGCTCAGCGACGACCTCGGCCTCACCGGCGACGAGGCGCTCGGCGTCCGGGTGGTCCGCAAGGCCGCCGACGAGCCGCTGCGCTGGATCGCCGAGAACGGCGGGGTCAACGGCTACGTCGTCACCAGCAAGGTCCGCGAGCTCGGCCCCGGCAACGGCTACAACGCCGCCACCGAGGAGTACGGCGACCTGGTCGCCCAGGGCGTGCTCGACCCGGTCAAGGTCACCCGCTCCGCGCTCGTCAACGCCACCTCGATCGCGGGCATGCTGCTCACGACCGAGACCCTGGTCGTCGACAAGCCCGAGGACGAGGAGCCCGAGGCGGCCGGTCACGGCCACGGGCACGGCCACGGCCACTGATCCACCCAGCATCCACGCCGAGTCGGCGCCAGTTTCTGAGAAACTGGCGCCGACTCGGCGCATGTCGGGAGGAAACTGGCGCCGACTCGGCGCATGTCGGGGGAAACTGGCGCCGACTCGGCGCATGTCGGGGGGAAACTGGCGCCGACTCGGCCGTCGGCGCCGACGATCCCCACGGCGCCCGCCCTCTGCGGGTGACGTGATGCGCGCGAAACACGCCCGATCCGGCGCCGCAACGTCGACGGTCCACGCTGGGGCCATGTTGTGGAGAGTGCGGACGACGTTGGCCGATCGACCCGGCGCGCTGGCCCGGATCGCGGCGGGCTGTGGCGAGGCCGGGGTGAACATCCTCGGCCTGCAGATCTTCCCCGGGATCGAGTCGGTGACCGACGAGCTGGTGCTGCGCACCCCGCCGGGGTGGGACGCCGGGCGCGTCATCGGCCTGCTCGCAGCGGCCGGTGGCCGGGCGACCGTCGCGATGCGGTGCACCGAGGCCGCGCTGAGCGACCAGCCGACCCGCTACGTGCAGGCCGCGCGCACGATCCTGGCGCAGCCCGCGTCCTTCCCGGAGGTGGTGGCGCGGCTCTTCGACGCCGAGCCCGACCCGGCACCCGGCGGCGGACCCGAGCAGGACGTGATGGAGATGGTGGTCGGCGACGTCCAGGTCCAGGTGCGCCGTACGGCCCCGTTCACCCCCACCGAGCACGCCCGGGGCGCGTCCCTGGCCGACCTGGTCTCCGACGTGCTCGCCCGGGCCAGGGGGAGCGCGATGGCGCCCCGGCTGGGCCGGCGCGTCGGAGGCGGTGCGACGCCGGCGTACCTCGCCGAGGGCGACACGGTCACCGCGATGATCGACGGCGTCGCGGTGGGGGTGGCCGTCATCGGCCCACCGGCGCAGGACCCCGGGGCCCGGCCGGTCACGCTGCGGGTGGACCCCGCCTGGCAGCGGCGCGGCATCGGCACCCGGCTGCTGGTCGACGCCGCGCGGTTGGCCAGCGCGCTGGAGGCCGACGAGATCGTGCTGACCACCCGCGCGGACAACCGGGCGGTGCTGCCGATGGTGATGGCCGCGGGGCTGCGGGGCCGGAGCCGGATGGCCGCCGAGCGGCTCGTCGTCCGGGTGCCGGTCCGCGACCTCAAACCGCTGCCTCGGTGAGCACGGCACGCCGGTAGGCTGTGCGAGTGGAGCTGCCTGAGAAGTTCGCCGCACTCGGTCTGACCTACGACGACGTCCTGCTGCTGCCGGGCCACTCCGACCTCGCGCCCGCGGACATCGACATGACCTCGCGCCTCACCCGTGAGATCTCGCTGCGGGTGCCGCTGGTCAGTGCCGCGATGGACACCGTGACCGAGTCGCGGATGGCGATCGCGATGGCCCGGCAGGGCGGTCTCGGGGTGCTGCACCGCAACCTGTCGATCGAGGACCAGGCCTACCAGGTCGACCTCGTCAAGCGCACCCAGACCGGCATCATCTCCAACCCGGTGACCATCGGCCCGGACGCGACCCTCGAGCAGCTCGACCAGCTGGCGGGGGAGTACCGCATCTCCGGGTTCCCCGTCGTCGACGGCGACAACCGGCTGCTCGGCATGATCACCAACCGGGACCTGCGCTTCACCCCGGTCGCGGAGTGGGCGACCACCAAGGTCGACGAGGTGATGACGCCGATGCCGCTGATCACCGGCCACTCCGACATCTCGCGTGAGGACGCGACCGTCCTGCTGCGCCAGCACAAGCGCGAGCGGCTGCCGCTGGTCGACGAGGCCGGCCACCTCACCGGCCTGATCACCGTCAAGGACTTCGTCAAGGGCGAGCAGTTCCCCAACGCGTCGTACGACGGCGCCGGGCGGCTGATGGTCGGCGCCGCGATCGGTTACTTCGGCGACGCCTGGCAGCGCGCGACGACGCTGGTCGAGGCCGGGGTCGACGTGCTGATGGCCGACACCGCCCACGGCAACGTGCGACTGCTGCTCGACATGGTGCGCCGGCTCAAGACCGACCCGGCGACCCGCGACGTCCAGGTGGTCGGCGGCAACGTCGCCACCAAGGAGGGCGCGCAGGCGTTCATCGACGCCGGCGCCGACGCGGTCAAGGTCGGGGTCGGCCCCGGCTCGATCTGCACCACCCGCGTCGTCACGGGCGTCGGCGTGCCGCAGGTGACCGCGGTCTACGAGGCGTCGCTGGCCTGCAAGGAGGCCGGCGTACCCGTGATCGCCGACGGCGGGCTCAAGCACTCCGGCGAGATCGCCAAGGCCCTGGTCGCCGGCGCCGACACGGTGATGATCGGGTCGCTGCTCGCGGGCTGCGAGGAGTCGCCGGGCGAGCTGGTGTTCGTCAACGGCAAGCAGTTCAAGTCCTACCGCGGCATGGGCTCGCTCGGCGCGATGTCGAGCCGGGGCAAGAAGTCCTACTCCAAGGACCGCTACTTCCAGGCCGAGGTCGACAGCGACGACAAGATCGTCCCCGAGGGCATCGAGGGCCAGGTCGCCTACCGCGGTCCGCTCGCGGCCGTCGCCCACCAGCTCATCGGCGGGCTCAACCAGTCGATGTTCTACGTCGGCGCGGCGACGATCCCCGAGCTGCAGGAGAAGGGCCGGTTCGTCCGGATCACCCAGGCCTCGCTCCAGGAGAGCCACCCGCACGGCGTGCAGATGACCGTCGAGGCGCCGAACTACTCCGGACGGTAGACCAACAGCATCCCCTCGCCTCCGGTGATGGCGACGTCGTAGCGGTCGCCGGCGAGCAGCAGACCGCCGTCGCTCTGGCTCACGGTGCGGGCACTCTCGACCTGCGTGGACTCCCCGTGGGTGAGCCGACCGGACCAGGTCACCCCGAGCCTCCTCCCGCTGCCGACGAACCCGAGCAGCACATCGCCGTCCTTGGTGTCGATCGTGGCCGGAGCGGCCAGCACGCGGTCGAAGACCCAGTCCCGCCCGGCGTACTCGACCTGACTCTCCACGCGGGTGCCGAGCACGCGGGGGCCCGGCGCGGGCGGGTCGTAGACGCCGAGCCCGAACACCGTCTCCTCGGTGGCGGTCACCTGGGGTCCGTGGTCGCCGTGGGTCAGGTAGGCCACGACCTCGTGCTCCCCGGCCGGGACCCGGGTCGTTCCGGAGCTCCCGGTGCCGGCGTCGGGGCCGGAGTCGCCACAACCGCTCGCCATGCTGTCCTTCCCGTCGATCGAGACGTTCAGCAGCAGGTCGTCGGCCTCGGACGAGCAGTAGAAGACGAACCGCAGACGCCCGCCTCGGCTGGAGAACTGCAGTTCGACCGACGTCTCGCCGGGAGACGAGAACCCGCTGGCGACGAGCGTGGCGCCGGCCACCTCGCCGCGGAACACCGCGTGCTGGTCGCCCATGCCGGCCGGGATGTCGTCCGTCGCCTCGTAGACCGCGACGCCGGCCCGGGCGCTCGGGCCGGCCCCGTCGAAGCGCACCTCGAGATCGACGCCCGCCTCGCCCAGGTCGATCGGCGCGGACACCTGCTCGTCGCCCCGCACACGGCCGACCGGCTCGCCCTGGGAGTAGAGCGTCGCCATGCCGTCGCCCAGGCCTCTCGCGGCCAGGATCACGGCCTGGGGGTGCTCGGCAGGGTCGACGTGGGTCTCCTCGGCGGTGAGGTCGGCGAGGCTCTCGAGCTCGTACGTGCGGCCCTGCGCGGTGACCCGATCCGGCACGGTGACGCCGGCGACGACCCGGTCGGCCGGGTCGATGCCGTCCGAGCCGCGCAGCACCGTGCCGGCGCCGGCCAGGCCGGCCACCAGCACGAGGGCGGCGACGACGGCACCGACGGTCGCGCGGCGGCGGCGGACGACGCGAATCCTGGCGCGGACGGCGACCGGCCGGACGTAGCGCTCGACGTCGTCAAGCTCGTCGGCGTGCCGGTGCAGGGTGCTGCGCAGGTCGTCGAGCGTGTTCATGAGGGCTCCTCCGAGTCGTTGGTCGCGAGGGCGGGGTCGATACGCAGGTTGGCCAGCGCCTTGCTGGTCTGGCTCTTGACGGTGCCGGGGGAGACGCCGAGCAGCCGAGCGGTCTCGGCCTCGCTGAGGTCCTCGACGTAGCGCAGCACGATCACCGCGCGTTGGCGGCGGGGCAGCCGGCCCATCGCGGCCCAGAGGTCCTGGCGCTGGTCGACCTCCTCGGGACCGCCCCTGGCCGGGACGGCCGGCTCCGGCGGCTCGGCGTACGCGTGCTCCCCGTTCCACTTGCGGCGCCACCAGGACGCGAACGTGTTCACGAGCACCTTGCGCACATAGGGCTCGGGGTCGCCCTCGATCCGTGACCAGGCGAACCACGCCTTGGCCAACGCGGTCTGCAGCAGGTCCTCGGCGAGCGCGTGGTCGCGGGTGAGGAGGTACGCCGTGCGCAGCAGCCGACTCGAGCGCGCGGCGACGAACTCGTCGAAGTCCGCGTGTGCGCTCATCGAGCCTCCCGAGGTGGCGGTCCGTTCATCGGCCAGGGCATCCATACCAGGTCCGACCGCCTGGGGCGGGCGCCTGGTTGCCCCGGATCTCGATAGAGTTCGTCGGTGACCGACATCGAGATCGGCCGGGCCAAGCGGGCCCGGCGCGCCTACTCCTTCGACGACATCGCGATCGTGCCCTCCCGGCGGACCCGCGACCCGCAGGAGGTGAGCACCGCCTGGCAGATCGACGCCTACCGCTTCGACATCCCGGTGCTGGCGGCGCCGATGGACTCGGTGATGTCGCCTGCCACCGCGATCGCCCTGGGTCGCTTCGGCGGCCTCGGCGTGCTCAACCTCGAGGGGCTGTGGACCCGCTACGAGGACCCGGACCCGCTGCTGGAGGAGGTCGCCGCGCTCAGCGGCACCGAGGGCGTCCGCCGGCTCCAGCAGATGTACACCGAGCCGATCAAGGCCGAGCTGGTCACCGAGCGGCTGCGCGAGATCCGCGACGCGGGGGTCACGGTCGCGGGCGCGCTCTCCCCGGCCCGCACCAAGGAGTTCGCCAAGGCGGTCGTCGACGCCGGCGTCGACGTGTTCGTGATCCGCGGCACCACGGTCTCCGCCGAGCACGTGTCCTCGCAGGCCGAGCCGCTGAACCTCAAGGAGTTCATCTACGAGCTCGACGTCCCGGTCATCGTGGGCGGCTGCGCGACCCACCAGGCGGCGCTGCACCTGATGCGCACCGGTGCCGCCGGCGTGCTCGTCGGGTTCGGCGGGGGCGCGGCCCACACGACGCGGACGGTGCTCGGCGTCGCCGTACCGATGGCCTCCGCGGTCGCCGACGTGGCCGCGGCGCGGCGCGACTACCTCGACGAGTCCGGCGGCCGCTACGTCCACGTGATCGCCGACGGCTCGATCGGCATGTCCGGCGACATCGCCAAGGCGATCGCCTGTGGGGCGGACGCCGTGATGGTCGGCTCGCCGTTCGCCCGCGCCACCGACGCACCGGGCCGCGGCTTCCACTGGGGCACCGAGGCCCACCACCACGACCTGCCCCGAGGTCAGCGGGTGCAGTTCGAGACCGTCGGCACGATCGAGGAGATCCTGTTCGGCCCCTCGCGGGTCGCCGACGGCACGATGAACCTCATGGGTGCCCTGCGCCGCTCGATGGCGACCACCGGCTACACCGAGCTCAAGGAGTTCCAGCGCGTCGAGATCGTCGTCGAATGACGCCCCAGGTGCGCGAGGCGTGATCGTCGCGGCGGGCCAGGCGGCCTCGGTCAGCGGCGACCTCGCGGCGAACGTGCGCACCGCCGCGCGGCTGACCCGCCTCGCGGGCACCCAGGGGGTGCGCGTGCTCGTGCTGCCCGAGGCGTTCCTGACCGGGTACGACGTCGCGGCGTTCGACGGGCCGCTGCCCGACGCGGGCGACCTGGACGGGGCGTGGCTGGATCCGATCCGCGAGGAGGCGGCGGCCGGCGTGACGGTCGTGGTCGGCACGGCGCTGCGCCGCGGGCCCGAGCGTCGGCTCTCCCAGATCGTCGTGCGACCGGACGGTGGCGCGACCGCGCCGTACGACAAGCAGCACCTGGACGGCCTCGAGCGCACGTTCTTCACCGTGGGCGACCACGGCACCTCGATCGTCGTCGACGGCCTCGAGCTCGGCCTGTCGATCTGCTACGACGGCTGCTTCCCCGAGCACGCGCAGGCCGCGGCCCGCGACGGCGCGGTGGGCTACCTCAGCTCGGCGGCGTACTTCCCCGGGGGCGGGCACCGCCGCGACCTCTACTACCCGACCCGTGCTCTCGAGAACGGCATGTACGTCGTCTTCTCCGGCCTCACCGGCCGGTGCGGGTCGTTCGAGTTCATCGGCGGCTCGGCCGTCTACGACCCCGAGGGCCACCCGGTCGCCCGGCTCGGCGCGGAGGAGGGCCTGGCGGTCGCCGAGCTCGATCCGGGGCTGGTCGCACAGACCCGGGCGACGCACACGATGATCGCCGACCACCGGCTCGACCTCGGACCGCGGGTGCGTGTGTAATCCGCTCGACACCGGAGCGCGCGACGCTCTAGTTTTATCTTGATGTCAAGATATATCGATCGGGTCGCCCGACTGGCCGGTCCCACACCTCTGGTCCGCCGGCTCTCGGCACAGTCCGTGCTCTCGGCGGTGGGCGACGGCGTCTTCCTCACCGGCAGCGCCGTGTTCTTCACCCAGATCGTCGGGCTCTCGGCCGCCCAGGTCGGCCTCGGGCTCACGATCTCGGGCGTCGCGACGTTCGCGCTCGCGGTCCCGCTCGGCACCCTCTCCGACCGGTGGGGCGCCCGGCGCGTGTGGGCGGTCAGCTCGCTCGTCGAGGCCCTGGCCTACCTCGCCTGGCTCGCGACGAGCGGGATGACGTCGTACGTCGCCGTCACCATCGGCCTGGCCCTCCTGCAGACCTCGAGCCGCGCGGCGCGCAACGCCTACCGGATCGACGTCTTCCCGCGCCAGGAGCGGGTGCGCTCCCAGGCGTACTTCCGGGCGGCCCGCAACATCGGCTACACGCTCGGCGCGCTGCTGGCGGGCATCGCGCTGTCGACCGGGGACGACCAGGTGATCCGCGCGGTCCCGGTCCTCACCGCAGGGCTGCTGCTGCTCAACGCGCTGCTGATCTCGCGGCTGCCGGCGGTCGCCCACCACCACGTCGACCAGCCGCTGGTGCAGGCCGTCGAGGCCGGCGGCACCACGAGCGCGCTGCGCAACCGCGGCTACGTCGCCGCGTGCGTCCTCGACGGCATCCTCAGCACCCACCAGGTCCTGCTCAACGTCGTGATCCCGCTGTGGCTGGTCGAGGAGACCGACGCGCCCCGGGTCCTGCTCGCCTGGCTGTTCGGCACCAACACGGTGATGGCTGTGCTGCTGCAGGTGGCCGCCGCGCGCGGCATCGCGACCGTCGCCGACTCGCTGCGCGCCGAGCGCCGTGGCGCGGCGTTCTTCGTGCTGTCCTGCGCGATCGTGCTCGTCACCCACGACACCACGGGCTGGCTCACGATCGTCCTGGTCTGGGTCGGCCACGTCACCGTCACCGGGGCCGAGCTGCTGCAGTCCGCGGGCCAGTGGGGCCTGCAATCCGAGCTCTCCGACGCCTCGCGGCGCGGGGAGTACCAAGGGGTCGCGCAGCTCGGCTACACGCTCGGCACGGTGTGGGCCCCCGCGGTCTACACCTACCTCGCCGTGACGTGGGGCGCCGTCGGCTGGACGCTGATCGCCGGCGTCGTCGTGCTCGCGGCGCTCGGCCTGCACCCCGCCGCCCGCGCGGCGGAGCGTCACCTGGAGCGCACCGGCGCCGTCGTCTGACGCGGCACGTGGTTCGATGCCGTCGTGACCAGTGGGAGCGACCTGTCCGTGGCGCTGGAGGCCGTTCGGGCCGGCGCGGCCGCGCTCACCGCGACGTACGGCGCGGTGCTCGAGCGGACCTACAAGAGCGAGACCGACTTCGCGACGGCGGCCGACATCGCCGCCGAGCGCGCGATCCTCGACGTGATTCGCCGGGCCCGCCCGGACGACGGGTTCCTCGGTGAGGAGCTCGGGGACGCCGGGGCGGCGACCCGTGACCGGGTCTGGCTGGTCGACCCGCTGTGCGGGACGCTGAACTACGCCGCGACGACCCCGTTGTTCTGCGTCAACGTCGCGCTCCGCGGGCCGGACGGCACCGCGGTCGCGGCGGTCGGCGACCCGTCGGCGGGCGAGATCTACTGGGCCGACGGCGGCCGCTTCGGCGTCGAGGGGCGGAGCGCGCCGGCCGGCCCGAACCGCCTCGTGGACGTCGACGTCGACTGGGCACCGAACGGCCTGCCGATCGGGACCCGGCTGATCGCCGACGCCGGCTTCCGCTCCCGCTTCGGGGCCCGGGTCTCCTCGACGAGCCTCGCACTGGCCTGGGTGGCGACCGGCCGGCGGGCGGCGTACCTCGTCGACGGTCGCCACGAGGGCAGCGTCCACTTCGCGGCCGGGCTCGCGCTGTGCGAGGCGGCCGGCTGCGTGGTCAGCGACTTCCGCGGCCGGCCGGTCCACACCGGCGAGGGCATCCTGGCCGCCGCCGACGCCGAGACGCATGCGGTGCTGCTCGAGATCGTGGCCGCCCTGACCTGACCTCCGCGGTCGCCCGGCGTTTGCCGCGGACCCCAAGGGGGCAGACCGAGGACGTCGGCGATCCGACGTTGATCTCGGGGGAGACAGACATGCTGATCGATCCGCGGCGCTGGGACCGGCGCCGCCTGCTCGCCACCATCGTCGTCGCGGTCGTCGTCGCCGCCGTCGCGGGATGGGGCGCCAGCCGCCTCTGGCACGGGACGAAGTCCGACGCCTTGTACGCGATCGGTTCGACGCATGAGCTTTGCGCACCCGTGGGCCGCGCAAGGGGCGTGACCGAAGGCTTCGATGGGTTCGCGAACCGTGGTCCGGCACCGGTCACGATCGACCGGGTGGAGTGGCCCACCACCGGCGACCTCGAGGTCCGATCCATCCGGGTCTTCCAACGCCAGCCCGGCGACCGGTTCGCCGCCCTGGGCCTCTGGAGGGGGCTGCCGCCGGACAACCTGGACCCCAACTTTCGGCGTGCATGGGTGCGTGGCGAGCCCGCGGAGGGCGCCACCCTCCCCGTCGCCGGCCCCGGGGAGGACTACCTGTTGTTCACCGTGGGCGTGCGCGGCACCCAGGGCACCGGTGGACCGCTGACGCTGCACTACACCGACGCCGACGGGCACACCGGGACGGTGAGCTCGCTCGTCGAGCTCAGGATCGCCCCGAAGAGCTGCTCAGGACCGCCGCGACGCTAGCGGTCGAGCTCGGGGACCGGGCCCACGGATCGAGGCTGTCTCAGTCCTCGGTGAGTCCGGCGTTGCGGCCGACCGCGTCGACCGCCCCACGGATCGAGGCGAGGTGGGCGCCGGTGGCGCGCTGGATCCGGATCGGGCGACCCGGGACGTAGTGGTTCCACTGGGTCGGCAGATAGGAGAGCCCGTCGACCCGCCAGTGGCCGTCGGCCTGCTCGGCGACCCGGACCTGCACGGTGATGCCCTCGTAGGCCTCCGGTCGTTCGAGCTCGCTCTGGGCGACCATGTTGCCCATCCCGTAGGCGACCCACGTGCCGTTGACGCGGGTGATGGGCTGCACGACGTGGGCGTGCTCGCCGAGCACCAGGTCGATGTCCGGCGAGGTGGTGAGCTCCTCGGCGAGCTCGACCTGGGTGGCGTCGGGCAGGCGGCTGTACTCCGTGCCCCAGTGCACGTGGGCGATCACGAGGTCCGCGCCGGCCGCCCGGGCCCGACGGGCCTGGGCGATGAGGTCGTCGGCGTCGCCGAGCTGGGAGACGGCCCACTCCTGGCCGGCCTGCAGCACGTAGCCGTTCAGTCCGTACGTCGCCGCCACGATCCCGACCCGCAGCCCGGCGTCGGTCGTGAGGATCACCGGCTCGCGGCGTTCCGCCGCCGTGCGGAACGTCCCGACGTGGGCGACGCCGGCGTCCTCGAGCAGGTCGGCGGTCTCGACGATCCCGTCGACGCCGGCGTCCATGCTGTGGTTGGACGCCGTGGTGCACGCATCCCAGCCCATGCGGCCGATCCAGCCGGCGATCTCGTGGGGGGCCGCGAACACCGGATAGCTGCGCAGCGGCTCGCCGGCCGCGGCGAACGGCACCTCCTCGTGGCACAGCGCCAGGTCCGCGGACTCGACGTACGGCCGGAGCCACGCGAACATCGGGTCGAAGTCGAACCGGCCGCCGGCGCCGGTGCGGGCATGGTCCTCGGCGGCGCTGTGCCACACGGTGTTGTGCCAGAGGAGGTCCCCGCCCATGAGGATCGTCGCGGTGCGGGGCGGGTCCGGCGCCGCGGGCGCCGTCGCCTCGCCGGCGTCCAGCTCGGTCGGCACCGGCGTCCCGACCGCGGCCGGCGTCTCCTCGCCGAGCCGGCTCGGCCAGGCGAGGCTCAGGGCTGCGGTCACGAGCATCGCCGCGGCGACCAGCGCGACCGTGGCCACGACCACGCGGAACGAACGGCCGGCCATGTCTCCATTGAACTCGGTCTCGATGACTCGAGAGGGCACAACACGGATACGGGAGTTTGCGAGACTGCCCACATGAGCCCGTCGAGCGCCCTCAGTCCGCAGGCCCGCGACCTGGCCCTGACCGCGATGGGGGCCGGCGGTGACCCGTTCGAGCTCGACGTCCTGGTGGTCGGCGGCGGCGTGACCGGGGCCGGCACGGCGCTGGACGCCGTCACCCGGGGCCTGAACACCGGCCTGCTCGAGCAGCGCGACTTGGCCAGCGGCACCAGCAGCCGTAGCAGCAAGCTGGTCCACGGCGGCCTGCGCTACCTGGAGATGCTCGACTTCGGCCTGGTCCGGGAGGCCCTGAAGGAGCGTGGACTCCTGCTGACGCGGCTCGCGCCGCACCTGGTCCGGCCGGTGCCGTTCCTGTACCCGCTGACGCACCGCGGCTGGGAGCGGCCGTACGTCGGCTCCGGGCTGATCCTCTACGACGGGATGGCGATGCTCGGGGCGCTGCGCAGCCAGGGCGGCGACATGGGCGTCCCCCGGCACCGGCACCTGATGCGCCGGCAGGTCGCCCGGATCGCCCCCGACTTCAAGGCCGACACGATCGCGGGCGCGATCCAGTACTGGGACTGCCAGGTCGACGACGCCCGCCTCGTGGTCGGCCTGGCGCGCACCGCCGCCGCCCACGGCGCGCACGTGGCGACACGCGTCAAGGTGACCGGATTCCTGCGCGAGGGGGAGCGGGTGGTCGGCGTACGCGCCCTCGACCTGGAGGCCCAGCGCGAGATCGAGGTCCGGGCTCGGGTCGTGGTCAACGCCGCCGGGGTGTGGACCGACGAGATCCAGGAGATGGTCGGGGGCCGAGGCGCGCTCAACGTCCAGGCCAGCAAGGGCATCCACCTGGTCGTGCCTCGCGACCGGATCCGCTCGGAGGCGGGGTTCATCGTGCGCACCGCGACCTCGGTGCTGTTCGTCATCCCGTGGGGACGACACTGGATCATCGGCACCACCGACACTCCGTGGGACCTGGACAAGGCACACCCCGCCGCGTCGCGGGCCGACATCGACTACATCCTCGAGCACGTCAACGCGATCCTGCGCGAGCCCCTCGACCACGACGACGTCGAGGGCGTGTACGCCGGGCTCCGGCCGCTGCTGTCGGGGGAGTCCGAGCCGACCTCGCGGATCTCACGCGAGCACACCGTGGTCACGCCGGTGCCGGGCCTGGTGATGATCGCCGGCGGCAAGCTCACGACGTACCGCGTGATGGGCAAGGACGCGGTCGACGCCGCCGCCCACTCGCTCAAGACCACGACGAACCTCACCGTCCGCGACTCGATCACCGACCGGGTGCCGCTGGTCGGCGCCGCGGACTGGGAGACCCGCGCCAACCAGCGCGTGCTGCTCGCCCGGCGCACCGGCCTCCACGTCGCGCGGATCGACCACCTGCTCGGCCGCTACGGCGGCCTGGTCGACGACCTGCTGGAGCTGGTCGGCTCCGACCCGGCTCTCGGACTGCCTCTGGAGGGCGCCGAGGACTACCTCGCGGCCGAGGTCGTCTACGCCGTCACCCACGAGGGCGCCCGCCACCTCGACGACGTGCTGACCCGGCGCACCCGCATCTCGATCGAGACGTTCGACCGCGGGGTCCGGTGCGCTCCGCAGGTGGCCCGCCTGATGGGGTCGCACCTGGGCTGGGACGAGGCCCGCATCGCCGACGAGGTCGACCACTACCTGCGCCGCGTCGAGGCCGAACGTCAGAGCCAGCTGCAGCTCACCGACCAGGAGGCCGACGAGGCCCGGGTGGCGGCCCCCGACATCGTGTGAGGGCGGTCGGCTCGCTTGCGGGTTTCACCGGCTGACCGGTGAAACCCGCACGACACGCCGGGCGACCACGGCGTGTCGTGCGGGTTCTGGCTGACAGGTCGACGCTCAGGCCGCCCAGACCTGACCGTTGAGGGTCGCGAGGATGCGGGCGGCGGTCCGCTCGGGGTAGAAGAGGTCGGCCCACGTGAGCCGGATGCACCGCCACCCGGTGAGCCCGCAGATCATGGCCTCGCGGTTCTTCTCGCGGATGACAGCGTCGGCGACCGTCTCTCCCGGCCGCCGGTACCGCAGGTACTTCTCCTTCCCGTCGAACTCGAGGAACACCCCGAGCTCTGGCCAGGCGAAGTCGACCCGAGCGACGACCCGGCCTTCACGGTTGCGGACCTTGTGCTGGGGCTCAGGGGCGGGCAGATGCTGGCTCCAGCACAGCCAGACCACCCTGCTCTCGCCCGCCGACTCGCACCGCGCATCCGCCAGGGCCAACACGATGGGCGCGTTCAGGCTGCCGGGCACCTGTGCCATGCCGGCGATGCGGTGCTCGATGAGGGGGAGAGTTGTCTCCTCCGCGTGTAGCAGTCCGTTGACGACCACCAATGCGTGCTCTGTGTCGGTTGACGTGATCATGTCGATCGCCGTACGGGTGCCGCTCGTCAGGGGAACCCCGTCGCGGACGGTGAGGTCCTGGGCGAGGATCACGCCGCGGTGTTGCGCCTTGCCGGTCTCGCGCCGCCCGGCGCGTTGGTCGAGGCGAGCGAGGTGTGTCTCGTCGCCCGGCTCCCAGACGGGCACGCCGAACACGTCGGCGGCGCTCGGACCCGCTAGGACGGATGGGGCTCGGGCGCATCGCAGCGTGGCGCGGGCGAGCAGGAGGCGGCGCCCGACGTCATCGAGTTCGTTCCAGAAGGATCCGAACGTGTACGCGCCGTGCCGGAGGCGATGGAGCTCGCCTGACCGGCACATGCGCGTGATTGCCCTGTCGTCGTAGCCCGCGGACAGGAGTTCGTAGGTCATGAACAGGCTGTGGTGTCGAAGGTCGACTGAGTTGAAGAGCGTCATGGAGCGGTGATCCCCGCCACGCTCGGGCGTGACCCAGAGCCCTCGCGGACTGTGGACAGACCTGACGCGCGCGCAGCCCGTGGATGGCATCTGGGCCGCGTGAAGCGGTCTCGCCTGAACCTGTCAGCCGAAACCCGCACGACACGCCGGGGACCCTCGGCGTGTCGTGCGGGTTTCACCGGCTGACCGGTGAAACCCGCGACCGTTGACAACTAGAACACGTTCCACCGATGCTGAGACCCATGTCACAGCGAACCTTTGGGAGGGGAACGTGACGCAGGCACCGCCGCCGGCCGACCTGAAGATGCAGCGGTCCAGCAGGGACGCAAGCGACCTGCCGACCAGACTCGCGCAGTGGCTGGCGGCGGTGCTGCCCGCGGGGGCGGATCCGGTCGTCACGCTGCACAGCGGCGTCGACGCCAACGGGATGTCCTCGGAGACCCTGATCCTCGACGTCGCCTGGACCGAGGGCGGCGAGCGCCGGCTGGGGGAGTACGTCGCACGCGTCGCGCCGTCGCCCGACGATCTCCCGGTGTTCCCGACCTACGCCCTCCAGGAGCAGTACGACGCCATCCGCATCGTCGGGGAGACCACCGACGTGCCGGTGCCGCAGGTGCGCTGGATGGAGTCGACCGGAGACGTGCTGGGCACGCCCTTCTTCCTGATGGACCGCATCGACGGGCTGGTGCCGCAGGACGTGCTGCCCTACAACTTCGGCGACAACTGGCTCCACGACGCTCCGCACGAGCACCAGCGCCGGCTCCAGGACGCCACCGTCGACGTGATCGCCCGCCTGCACGCGATCCCCGACGCCGCCACGACGTTCGGGTTCCTCGACCCGCCGCACCCCGGCGAGACCGCCCTCGCCCGCAACCTCGCCCGCACCCGCGCGTGGTACGACTTCGCGGTCGCCGACATCGGCCGCTCCCCGCTGGTCGAGCGCGGCCTGGCCTGGCTCGAGGCCAACCTGCCCGACACCGACGAGGCGGTGCTGTGCTGGGGCGACTCGCGCATCGGCAACGTGATGTACCGCGACTTCGAGCCGGTCGGCGTCCTCGACTGGGAGATGGCCGCCCTCGGCCCCCGCGAGCTCGACTTGTCCTGGATCGTCTTCGCGCACCAGGTCTTCGAGACGATCACCGGGATGCTCGAGCTGCCGGGCATGCCGCACTTCCTGCGCGAGGAGGACGTCAAGGCGACGTACGCCGAGCGCGCCGGTGTCGAGGTCGGCGACCTGCACTGGTACCACGTCTACAACGCGGTGCAGTGGTGCATCGTGTTCATGCGCACCGGCGCGCGACAGATCCACTTCGGCGAGATCGACCGGCCCGACGACCTCGAGACGCTGTTCCACCACAAGCCCCTGATGGAGCGCCTCCTCGACGAGGCGGGGGCCTGAGACGTGACCGGCATCGGACCCCTCGACGAGTTCCCGCTCCACCAGGCGCCGCTGCCGCTGGCCTGGGCGAACAGCAGCGACCGCAACTTCTACGACCGGTGGTACTTCAACGCCCACGACCGCACCGGCGACGTCATGGTGATCACGGGGCTGGGCTACTACCCCAACCTCGGCACCAAGGACGCGTTCGTCCTCGTCGCCCGCAACGGTGAGCAGACGGCCGTCCACCTCTCCGACCTCATCGACCAGGACCGCCTCAACCCGCACGTCGGCCGCTACCGCGTCGAGGTGCCCGAGCCGCTGCAGACCGTCCGGGTCGTCCTCGAGGAGACCGAGGGCCTGGCCCTCGACCTCACCTGGGAGGGCACCTGCCCCGTCGTCCAGGAGCAGCCGCACGTGCTGCGCTCGGGCAGCCGGGTCACGCTCGACGCGCAGCGCTTCGCCCAGCTCGGCACGTGGAGCGGCACGATCTCGATCGACGGCGAGGAGATCGCCGTCGACCCCGCGACCTGGATCGGCAGCCGCGACCGCTCCTGGGGCATCCGCCCCGTCGGCGAGGCCGAGCCGCCGGGCGCGCCCTCCGACCCGCCGTTCGAGGGCATGTGGTGGCTCTACGTGCCGCTGCAGTTCGAGGACTTCGCGGTCGTGCTGATCATCCAGGAGGACCCCAACGGGTTCCGCACGCTCAACGACTGCACGCGGGTCTGGCGCGATGGCCGGGTCGAGCAGCTCGGCTGGCCCCTGGTCGACGTCCACTACGCCTCCGGCACGCGTACGCCGACCGGCGCGACGATCCGCTGCACCACGCCCGAGGGCAAGCCCCTGGTGCTCGAGGTCGAGTCGCGTCTCGCCGTACCCCTCCACGTCGGCGGCGGCTACGGCGGCGACCCCGACTGGATCCACGGCTCGTGGAAGGGCCCGGACTTCGCCGAGCGGGTCACCTACGCCATGGACGACCCGGCCGTGCAGGGCCGGTTCATGTTCGGCTGCGTCGACCACGTCGGCAGGGCCACCGCGGACGGCGCCGAGGGCTTCGGCCTCTTCGAGCACTTCTGCATCGGCCGCCACGACCCGTCCGGCTTCGCCGACTTCTTCACCCTCGCCCCCTAAGCCCAGAGCACCAGCCCAGGAGACCCCATGACCCTCGACCGGTCCGCCTTCTTCATCGACGGCGGCTGGGCCGCCCCGGCGACCACCGCGACCCTCCAGGTCGTCTCGCCCCACACCGAGCAGGTGGTCGCGACCGTGCCCGAGGGCAGCGCGGCCGACATCGACGCCGCCGTCGACGCGGCCCGCCGGGCGTTCGACGAGGGTCCCTGGCCGCGGATGACCCCCGAGGAGCGGATCGAGGTCGTCCAGGCGTTCTCGAACCTCTACGCCGGCAAGCTCGCCGAGATGGCCGAGCTGATCACGATCGAGATGGGCTCGCCGACGTCGTTCGCCAACCTCGCCCAGTCCCCGGCACCGTGGATGCAGATCGAGTCGTTCCTGGCCGTCGCGCGGTCCTTCCCGTGGGAGGAGGCGCGCCCCGGCGCGCTCGGCGCCGACGTGATCGTGCGGCGCGAGCCGGTCGGCGTGGTCGCCGCGATCCCCCCGTGGAACGTCCCGCAGTTCACCACGATGTCCAAGGTCGTCCCGGCGCTGCTCGCCGGCTGCACGATGGTGGTCAAGCCGGCGCCGGAAACCCCGCTGGACACCTACCTGATGGCCGAGCTGCTCGCGGAGGCCGGCGTACCGGCCGGGGCCGTCAACATCGTCGCCGCCGGCCGCGAGGTGGGCGAGCACCTGGTCGCCCACCCCGGCGTCGACAAGGTCGCGTTCACCGGCTCGACCGCCGCGGGCCGCAGGATCGCCGCGGTGTGCGGCGAGCAGCTCAAGCGGGTCTCGCTCGAGCTGGGCGGCAAGTCCGCGGCGATCGTCCTCGACGACGCCGACCTCGCCGCGACGATGGAGGGCCTGAAGTTCACCGCGCTGATGAACTCCGGGCAGGCCTGCGTCGCGCAGACCCGGATCCTCGCCTCCCGGAGCAGGTACGACGAGGTCGTCGACGCCCTGGCCGCGACCGTGTCCGCGATGCAGGTGGGCGACCCGATGGACCCGGCCACCGAGATCGGGCCGCTGGTCGCCCAGCGCCAGCAGGAACGGGTCGAGAAGTACATCGCGCTCGGCCAGGAGGAGGGCGCCCGCGTCGTCGTCGGCGGCAGCGGCCGGCCCGACGGGCTGGCGTCCGGCTGGTACGTCCGGCCCACGGTCTTCGCCGACGTCGACAACCGGATGCGGATCGCCCAGGAGGAGATCTTCGGCCCGGTGCTCTCGGTGATCCCCTTCGACGACGTCGACGACGCCGTCCGCATCGCCAACGACTCCGACTACGGGCTGGCCGGGACCGTGTGGACCGCCGACGTCGACGCCGGCCTCGACGTCGCCCGGCGGGTCCGCACCGGCACCTACGGCGTCAACACCTACACGATGGACTTCGCCGCGCCGTTCGGCGGCTACAAGTCCTCCGGCATCGGCCGCGAGTTCGGCCCCGAGGGGTTGGCCCAGTACACCGAGCTCAAGGCGATCTACACGCCCTGACCGGTGGCCGACGCGGCCGCCGAGCGTCTTGACATCTGGACTCGCTGTGTAAAACCGCACATGAGGCTACCGAAGGGTAGTTTCCGAGACGCGCGTCACATACCCTCGCCCCTATGAGCGCCCAGAACCCCACGCCCGCGGGCGGCCCGGTCGTGGAGGGGCCCTTCGACCCCGAGCACGACCCCACCGCCGCCTACGCCCTCGAGCCCGAGGACGCCGCCGCGCTGACGGCCCGCCTCGTCGCGACCTCCGGGCGCACCGTCGAGGTGCGCTCACCGCTCGACGACGCGCCGCTGGCGCACGTGCCGCAGTCCACCGTCGAGGACGTGACGACGGCGTTCGCCCGGGCCCGTCGCGCCCAGGTGGCCTGGGCCCGCACACCGCTCGCCGCCCGCTCGGCGATCCTGCTGCGGCTGCACGACCTGGTGCTCGACCGCCAGGAGGAGATCATCGACCTGGTCATCCGCGAGAGCGGCAAGGCACGCAAGCACGCCTTCGACGAGCCGCTGCACGTCGCGCTGACCGCCCGCTACTACGCGCGTACGGCGAAGCGGCACCTCGGCACCGAGCGCAAGCTCGGCGTGGTGCCCGGCCTGACCCGGGTCGAGGTCAACCACAACCCGCTCGGCGTCGTCGGGATCATCTCGCCGTGGAACTACCCGTTCAACCTCGCGCTCATCGACGGCATCGCGGCCTTGGCGGCCGGCAACGCCGTCGTCCTCAAGCCCGACTCCCAGACGGTGCTCTCCGCCCTGCTCGGGGCGCAGCTGCTCGACGAGGCCGGCCTGCCGCCGGACCTCTGGCAGGTCGTGGCCGGGCCGGGCGCCCAGATCGGCACCGCGATCGTGGAGCGGGCCGACTACGTCTGCTTCACCGGCTCGACCGCCACCGGCCGCACGATCGCGCAGGGCTGCGCCGACCGGCTGATCGGCTGCTCGCTCGAGCTCGGCGGCAAGAACCCGCTCCTGGTGCTGCGCGACGCCGACCTCGAGCGGGCCGCGGAGGGCGCCGTACGCGCCGCCTTCTCCAATGCCGGCCAGCTGTGCGTCTCGATGGAGCGGGTCTTCGTCGCCGACCAGCTCTACGACCGGTTCGTCGACCGGTTCGTGGCCCGCACCCAGGCGCTGACCCTCGGCGCCACCCTCGACTGGGGCAACGACATGGGGCCGCTGATCTCCCAGGCCCAGCTCGACGCGGTCACCGCGCACGTCGAGGACGCCGTCGCCAAGGGCGCCCGGGTGCTGACCGGCGGCCGGGCCCGGCCCGACCTGGGGCCGTACTTCTTCGAGCCGACGATCCTCGAGGGCGTCAGCCCCGACATGGCCTGCTTCGGCAAGGAGACGTTCGGGCCGGTCGTGTCGCTGTACCGGTTCCACGACGAGGCCGACGCGGTCGCGCGTGCCAACGAGGGCGAGTACGGCCTCAACGCCTCGGTCTACAGCCGCGACGGCGCCCGGGCCCGGGTGATCGCCCAGCACCTGCGCTGCGGCACGGTCAACATCAACGAGGGCTTCGCCGCGACGTTCGCGAGCATCGATGCCCCCATGGGCGGCATGCGCGAGTCCGGTGCCGGCCGCCGCCAGGGCGCGATGGGCGTCCGGCGCTTCACCGAGACCCAGGCCGTGGCCACCCAGCGGCTGATCCGGTTCGCCCCGCAGCTCGGCATGTCCGACGAGATGTACGCCAAGGTCATGAACGCCAACCTGCGCCTGATGAGAAAGGTGGGCCGGGCATGAGCGCCCCCCGCAACGACGAGAAGAGCTTCGACTACGACGTGCTGGTGGTCGGGTCCGGCTTCGGCGGATCCGTGACCGCGCTGCGGTTGACCGAGAAGGGCTACCGGGTCGGCGTGCTCGAGGCCGGCGCGCGGTTCGAGGACCACGACCTGCCCGAGACGTCCTTCGAGGTCTCCCGCTACCTGTTCCGCCCCGAGATCGGCTGCTACGGCATCCAGCGCATCGACGCGCTCAAGGACTGCCTGATCGTCTCGGGCGCCGGCGTCGGCGGCGGGTCGCTCGTCTACGCCAACACGCTCTACGAGCCGCTGCCGGCGTTCTACGCCGACCACCAGTGGAGCCACATCACCGACTGGCGGGCCGAGCTCGCCCCCTACTACGACCAGGCCAAGCGGATGCTCGGCGTGGTCGAGAACCCGCTCCGCACCCCGTCGGACGAGATCATGGAGAAGGTCGCGACCGAGATGGGCGTCGCCGACACCTTCCACCCGACCCCGGTCGGGGTGTTCTTCGGCGGCCCCGGGGCGGGCATGGGCCAGACCGTGGACGACCCGTTCTTCGGGGGCGCCGGCCCGGACCGGCGTACCTGCATCGCCTGCGGGTCCTGCATGACCGGCTGCCGCCACAACGCCAAGAACACCCTGGTCAAGAACTACCTCTACCTCGCCGAGCGCAACGGCGCGAAGGTGATGCCGCTGACGACGGTCACGCGGGTGCGCCCGCGCGAGGGCGGTGGGTACGACGTGCACGTCCGCTACACCAAGGCCAAGATCGACCGGCGCTCGGTGCGACGGGTGCTGACCGCGGAGCAGGTCGTGTTCGCGGCCTCGGCGCTCGGCACCCAGCGGCTGCTGCACAAGATGAAGGACCAGGGCCACCTGCCCCGCCTCTCCGACCGGCTGGGCGAGCTGGCGCGCACCAACTCCGAGTCGATCGGCGGGGTGGTCGCGCCCGACCTGTCGGTGGACTACAGCCAGGGCATCGCGATCACCAGCAGCTTCCACCCCGACGCCAACACCCACATCGAGCCGGTGCGCTACGGCCCGGGCAGCAACCTGATGTCGCTGCTCCAGTCGGTGCTGACCGACGGCGACGGCGACGAGCCGAGGTGGCGGACCTGGCTGCGCGAGGTGTGGCGCCAGCGCAAGCAGGTGCCGAACCTCTACGACATGAAGCACTGGTCCGAACGCACGATCATCGCGCTGGTGATGCAGAGCGTCGACAACTCGATCACGACCTACACCAAGCGGATCCCCGGCACCCGCAAGCGCTACCTGACCTCCAAGCAGGGCCACGGCGAGCCCAACCCGACCTGGATCCCCGCCGGCAACGAGGCGATCCGGGCGATGGCGCGGATCACGGGCGGCTTCCCGGGCAGCGCGGTCGGCGATGCGTTCAACAAGCCGCTGACCGCGCACTTCCTCGGCGGCTGCCCGATCGGCGACTCCCACGAGACCGGCGTCGTGGACCCCTACCAGCGGGTCTACGGCTACCCCGGGCTGCACATCGCCGACGGATCGGCGATCTCGGCCAACCTGGGCGTGAACCCGTCGCTGACGATCACCGCCCAGGCCGAGCGCGCGATGTCGTTCTGGCCCAACAAGGGCGAGGCCGACCCGCGCCCGGACCTGGGCTCGGCGTACCAGCGCATCGAGCCGGTCCGCCCGGCCGCTCCGGTGGTCCCCGACGACGCTCCGGGAGCGCTGCGGCTGCCGATCGTGGGGGTCTCCTAGGGCCCGCCCCAGAAGCGGACGGAGTCGGGAGAAAATACCTGGGAAAGGCCCGTGACCCGGGTCGTGGCGGGTCGTTGAGCCAGCGGACCCGGTAGATACGCTCCCTCCCACCGCCGGGTCCCATGTCCAGGCTCTGTCCAGCAGATGCGTGGACGGTCAGGGCCCGGCCATCCCTCCCTCCCCGGCCGGGCCCTGATGCGTTCCCGGGGCCGGTGTTTTCCCACGCACCTGACGTATCTGTCGTGGATCCGGCCGGTCAGACGACAGTTCTGTCAGGTGCGTGCGGAAGCCTGTGGAGGAGCGCTGCAGCCACCCGGGGAATCGGGGCATGGTCGGTGCTGTGCCGCACCCGATCACTCGCCCCGAGGTCGTGGTCCCGGTGCGTCTCGACGCCACCGGGCGGTCCGGGCCGACGCCGGGCCAGGCCCGTGGTCCGGGCTGGCGTCGGGTGGGCAGCGGCGCCTACGTGCCCGCACACGTCGACGCGGAGGCGCTCGACCAGCGGATCGTCGAGGCGGTCCTCGGCACGCCCGGGAGTACGGCGGCGACCGGCTGGGCGGCGCTGGCCTGGCAACACGCGCGCTGGTTCAGTGGGCTGACGGCGGACGGCGCCGCGCTGCCGGTCCCGATCGCGCTCGGCGACCGGCGCGTCGTCCGGCCACGCCCGGGGCTGGTGGTCTCCGAGGACTGGCTCTTCGACGACGACCTGATCCGGGTCGACGGCCTGCCGCTGACCGTCCCCGAGCGGTCGGTCGCCTACGAAGCGCGGCGGGCGCGAACCCTCGCCGCAGCGGTCCGGGCGATCGACATGGCGGCGTACGACGACCTGGTCGATGTCGCCTCGATGCGGAGGTATGCCCAGCGGCTCGCGGGCCGGCCCGGCACCCGGCGGCTCCGGGAGGCCATCGACGGGGCCGACGAGAACGCCTGGTCTCCCCAGGAGAGCGTGATGCGCGTCGCCTGGCGGCAGGCGATGCCCCGAGTCGTCCTGCGGTGCAACCCGCCGGTCTTCGACCACGGGGGTGGGCACCTGCTGACCCCGGATCTGCTCGACGTGGAGCACGGGATCGCCGGGGAGTACGAGGGAGCCGTGCACCTGCCGTACGGTCCCCGGCGCCGCGACCTCGACCGGGATGCGCTCTACCGCGACCTCGGGCTCGAGCTCGTCGTGATGATGTCGGCCGAGCACGACGACCTCGAGCACTTCCTCGCGCGGCTGCGCGGCGCCTACCGGCGCGCTGCCGAACGCGGGCCGGCTCCGCGGCCCTGGACCCTCGCGGCGCCGGACTGGTGGGTGGACACCTCGTCGGTGGCCGCCCGCCGATCCCTCAGCGTTGGTGAGCGCGACGTCTGGCTGAGGTACCGGGCCGCCTGAGTCCCGCGCACCTGACGCACATGTCCCCTCCGCCGTTCGAGGACGACAGTTCTGTCAGGTGCGTGCGCCCCCACGCGGATCGATAGGCTGGCCCGCATGAACCCGGCGGCGGAGCACGATCTGGTCCTGGTGGTCGACTTCGGGGCGCAGTACGCCCAGCTGATCGCGCGACGGGTCCGCGAGGCACGGGTCTACTCCGAGATCGTCCCGCACACCACGCCGGTCGCCGAGATCCTGGCCCGCGAGCCGAAGGCGATCATCCTCTCCGGCGGCCCGTCCTCGGTCTACGAGCCCGGCGCCCCGAGCATCGACCCGTCGATCTTCACGGCCGGCACCCCCGTGTTCGGCATGTGCTACGGCTTCCAGCTGATGGCCCAGGGCCTCGGCGGCGAGGTCGCGCACACCGGCGCCCGCGAGTACGGGCGTACGGCGGTCACGGTCGCCCGCCCGGGCACCCTGCTCGCCGAGATCCCGGCGCAGCACACCGTGTGGATGTCCCACGGCGACTCCGTGGCGGCCGCGCCGGCGGGCTTCGACGTCCTCGCCTCCACGACCAGTACGCCGGTGGCCGCCTTCGAGGACGTCGACCGCGGCCTGGCCGGCGTCCAGTGGCACCCCGAGGTGCTCCACACCGAGCACGGCCAGAAGGTGCTCGAGCACTTCCTGGTCCAGATCGCGCACTGCCGCCAGACCTGGACGATGGTCAACATCGTCGAGGAGCAGATCGAGGCGATCCGCGCCCAGATCGGCGACCGCGGCCAGGCGATCTGCGGGCTCTCCGGCGGCGTCGACTCCGCCGTGGCCGCGGCGATCGTGCAGCGCGCGATCGGCGACCGGCTCACGTGTGTGTACGTCGACCACGGCCTGATGCGCCAGGGCGAGACCGAGCAGGTCGAGCGCGACTTCGTGGCGGCCACCGGGGTGGACCTCAAGGTCGTCGACGCCGAGAAGCAGTTCCTCGACGCGCTCGCGGGGGTCACCGACCCCGAGGAGAAGCGCAAGATCATCGGCCGGGAGTTCATCCGGGTCTTCGAGGCCGCCGAGGCCGAGATCCTGGGCGACGCGGTGACCGGCGACGGCGCCGAGAAGGTCGCGTTCCTCGTGCAGGGCACGCTCTACCCGGACGTGGTCGAGTCCGGCGGGGGAGCGGGCACCTCCAACATCAAGTCCCACCACAACGTCGGCGGCCTGCCCGACGACCTGGAGTTCGAGCTGGTCGAGCCGCTGCGCACCCTGTTCAAGGACGAGGTCCGCCTCGTCGGCGAGCAGCTCGGCCTGCCCGCCGAGATCGTGTGGCGCCAGCCGTTCCCGGGCCCCGGCCTGGGCATCCGGATCATCGGCGAGGTCACCCGCGAGCGGCTCGACATCCTGCGCGAGGCCGACGCGATCGCCCGCGAGGAGCTCACCCGCGCCGGCCTGGACCGCGACATCTGGCAGTTCCCGGTCGTGCTGCTGGCCGACGTACGCTCCGTCGGCGTCCAGGGCGACCACCGCACCTACGGCCACCCGGTCGTGCTGCGGCCGGTCACCTCCGAGGACGCGATGACCGCCGACTGGGCGCGGCTCCCGTACGACGTGCTGGAGCGGATCTCGACCCGCATCACCAACGAGGTGCGCGAGGTCAACCGGGTCACCGTCGACATCACCTCCAAGCCGCCGGGCACCATCGAGTGGGAGTGACCGGGCCCACGTGACATAGATCATCCCGGCGACCTGACGGGGAACTCGGGACATCGGAGGCATGAACCGCTAGAGTTTTCAACGAACCGCCGGGGACCCGAGACCCCGGCGGTTCTTCCATTCCCGAGCATGGCGAGCGCCAGTGGGTACTACGCAGCCATGGCGACCAACACCCGCAGGATCAAGGCCACCCCCGAGCAGGTCTGGGACGTGCTGGCCGACGGCTGGCTCTACCCGCTCTGGGTGGTCGGCGCCTCCCGGATGCGCGAGGTCGACGACACCTGGCCGGCGGTCGGGGCTCAGCTGCACCACTCGGTCGGCACCTGGCCGATGCTGATCGACGACACGACCGAGGTCGTCGAGTCGACGCCCGGCTCCACGCTCGTGCTTCACGCCCGCGCCTGGCCGACCGGGGTGGCGCAGGTGACGATCCGGCTCGAGGCGGCCGGTGTCGAGACCGACCTCAGCATCGAGGAGGATGCGATCAGCGGGCCGGCGGTGCTGATGCCCAAGCCCATCCGTGACCTCCAGCTCGCGTGGCGCAACACCGAGAGCCTGCGCCGCCTCGCCTACGTCGCCGAGCGCCGCAGCGCCGGCAGGACCTCCGCCTCGTAGACCCGGAAGAAGTCGTCCTGGTCGGGGCCGATCTGCGCGACGTACAGCTCGTCGAACCCCGCCTCGGCGTACGCCGCCAGCTTGGTCACGTGCTCCTCGACGTCCGGGCCGCACGGCATCGTCTCGCCGACCATCTCCGGCGTCACCAGCTGCGAGGCCTGCTCGAAGTGCGCGGGGCTCGGCAGCACCTGCGCGAGCTCGCCCGGCACCCCGGCGTTCGCCCAGAGTCGGTGCGCGAGCGCCTGCGCCTGGTCGCGGTCCGGCCCCCAGCAGGCCTTCGCGCCCGCCATCGCGGGACCGGTGCCGCCCTGCTCGCGGTACGCCGCGAGCGCGTCCTGGTCCGGCTGGGTGGTGACGAACCCGTCGCCGATGCGGGCGGCGAGCGCGATCGCCTCCGGGCCGAACCCGGAGACCGGGATCTCGACCGGATCGTCGGGCAGCGTGAAGATCCGCGCGTCCTCGACCGTGTAGTGCCGCCCGTGGTGGCTGACCCGCTCGCCGCTCAGCAGCCTGCGGATCACCCCCACCGCCTCCTCGAGCATCTCGAGGCGGACGTCGGCCGTGGGCCAGCGGCTGCCGGTGACGTGCTCGTTGAGCGCCTCGCCGGAGCCGACGCCGAGGCGGAACCCGCCGCGGCACATCCGGGCACTGGTGGCCGCCGCCTGCGCGATCACCGCCGGGTGGATCCGCACCGTCGGGCAGGTGACCGCGGTCGTGATCGGCAGGTCGCACACCTGGCTGACCGCGCCGATCACGCTCCACACGAACGGGCTCTGGCCCTGCTCGTGGTTCCACGGGTGGTAGTGGTCGGAGATCCACAGCGCCTCGAACCCGGCGTCCGCGGCGAGTCTCGCCTGGCGGACCAGCTCCTCGGGCGGGTGCTCCTCGCTGGACAGGAAGTAGCCGATCCTCACGTCAGCTCTTCTTCGCCGCCGCCTTGCCGCCCTTGCGCCCGGCTTCCTTCTTCTGCGCGGTGGTGCCGCCCTGCTTGCTGTTGCCGCCCTTGCCGGACTGCTGCCCGCCGTGCTTGGAGGAGTCCTTGGCGTTGGCGATCTTGGCCGCCCGCTCCTTCGACATGCCCTTGTCCTTGAGGGCCTCGTACTGCTTCTCGTTCTTCACGTTCGCCGACTTGCTGGGCACGGTGTCCTCCTGGGTCGCCGATGTTCGCCTACACCGCCGAGGTACCCGGAGCCCTCGGCCCCATGCGGAGTCAGCCGTTGACCGGCGTCAGCACGTCGCGCGCGAACCGTTCCAGGGCGTCGATCTTCTGGTCCAGCGTCGCGTCGAGCCCGTGGTAGTAGGCCCACGGCATCGTCCAGCAGTCGGTGACGCCGCCGGCCTCCGCGCGGGCGAAGTGCTCGGGGAGGAACGCGTCGCTCAGCGCCGTGATCACCGAGAACTCCCCGTCCGCGCCGGCCTCGCGGCGTACCTCGGCGAGCCGGCCGGCGTGCGCGACGGCCTCGTCGATCGGGTAGATGTCGCCCACCCAGCCGTCGTGGCGGGCGGCGCGCCGGAATGCGACCTCGGAGAGTCCGCCGACCAGGACCGGGATCCGCTCGGTCGGGGTCGGCTCCATCGCGAGCCGGGGCGCGGTGTGGAACTCGCCGTCGAACTCGGTCCACCCGGGTTGCCACAGCCGCGCCATCAGGGCGAGCGCCTCGTCGGTGCGCCGGCCCCGGGTCGCGAAGTCCTGGCCGAGCAGCTCGAACTCCTCGCGGCACCAGCCGATGCCGACGCCGAGGCTGACCCGGTTGCCCGAGAGCACCGCGGCCGTGCCGACGCTCTTGGCGACCTGGAACGGGCTGCGTAGCGCGGGGACGTAGACGGAGGTCAGGAAGCGCAGCCGGCTCGTCACCGCGGCGAGCGACCCGATCAGCACCCACGGGTCCGGCCACGCCGCGGTGGCGTCCCAGCGGCGGGCGCCGTCGGGCGTGTACGGGTACGGCGTGGCCAGCTCCTCCAGGTCGACCACGTGGTCGGGCACGGCCATCGAGTGGTAGCCGAGCTCGTCGGCCGCGCGGGCGAGCGGGACCAGGTGGTCGACCGGCTGGAACGCCGTACTGATCGAGAAGCGCACGCGCGCAGCCTAGCCGGAACTAGAACGCGTTCCCGGCGCGTCAGGTGCCGGGGTACGGCGCGTCCTTGAGCAGCCGCGCCAGGTGTGCGGCGTGCCGGGCGGCCGCCTCGGTGGCCGCCGCGGTCTTCTCCGGCGTCGGGTCGAGGTCGCGGTAGTCGGTGCTCTGCATCGCCTCGCCCACCCAGTAGGTCCCGGCGTTCGCGGCGATGCTGAACCCCGTGTCGTTGAGTGCCTGGAGCACCTCGGCGACGACGTGGTGCGCGCCGTCCTCGTTGCCGACGACGGCCACGACACCGACCTTGCCCTCGGTGAGCATCCGGCCCTCGTCGTCGGTCTCGCCGAGCTCGGCGTCGAGACGCTCGAGCGTCATCTTGCAGACCGAGGACGGCTGGCCCATCCAGATCGGTGTCGCGATGACCAGGATGTCGCTGACCAGCATCTTGGCGCGGATCTCCGGCCACGCATCGCCGTCGCCCTCGTCGGCGCTGACGCCGAACCGGACGTCGTGGTCGACGATCCGGACCACCTCGCCGGTCACGCCGTGGCGTTCGAGCTGGCCGAGGACCTGCTCGCCGAGGAGCTGGGAGCTCGACTCGGCGGGGGAGGGCTTGAGGGTGCACACGAGCACGAGGGCCCGCAGGGCGAGGTCGGTCATGGCGCCCCGGTGCCCGGGGTACCGCCCGACCATGCCTGATCGGACCCGGCCCCAGGAGCGACCCGGTGCGGGTGCGTGGGTCCCGCAGTCCTTGAGCCTCCGGTCGCTGCGCCAGGCCGCGCAGGAGTGTCGCGGCTGCGAGCTCTACCGCGACGCCACCCAGGCGGTGATGGGCGACGGGCGGGTCGACGCCGAGCTGATGCTGCTCGGCGAGCAGCCGGGCGATCGTGAGGACCGCGAGGGTGAGCCGTTCGTGGGGCCGGCCGGCAAGGTGCTCGACGAGGCGCTGGTCGAGGTGGGGATATCGCCGGCCGAGGTCTACATCACCAACGTCGTCAAGCACTTCCGCTGGTCGGGCACCCGCGGCAAGCAGCGCATCCACCAGTCCCCGAGCCGTGCCCACGTCGCGGCGTGCGGGCCGTGGCTGGAGGCGGAGCTGCGGCTGGTCCGTCCCACCGGCGTGGTGCTGTTGGGCGGCACCGCCGGCAAGGCGGTGTACGGCGCGGGCTTCCGCGTGGGTGAGTCACGCGGCCGGGTCCGCGACTGGCCGGCGTCCTTCGCGGTCGCCCGGCCCCCGGCGTGGGTGCTCGCCACGACGCACCCGTCCGCGGTGCTGCGGGCCGAGGACCGCAGGTCGGCGTACGAGGGTCTCGTCGCCGACCTGCGGGTCGCGGCTGATCGGTTGATCTCGCCTACGTGAAGATGCTGACGCCGCCCGGGCCGACGAGCAGCCCCACGATGATCAGCACGATGCCCCAGAGCAGCTGGCCCTTGAAGAGCTGGAAAATGCCGGCGACCACGAGGATGACCGCCAAGATCCACAGCAGGAATGCCATCAGTGTTCCTCCCTCTCGGTGTGACCATGCCGTACCCCGACGGCCCGGCGGTCACTCCTAGGGATCACTCCTGGCGGCTCGCTCCTCGGGGCTCACTCCTCGGGGTAGTCCTCCACGATGTGCACGGCCGCCTCCTCCGCGGAGGCAGCGGCGCCGTCGATGCCGACGTCCTCGCCGACCAGGTCCTTCTCGGTGTCCTCGCCGAGCCCCTCGTCCGGGTCTACCAGGCGTCCGGCCCGGGCCCGGCCGACCTCGCCGTCGTCGAGCACCTCGTCGGAGTCCGCCGCCTCGGCGTACGGGTCCTCGTCGGGGATCTCCTGGCCGATCCGCTGGTCGATGGTCTCGCGGTGCTCCTCCTCCCAGGGCGTGTTGCCGTAGCCCTGGCCGGCGGAGTAGTGCTCGGGCGGGGAGTAGCCCCGGTCGAGCTCGTCCTCGACGTCGCCGTCGCCCAGGTCCTCGATGTTCCCGGGCTGGTCCTCGTCGTCGACGCTGTAGTCGCCGTAGATCTCCGACTCACCTTCGCTGTGGCTGCTCACGGGTCCTCCTTCAGGGATCCTCATCGACTGCGTCGGCTTTCACGCTAGTCCACTCCTGGGTGCCCAGGATCCGACGCCAGAAACAGGACTGAATCCCCCTTGCGTCCCGACCAGCGCCCCGGAACGGTAAAGCCATGGACCCATCGCTGGAGACCCTCGATCGCTGGTGGCGCGCCGCCAACTACCTGTCCGTCGGACAGATCTACCTCATGGACAACCCGCTGCTGCGCGAGCCGCTCGTGGCCGACCACGTCAAGCCGCGGCTGCTGGGTCACTGGGGCACGACCCCGGGCCTCAACTTCATCTACGCCCACCTCAACCGCACGATCATGGCGCGCCGGCAGCGGATGATCTTCATCACCGGTCCCGGTCACGGCGGCCCGGGCCTGGTGGCGTCCTCCTACCTCGAGGGCACCTACTCCGAGGTCTACCCCGACGTGTCCCAGGACGCGGCCGGCATGCAGCGGCTGTTCAAGCAGTTCTCCTTCCCCGGCGGCATCCCGAGCCACGTCGCGCCCGAGACGCCGGGCTCGATCCACGAGGGCGGCGAGCTGGGCTACGCCCTCTCGCACGCGTACGGCGCCGCGTTCGACAACCCCGACCTCGTGGTCGCGGCCGTCGTCGGTGACGGGGAGGCCGAGACCGGCCCGCTCGCGACCAGCTGGCACTCCACGAAGTTCGTCGACCCGCGACGCGACGGCGCGGTGCTGCCGATCCTGCACCTCAACGGCTACAAGATCGCGAACCCGACGGTGCTGGCCCGCATCCCGGAGGAGGAGCTGCTCTCGCTGCTGCGCGGCTACGGCCACAACCCGTACGTCGTCTCCGGGTCCGATCCCGAGCAGATGCACGCGGAGTTCGCGGCGACGCTGGACCGCTGCCTCGACGAGATCGCGGAGATCCAGGCCGAGGCCCGCGGGTCCTCCGCGGCTGCCCCGCGGCGGCCGTGGCCGATGATCATCCTGCGCTCACCCAAGGGCTGGACCGGTCCGAAGGAGGTGGACGGCAAGAAGGTCGAGAACTTCTGGCGCTCCCACCAGGTGCCGTTCGCCAACGCCCGCAGCGACGACTCCCACCGCGAGGTGCTCGAGGAGTGGCTGCGCAGCTATCGCCCCGAGGAGCTCTTCGACGAGGCCGGCGCCCCGGTCGACGACATCCGCGCGCTGCACCCCAAGGGCGACATGCGGATGAGCGCGTCGCCGCACGCCAACGGCGGCCTGCTGCTCAAGCCGCTGCGGATGCCCGACTTCCGAGACTATGCCGTCGAGGTCGACGCGCCCGGCACCGGCGCGGTCGAGGCCACGCGCGTGATGGGCGGGTTCCTGCGCGACGTGATGGCGCAGAACATGCACAACTTCCGGCTCTTCGCCCCCGACGAGAACTCCTCCAACCGGCTGCAGGACGTCATGGAGGTGACGAACCGGACCTGGAACGCCGAGATCCTCGACTACGACGACCACCTGGCCGCGGACGGCCGGATCATGGAGATCCTCTCCGAGCACACCTGCCAGGGCTGGCTCGAGGGCTACCTGCTGACCGGGCGCCACGGCCTGTTCTCCTGCTACGAGGCGTTCATCCACCTCGTCGACTCGATGTTCAACCAGCACGCGAAGTGGATGGAGTCGACCAACCGCATCGAGTGGCGCCGCCCGGTCGCCTCGCTGAACTACCTGCTCACCTCGCACGTGTGGCGCCAGGACCACAACGGGTTCTCCCACCAGGACCCGGGCTTCATCGACCACGTGGTCAACAAGAAGGCCAACGTGGTCCGGGTCTACCTGCCGCCGGACGCCAACACGCTGCTTTCGGTGACCGACCACTGCCTGCGCAGCAAGCAGTACGTCAACGTCGTGGTGGCCGGCAAGCAGCCGGCGCTGCAGTACCTCGACATGGACGAGGCGATCGTGCACTGCACCAAGGGCGCCGGCATCTGGGAGTGGGCGTCCAACGACACCGACGAGGGCCCCGACGTGGTCCTGGCGTGCGCGGGCGACGTCCCGACGATGGAGGCGCTGGCCGCGGTCGCACTGCTGCGCGAGCACCTGCCCGACCTGCGCATCCGGTTCGTCAACGTGGTCGACCTGATGCGTCTGCAGCCCGCGAGCGAGCACCCGCACGGGTTCTCCGACGCCGACTTCGACGCCCTGTTCACCACGGACAAGCCGGTCATCTTCGCCTACCACGGCTATCCCTGGCTGATCCACCGGCTGACCTACAAGCGCACCAACCACGCCAACATCCACGTGCGCGGCTACAAGGAGGAGGGCACCACCACCACGCCGTTCGACATGACCGTGCTCAACCACACGGACCGCTACAACCTGGCCATCGACGTGATCGACCGGTTGCCGCGGCTGCGGGCGACCTCGGGCGCCGCGCGCGAGGAGTTCAAGAACGCCCTGATCCGCCACAAGCAGTACATCCGCACCTACGGCGAGGACATGCCCGAGGTGCGCGACTGGAGCTGGGAGGGCTCGTTCGGGCCACGCCACGTCACCGAGGACCCGGAGCACAACGCCCCGGAGGCCTGAGTCTCAGGCCGGTCGTCGGGCGTACGTCGTGGTGCGCTCGACGACCGGCCGGCCGATCCCCGCGCCGATCTCCTCGAGCTCGGCAACGGTCTTGGCCGAGCCGTGCTCGGACCCGGCCATCCGCGAGATCGTCTCCTCCATCAACGTGCCGCCGACGTCGTTCGCGCCCGCCCGCAGCATCGCGCGGGTGCCCTCGACGCCGAGCTTGACCCACGAGGTCTGGATGTTGCGGATCCGGCCGTGCAGCAGGATCCGGGCCATCGCGTGCACCGCGAGGTTGTCGCGCAGCGTCGGCCCGGGGCGCGCGACCCCGGCGAGGTAGATCGGCGCGGAGGTGTGCACGAACGGCAGCGGCACGAACTCGGTGAAGCCACTTCCCCCAGAATCCAGAGAGTCGTCCTGGATGCGCGACAGCACGCGCAGGTGGTTGACCCAGTGGCGCGGGTTGTCGACGTGGCCGTACATCATCGTCGAGGTGGTCGGAATGCCGACGCGGTGGGCGGTGGACACCACCTCGATCCAGGTGCGGGTCGGCAGCTTGCCCTTGGTCAGCACCCAGCGGACCTCGTCGTCGAGGATCTCGGCCGCGGTGCCGGGCAGCGAGCCGAGGCCGGCCTCGCGGGCCTTGATGAGGAAGTCCTCGATCGACAGCCCGGTGCGGGCCACGCCGTTGACCACCTCCATCGGTGAGAACGCGTGCACGTGCATCTCCGGCACCCGCTGCTTGACCGCGCTCACGAGGTCGAAGTACGCCGTCGCCGGCAGCTCGGGGTCGATCCCGCCCTGCATGCACACCTCGGTCGCCCCGAGGTCCCACGCCTCGGCCGCCCGGTCGGCGACCTCGTCGAGGGACAGGGAGTAGGCGTCGGCGTCCGTGCGGCGCTGGGCGAACGCACAGAACCGACAGCCCACGTAGCAGACGTTGGTGAAGTTGATGTTGCGGTTGACGACGTAGGTCACCTCGTCACCGACCGCCTCGCGGCGCAGGTCGTCGGCCAGCCGACACACCTGCTCGAGCAGCTCGCCCTCGGCGGTCATCAGCGTCAGCGCATGCTCGTCGGACAGGTTGCCCGGGTCCTTCTCCGCCGCGCGCAACGCGGCCAGCGCCTCCGACGGTGGTTTCGAGACAGGCGCTAGCGCGCCTTCCTCAACCACCGTGGCTCCGGTGGTTGAGGAGGTTGCGCTAGCAACCGTCTCGAAACCACCGGTGGCGCGCGCCGCCTCGCGCACCGCGTCCCAGTCGCCGTAGACATCTCCGAAGTCCGAGCGCCGGTCGTCGGTGCGGCCCTCGGTGTCCACCGCGGCGAACAGGTCGGTCCGCCCGACGCTCGCGAAACCGCCGTCGGGCTCCTGCCACGGCAGCCCGGTCGGGCGTACGCCGGGCCGGGCCAGCCCGTCCTCGGTCGCCAGCGCGGCCACGTGCCCGGACACCCGCGGGTCGAGCCAGGGCTCGCCGGCCCGGACGTACTCGGGGTGCACGGTCAGCCGGGGCTGGAGCTCGAAGCCGCACGACGCGGTCAGGTCGCGCAGCCGGTCCAGGGACGGCCAGGGCCGCTCGGGGTTGACGTGGTCCGGCGTGAGCGGCGAGACGCCGCCCCAGTCGTCGACGCCGGCCGCGAGCAGGGCGCGGCACTCGTCGAGGTCGACCAGGTTGGGGGGCGCCTGGACCCGGGCCTTGGGCCCGAGCACGATCCGGGTGACCGCGATCGCCGCGCGGTACTCGTCGAGCGCGAGGTCGTCCGTGTGCCGCATCGCGGTGTCCGGCTTGGCCCGGAAGTTCTGGACGATCACCTCCTGGATAGCGCCGTACGCCTTCAGGCTCGCGCGCAGCGCGAAGATCGTCTCGGCCCGCTCGGTCAGCGTCTCGCCGATGCCGACCAGCAGCCCCGTGGTGAACGGGATCGAGAGCCGGCCGGCGTCCTCGAGCACCCGCAGCCGCACGGCCGGGTCCTTGTCGGGGGAGCCGTAGTGGGCCTCGCCCTTCGTCTCGAACAGCCGCCGCGAGGTCGTCTCCAGCATCATCCCCATCGACGGGGCGACCGGCTTGAGCCGGTTCAGCTCCTCCCACGACATCACGCCGGGGTTGAGGTGCGGGAGCAGGCCGGTCTCCTCGAGCACCCGCACGGCCATCGCGCGGACGTAGGCGAGCGTGGAGTCGTAGCCCTGCTCGTCGAGCCACGCCTGCGCCTCCGGCCACCGGTCCTCGGGCCGGTCGCCGAGCGTGAACAGCGCCTCGAGGCAGCCGAGCCGGGCGCCCTCGGCGGCGATCGCGAGGATCTCGTCGGGGGAGAGGTACGGCGCGCGTCCGTCGCGAGCCGCCTGGGCGGGCGTCTCGACGAACGTGCAGTAGTGGCAGCGGTCGCGGCACAGCCGGGTGACCGGGATGAACACCTTGGGGGAGTAGGTCACGACCCCCGCGCGGCCGGCGGCCACGAGACCGGCGTCGCGCACGCGGGCGGCGGCCGTCGTCAGCCGCTCCAGGTCGGCTCCGGTCGCGGCCAGGAGGACGGTCGCCTCGGCGACGTCCAGCGCGGCGCCTCGCTCGGCGCGTGCCAGCGCCCGGCGGACCTGCTGCGGGGTCGGCTGCTCACTCATCTTGATCAGACTAGCCAGCCGCCCCGGGTCGGGGCGGCCGGCTCAGCTGATGGTCAGACCGGTGTCGGCTCCGGCTCCTCCTCGGGCGTGATCGCGACCCGGTCGCCGTCCTCGACGGGCGGCTTGCGGTCCAGCGCGCTGGGCCACCAGATCTTCCCGCCGAGGTCCAGGTTGATCGCGGTGACCAGCACCGACCGCACGATCATCGTGTCGAGCAGCACCCCGAGCGCGATGGTCGTGCCGAGTTGGAGGGTGAACGTCATCGGCATCGTCGCGAGCATCGCGAACGTCGCCGCCAGCACGATCCCGGCCGATGTGATCACCCCGCCGGTGGAGGACAGCGCGATCAGCGAGCCGCGCCGGGTGCCGCGGGTGGCGGTCTCCTCCCGGACCCTCGTCATCAAGAAGATGTTGTAGTCGATGCCGAGTGCCACGAGGAACACGAAGCTGAACAACGGGAACCCGGTGTCGGTGTGCTCGTGGCCGTAGATGAAGTCGAAGACCAGTCCGGAGATGCCGAGTGCGGCGCCGAAGGACAAGATCACCGTGCCGACCAGGATCAGCGGCGAGACCAGCGACCGGAGCAGGCCGATGAGGATCAGCAGCACCGCGAGCAGGACGATCGGGATGATTACCAGGTTGTCGCGGGCCGCGGCCTCCTCGATGTCGAGCGACACCGCCGACATCCCGGTCGTCAGGCCGTCCGCTCCGTCGACCCCGTGCACCGCCGTACGCACGTCCTCGACGGCGTCGTACGCCGACTGGGAGTAGGGGTCGCTGGTCAGCTCGGCGACGATCAGGGCGACGCCGTCCTTGGCGCCCACAACCACCGGCTCGGCGATGCCGTCGACACCGGACATCGCGGCGACGACGTCCTTGGCCTTGTCCTCGTTGGCGACGACCTGCACGGGCGTGCTCGCGTCGACCAGGCCGTGGTCGATGAGGATCGTCTGGCCGGTCACCGAGTCCTGCTCGGTCGTGTACATCTCGTCGCTGGGGATGCCGGAGGTGTCGAGCCGCAGGAAGCCCAGGCACAGGACGCCCAGCACGAGCGCGGTGCCCACCCAGACGACGCGCGGACGCGGCGCGATGCCCTTGCCGACCCGTGCCCACAGGCCCGACGCGGTGGGCTCCTGGGAGCCGTAGCGGGGGACCAGCGGCCAGAAGATCCAGCGACCGCAGATCACCAGGAGCGCGGGCAGCAGCGTCACCATCACCAGGAACGTGACCGCGACGCCGATGGCGTTGGCGGGGCCCATGCCCGCGGTGGAGTTGAGCTCGGCGAACGTCAGGCAGAGCAGGCCGACCACGACGGTGGCCGCGCTGGCCAGGATCGCGGGCGCCGCGCGGTGCAGCGCGAACGCCATCGCCTCGTGGCGGTCCTCGTGACGCCGCAGCTCCTCGCGGTAGCGGGCGACCAGCAGGAGCGCGTAGTCGGTGCCCGCGCCGATCACGAGCACGGTGAGGATGAACTGGGTCTGGCCGTTGACGGTGAGGCCGGCGTACTTCGCGAGGAAGTAGAGCAGGCCCATCGTCGTCATCAGCCCCACGGCGGCGCTGATGATCGGCAGCGCCCACAGCAGCGGGCTGCGGTAGCTGACCAGCAGGATCAGCACGACGACGCCGAGGGTGACGAAGAGCAGCTTGCCGTCGAAGGAGGTGAAGATCGTGGCCGCGTCGGCGCTCTGGCCGCCGGCGCCGGCGAGGTAGGTCTCCACGCCGTCGATCGCGGTGATCTGGTCGAGGCGGTCCTTGAGGTCGGGCAGCTCCTCCCAGAGCTTGTCGCCGTAGTTGACGGTGAACTGGAGCTTGGCGACCTCGCCGTCGTCGGAGACGAACGGCGCGGGGATGCCGGCGGCCTGGGCGCGCTGGGGCGTCACCACGTCGGTGATCCCCTTGATGCCCTCGATCTCGCTCGCCTGGTCCTCGATGGCGGCGAGGTCGGACTCGGAGAGCCCGCCGGCCTTGTAGTAGACGACGGTGGTGCCGACGTCGTACTCGTCCTGGAACGCCTTCAGCTTCTCGAATGCCTTGGTGGACTCGGCGCTGGAGGGCAGCCAGGACTCGGTCTCGTTGTTCTGGACATCGGTGAGCTTGCCTGCGAAGGGGCTCATCAGGCCCGCGATGACGAGTACGGCGACGAGCACGAGCCACTTGGTGACCCGGCCGGTGAGCTTGCCGGCGATCTGACGGTGCATGGAAGGACTCTCTCAAGGAGGACGGACAGTCTGCATCGGGGTTTTCCCCTAGATCGACCCCCTCGGGATCCCGAAATCATCGGGACTCCTCAGGGGTCGTCCGGGCGCCCATGGGACACCGGGACTGGGTCCTTTGTGACACCTATTGAGGCCAGATGCTGACCGCTACGTCGACGAGCTCGCACCGAGCCGGATGCGGGTCAGCCGTAGAGGCGGTCCAGCACGTCGGCGTACTTGGTGTTGACGACGCGTCGCTTGAGCTTGAGTGTCGGCGTGAGCTCCTCGGACTCCGCGGTCCACTCCACCGGCAGCAGCTCGAAGGACTTGACCTGCTCGGGCCGGGAGAGCCGCGAGTTGGCCTCGTCGACGGCCTGCTGCGCCATCGCCCGGATCTCCGGCTTCTCGGCGAGGTCGGCCAGGTCGGTGAACTCGATGCCCATCTGCTGCGCGAGGATCGGAGCCACCTCGCCGTCGAGGGTGAGGATCGCGACGACGTACGGGCGTCCGTCGCCGATCGCCATCGCGTGCCCCACGATCGGGGACTCCTTGAGGTAGCCCTCGATGTTGGAGGGTGCGATGTTCTTGCCCGCGGAGGTGATGATCAGCTCCTTCTTGCGGTCGACGATCGAGAAGAACCCGTCGTCGTCGAGGGTGCCGATGTCGCCGGTGTGCACCCAGCCGTCCTCGTCGATGAGCGCCTGCGTGGCCTGCTCCTGCAGGTGGTAGCCGGGCGTGACGACCGGGCCGCGGACCAGCACCTCGTTGTCCTCGCCGAGCTTGACCTCCATGCCGGGGGTCGCGCGCCCGACGGTGCCGAGCTTGAAGCCGCCGGGGCCGTTGGCGGTGATCGCGCCGCACGTCTCGGTCATGCCGTAGACGTCGAAGACCTTCAGGCCCAGACCGGCCATGAACCGCGCCACGTCGATCGGCATCGGCGCCGCGGCCGAGCCGGCCCAGGTCACCTGGTCCAGGCCGAGCAGCAGCTTGAGGAACCCGAGGATCTGCTCCTCTGCCTTGCGGTAGTTCTCCTCGATCTCGGGGGTCATCGTCCCGCCGACCTCCTGGGCCGCGACCCAGGCCTGCGCGGCCGCCATCGCGTCCTGGACCATCCTCACGTTGTTCGGGTCGGGGTCCGCGGCGAGCTTGGCGGAGAGGCCGGTCTTGATCTTCTCCCAGACGCGGGGGACGCCGAAGAAGCTCGTCGGGTGCACCTCGCCGAGCGCGGCGAGCAGGCCCGAGGGGTCGCCGATCGCGTGCATGTGACTGCCCTGGATCTGCGGGCCGTACAGCCCCAGCACCCGCTCGGCGATGTGCGCGAGCGGCAGATAGCTGATCGCGGTCTGCGCCTCGTGCAGGCCGGCGGCCTCGAGCGTGCTGAGCGCCTCGTACATGACGTTGTGGTGGGTGAGCACGACGCCCTTGGGGTTGCCGGTGGTGCCGGACGTGTAGAGGATCGTCGCCGGCGCGTCGGCGTCGAGGCCCGCTGCTCGCGCTGCCAGCTCGTCGGCGTGCTCGGCGCGGTAGGCCCGGCCGGCGGCCACCAGGTCGTCCCACTCCTGGCCGAGCATGACCACCTTGCGGATGCTGCCGGTCTCCTCCAGCGCCTTGGCCCAGCGGGCGCGGTGGTCGTCGTTCTCGAGGATCACCGCGGTCGGCTGGGCGTGGCCGGCGACGTACGCCACCTGCTCCGCGGACAGCGTGTTGTAGATCGACATCGGCGTGGCCGCTGCGTGCACCGCGCCCATGTCGGCGACGAAGTGCTCGATGCGGTTGGTCGCCATGATCGCGACGGTGTCGCCTTCTCCGACGCCGGCGGCCATCAGGCCCGCGGCGACGTCGAGCGCGAGCTCGCGGGTCTGCGCCCAGGTGATCGTCCGCCACGCCTCGCCCTCGGGCACCTCGTGCTTGTCGGAGTACGCCGGCTGGTCGGCGTGCACCCGCGCCGTCTCCGCCAGGGCGTCGACGAGGGTCCGGCCCGCGACCGCGGCCTCGATCCTGGCTCGCTCGGACAGGACGTCGTTGCTCATCTGGTGCTCCCTGGGTCGACGGGCGTGGCGTAGGTCACAGCCTCGCGTCTGACAGGGGACCTTGTCGAGTGTGTGTCCGCGGCGGATCCCGGTGGTTGAGGAGGTTGCGCTAGCAACCGTCTCGAAACCACCGCAGCGTGCGCAGGGGGGCCGGGATGTACGTCGGCCTGCGGGCGGCCTCGGGTGGAGGTGGTCGAAGAACGGGGGACGTGGTCACCGTCCGCTGTGGTCGAGCGCGAGGTGGTCACCGCGGTCCCGGACCTGACGGTCGCTGGTGGTCGACGTGCTTGTGGTCACCGTCTGTAGACCCGGGATTCCTCCTACCGCAACGCCCCACCTGGGGATCGGAAGATTTTACTCTCGGATGTCCCGGAACCCTGTGGAACAAGGGGTTCTGGGCCTCGGACTGTCGGTAGGCCCTGCTTGGCTGGAACACATGACGGCGACCACGCTCGACACCCCCCGGACCGGTCCGGCTCGCCCGGCCGATCGGGTGCTGGGTGCCGCGCGGGGGATCCGGGCCGACCTGGACGCCCTGGAGGCGCGGCGGTTCGAGATCGCCACCGAGTGGGCTGAGCTGCACCCCGGCGACGACGTCGAGGACGGGGCGGCGTGGGAGGAGCGCGACCTCGAGATCGCCGGCCCCGGCGCCCCCACGGTCGCGGAGTTCGCGATCCCCGAGCTGGCCGCCGCGCTCGGCATGTCCCCGACCGGGGGGCGGAGCTTCATCGGTGACGCCGTCGAAACCAAGGATCGGCTCCCGCGCCTGTGGGCCCGGGTCATGGCCGGTGAGGTGTCGGTGTGGCGGGCCCGCCGGGTCGCCCAGCTGACCCAGTCCCTGTCGATGCAGGCCGCGGCGTACGTCGACCGCCACCTGGCGGCCGTGGTCGACCACTGCTCCTATGCCCAGATCGAACGCACCGTCGAGGCCGCCCGCACCACCTACGACCCCGAGACCGCGCTCGCGCGCACCAGTGAGCCCGCGTTCGGGGTCCGGGTCACCCACGCCAAACCCGCCCTCGGGGAGACCCCGGGCACCGCGTTCCTCGACGCCATCCTGACCACCGCCGACGCCCTCGACCTCGAGACCGCGGTCGCCGACATCGCCCACCGGCTCCTGACCACCCACCCCGACCTGGCCGTGGACGAGCGCCGCGCGATGGCGCTGGGCATCCTGGCCCGCGGCGAACAGACCGGTGACCTCGCCCGGGAGGTGGTGATCTACACCCACCACCGCCCCGACGAGGGCCCCGGGATCGTCGAGGTGGTCAACACCCGCGCCTGGGTCACCCTCGACCAGCTCACCGAATGGTGCCTCCAGGCCGGCACCACGGTCACCGTCAAACCCGTGATCGACCTGGCCGACGAGCTGTTCACCGACCACTACGAGCCGACGGCCGCCCAGCACGAGCAAGCCGTGCTGACCCACCCGACCTGCGTGTTCCCCGGCTGCTCGCGCCCCTCACGGGCCTGCGACCTCGACCACACCATCCCCTGGCCCCTGGGACCGACCGCGACCTGGAACCTGGCCCCGCTCTGCCGATTCCACCACCGGCTCAAGACCACCGGCGGCTGGACCTACCAGCGCCAGTCCCCGACGTCGTTCGAGTGGACCAGCCCCCACCACCGGACCTACCTCGTCG
>NZ_DASWVI010000495.1:0-7668 GCF_036401255.1 Nocardioides sp. | reverse complement strand
GACCACGAACTCGTTGCCCGGGATCTGCGGAGCGTCCCAGCCGACGCCTCGGGCCCGCGCCCGACCTCAGGAGTACACGTGCGGCGCGAGCGTGCCGATGTCGCGCAGGTTGCGGTAGCGCTCCTTGTAGTCCAGGCCGTAGCCGACCACGAACTCGTTGCCCGGGATCTGCGGAGCGTCCCAGCCGACGCCTCGGGCCCGCGCCCGACCTCAGGAGTACACGTGCGGCGCGAGCGTGCCGATGTCGCGCAGGTTGCGGTAGCGCTCCTTGTAGTCCAAGCCGTAGCCGACCACGAACTCGTTGGGGATGTCCCAGCCGACGTACTTCACCTCGACCGGCATCGTGAGCGCCTCCGGCTTGCGCAGCAGCGTGCAGATCTCGACGCTCGCGGGGTTGCGCGAGGACAGGTTCGAGGTCAGCCAGGACAGCGTCAGGCCGGTGTCGATGATCTCGTCGACGATCACCACGTGCCGCCCCGAGATGTCGGTGTCGAGGTCCTTGAGGATCCGCACCACGCCGCTGGACTTGGTGCCGGAGCCGTACGACGACACCGCCATCCAGTCCATCTCGAGGTGCCGGCGGAAGCTGCGCGCCAGGTCGGCCATCACCATGACCGCGCCGCGCAGGACGCCGACGATCAAGAGGTCCTGGCCCTCGTAGTCGGCCTCGATGTCGCGGGCCAGTTCGCCGAGCCGCCCCTGGATCTGCTCCTCGGTGAAGAGGACGTTGACCAGGTCGTTCTCCACGTCGGAAGCATGCATGGCGCAGACTCTAGGTCAGTGGCGGGCCTTGGTGACCGTCAGGGTGAACGACGGGGACGAGGACGCCTTGAGCGCCGAGGAGCCGAGGTAGTACGCCTTCAGCTGATGGGCGCCCTTCGGCAGCCGGTCGAGGCCGATCACGAGCTCGCCCTTGTCCGAGGCCTTCAACCGGCCCTCGCCGACCACGCGCTGGCCCTCGCGGACCTCGACGGTCCCGGTCGGCTTGGCGCCCTTGGCGCTCACGGCCACCTCGACCACGCCGTTCTGCTTGGTGGTCACGCTCCGGCGCACGAGCGCCGCGGCGGTCTTGGTCTCGGGGAGCATCTTGACGATGCCGATCTCGCCGAGGCTGATCGTCTGGCGCCGCCGGGTGATCTCGAACGGGCCGTACGTCGCGGTCCGGTAGCCCGAGCGCGTCAGGGTCAGCGTGTAGGTGCCCCGGCCGACCTCGAGGTAGAAGTAGCCGTGCTGCGGGCCGTCCGCACGGTCGCTGGCGTAGGTCTTGGCCGACGCCGCCGGCGTCCCGTCCGCCTTGGTCGCCTGGACGGTGACGTCGTCGACGTAGCGCCCGGTCTGGTCGGTCACCACGCCCTGGATGAGCGACTGACCGGTGCGGGGCGCGGTGACGGCGACACCGCGGTGCGTCGCCGCCGTGGCGGGCAGCGCCTGGGGAACGAGGACGGCAGCGGCGAGGAGGGCGGCGGCTGCGGCGAGCGTACGGCGAGGGGACATGGGCTTCTCCAGTTCGGCGGGCACGCACGACGACGCGCACTCACAGCGAGTGTGAGCGAACAATCGGCTCCCCGCGGCGGAACCTGAGATTCCTCAACCGACCCGCTCGAAGCGCAGCCGGCCCTCGGACCGCCGGCAGCGGACGTGTCCGGGGAGGTCCACCCACTTCTGGCCGCGCCAGTCCGTGAGCAGCGAGTCGACGGCGCGCACGTGCTCGTAGAACAGCTCGGAGGCCGGCGACCCGGCGTCCAGCGCCGCCAGCCGCAGCACCCGCCGCCGGATCGGGCCCGGCTCGGCCAGCAGGCCCTCGACCGGGAGGTCGCCCAGGCGGGCGTACGCCGCGTCGGCGGCGTCGTCGAGCAGGTCCATGTCCTCACGGAGCTGCTCGGCGGTCCGGGCGAGCGTCTCGGCCACGCCGGGGCCGAGCTGGTCCTCGAGGACCGGCAGCACGGTGCGGCGTACCCGCACGCGGGCGTAGCCGGGGTCGTCGTTGTGGGGGTCGTCCCAGAACTCGAGGCCCTCGACCTGGCAGGCGGTCACCGTGTCCGTGCGGGACACGTCGAGCAGCGGGCGCACGAACCCGTCGAACGAACGCCGCATCCCCGCGAGCGACCGGCCACCGGAGCCCCGGGCCAGGCCGAGCAGCACGGTCTCGGCCTGGTCGTCGCGGGTGTGCCCGAGGAGCACCGCGTCGGCCCCGCTCCGCTCGGCGATCTCGCCGAGCACCGCGTAACGGGCCCGGCGCGCGGCGGCCTCCGGCCCCAGGCCCGCGGTCTCCACGTGGACGGCCGCGCTGAACGTCTCGTCGGCCCCGAGGTCGGCCATCTGCCGGACCACGCGCGCGGCGTGGTCGGCCGACCCCGGCTGCAGCCCGTGGTCGACGGTCGCACCCACGACCCGCCAGCCCGCCCGGCGGGCCTCGAAGACGGTGGCCGCGAGCAGCGCGAGGGAGTCCGCGCCGCCGGAGCACGCCACGACCACGGTGCGGCCGGGCTCGACGTGGGTGAGCGATCGGCGTACGGCCAGGCGGACCGCCGCGACCGCCGGGTGCAGGCTCATCCCCGGTTCACAGCACCCGGCTGATCCAGGCCCGCGGGTCGGCGATCTCCGCCTTGGAGGGCAGGTTCTCCGGTCGCTCCCACACCGCGTTGAACTCCGCCATGCCGGCCTTGTCGACGACCGCGCGCACGAACCGCGCGCCGTCGCGGTACTGCGCCATCTTGGCGTCCAGGCCGAGCACCCGGCGCAGCACCTTGTCGAGCACGCCCACGCCCTGGCGGCGGCGGTTGAAGCGCTTGCGGATGTCCGCGACCGTCGGGATCACCCCCGGACCCACGTCGTCCATGACGACGTCGGCATGGCCTTCCAGGAGCGACATGACGCCGGTGACGCGGTCGACGATCTCCTTCTGCTCGGGGGTGCTGACCAGGTCGAGGACGCTGCCGCCGCCACCCCGTGCGCTCTTGACCGCCTCGACGATCCGGCCCAGGCCGTCCTCGAGGAGGCCCTCGGGCTCGAGGGTGTCCGCGAGCGCCTGCATCTCGCCGAGGAGGTGGTCGGCCAGCCAGGGGGTCGCGGTGAACTGCACGCGGTGGGTCTCCTCGTGCAGGCACACCCAGAGGCGGAAGTCGTGGGGGTCGACGCCGAGCTCGCGCTCGACGTGGACGATGTTCGGCGCGACGAGCAGCAGCCGGCCGGACGGGGCGTGGAAGGGGTCGAACTGGCCGAGCACCTTGCCGGCCAGGAACCCCAGCACGGCCCCGACCTCCGCGCCGGTGACGCGGGACCCGACCGCGAGGCTCAGCCCGCTCGGCGCGCCCTTGCGCGCGGAGAGCCGGTCGACGACCGGGGCGAGGACGGTCGCGAACCCGTCCGCGTTGGCGGCGACCCACCCCGCCCGGTCGACCACCAGGACCGGGGCGGTGCGCTCGGCGGCGACCAGCCCGGTGTGCTCGCGCACCAGGCCGGTGGAGCGGTCGGCGTCGGCGCGCAGCTCGGCGACCACGGCCTCGGCCGTGCTCCGGTCGACGACGGGGCCCTCCCCCGCGATCCGGGACCCGAGGGCGACGGCGAGGCCCCAGTCGACCATCCCCGCGCCGGAGCCCGGGCCCGTGTGCTTGCTCATGTCGTGACGGTACCCGCGGCGTCCACAGACCCAGGCGCGCGCTCAGCCGCAGCGGCAGCGGGCGAGCGCCGCCGTCGCGCTGTCGAGCGCCGCCCGCGCGTCCAGGGTGTCGGGCAGGTCGATCCGGTCGGCGAGCAGCGCGAACACCAGGGGACGGCCGGCGCGGTCGGTCACGATGCCGGCGAGCCCGCTGACCCCGGACAGGGTGCCGGTCTTGGCCCGCACCAGCCCCCGTCCCTCGGCGCCGGCCTCGGCGAAGCGGCCCGTGAGCGAGCCGGAGAAGCCCGCCACCGGCAGCCCCGTGAGCACCGCCCGCAGGTCGGGATGCTCGGGCGCCGCGGCCAGCTCGAGGACGGCGGTGATCGTGTCGGGGTCGAGCCGGTCGTCGCGGGAGAGCCCGCTGCCGTCGTACGTCGCGGCGCCCTGCGTGGGGACGCCGAGCCCGTCGAGCACCGCCAGCACCGCACGGGCCCCGCCCGCGAAGGACCCGGCGCCGGAGGTCGCCAGCCCCACGTGGCGGGCGAGGACCTCGGCGGCCTCGTTGTCACTGGTCTCGATCGTGTGCTCCACGATCCGGTCGAGCGGCAGGCTGTCGGTGCGGGCGAGCGCGGGCGCACCGGCGGGCGCGGCGATCTCCCGCATGGGGCCGGTCACCGTCAGGCCGGACCGCGTCAGGGCCCGGGCGTACGCCGCGGCGGCGACGGCCGCGGGGTCCTCGACCCGCCCGAAGCCCTCCGCGGGGCGGCCCTCGTCGAGCCACAGGGCGGTGATCGGGGCGACCACGCCGTCGGTGATGTAGCTCGCCGGCCAGTGCGGGCTGACCGCGGGACCGGTGAACAGGCTGGTGTCGTAGTCGACGCGGACCCGGGTGCGCCCGGCGGCGAGCAGCGCGGCCGCGGTGTCGCGCGCGAGCCCGCGCAGGTCGTCGGCGGCCAGCAGTGGGTCGCCGCCGCCGACGAGCACGACCCGGCGGGGTCCGGCGTCGACGACCGTCGTGGCGAAGGTGTGGTCCGGCCCGAGGGTCTCCAGGGCGGCGGTGGCGGTCAGCAGCTTGAGCGTCGAGGCGGGCAGCGCCGAGCCGGTGCCGCTGGAGTAGAGCAGCGTGCCGTCCAGCCCCGCGACCGTGGCGAGCACGTGCGGTCCGAGGTCGGCGTCGCGGAGCAGCGGCGCGAGCGCCCGGCGTACCTTCGCGGGATCGGGGACGCCGGTCGCCGGCGCGGCCACCGGCGCCGGAGGCGACGCCGCCGGCAGCGTGAGTCCGGGCGGTGGCGGGATCGCCGCCGGGTCGTCCTCGGGCGGCGGCGCGGGCGGGTCGAGCCAGAGCACCACCCCGGCCGCGGACAGCACCGCGAGCACGAGCAGCACCGGCCCCCAGGTGGCGAGGCGGGCACCCCACGAGGCCCCCCGTGAGGGGTGGCGTCGGTCACGTCGGCCCACGAACGGCCCCTTCCCGGGTGCGCTTTTGGCGCCATTGTGCGCGAGACTGACCCCGGCCCGCCGCGCGGGCCCGATCGACCCTGGAGATTGACCCTGACGATGGCGGAGGATGACGTGCTCGAGTTCGACGTGCTGGTGGAGATCCCGAAGGGTCAGCGAAACAAGTACGAGGTCGACCACGAGTCCGGCCGGATCCGTCTCGACCGGACCCTGTTCACCTCGACGCAGTACCCCGCCGACTACGGCTACATCGAGAACACCCTCGGTCTCGACGGCGACCCGCTCGACGCGATGGTGATCCTGCAGGAGCCGACGTTCCCCGGCTGCCTGATCCGCTGCCGGGCCATCGGCATGTTCCGGATGACCGACGAGGCCGGCGGCGACGACAAGGTCCTCTGCGTCCCGGCCACCGACCCGCGACTGGAGCACCTGCGCGACATCAGCCACGTCTCGAAGTTCGACCGCCTCGAGATCCAGCACTTCTTCGAGGTCTACAAGGACCTCGAGCCCGGCAAGTCCGTCGAGGGCGCCGAGTGGGTCGGCCGCACCGAGGCGGAGGCCGAGGTGCACGCGTCGTTCGACCGGTTCAAGACCGGCGGGCACTGATCGCGACCGGCGTGTCGAGACCCGGTGACGTGCCCGCCGACGGCGGTTAGCCCACCAGGTCCGGCGAGCGCAGCATCTCCGGGGGGATCGCCCACGCGTCGACGAGGGGTACGGCGAGCGGCCGGATCTTGCGGCACAGGTCGGCGACCTCGCGGCTGATCGCCTTCGACCGGGGCACGGTGAGCCGGCCGTGCTCCATGAACCATGCCCGGTCGGCCTCGATCGTCGACAGCGCGAACAGGTCGCACAGCAGCGTCAGCGCGACCTTGAGATCGCCGTCGGGCAGGCCGGCGGTCTTGTCGACGAACGCCTCGAGCACCAGCCGCTCGACGTGCGCGCTGGCCGCGGCGATCACGTGGTCCTGCACCCGGGAGAAGACCTCGCCCGGGTTCATCCCGTTGTCGATGCCGCGCTTGAGCCGCCGGGCGACTCCGGCCAGCATGTGCTCCTCGCGGAACCGCAGCATCGCGAGCTGGTAGTCGGGGTCGAACAGGCCGGCCTCCTGGTCCCACTGGTCGCCGCCCGGCAGCAGGTCGCGGACCCGCTCGAGCAGCTTGTGCACCGAGGTCTTCTCGATGACCGTCTCGACCGCCAGGTTGGTGACGAACCGGACCATCCCGAGCTGGTCGAGGTCCTCGAACTCGCTGGCGTAGTCGGTGAGCAGGCCCTTGGCGACCAGCTGGAGCAGCACGTGGTTGTCGCCCTCGAACGTGGTGAAGACGTCCGTGTCCGCCTTGAGCGCCGCGAACCGGTTCACGGCCAGGTAGCCCGCGCCGCCACACGCCTCCCGACACTCCTGGATGGTGCGGGTCGCGTGCCACGTGCCGAGCGCCTTGGTCCCCGCGGCGCGGGACTCCAGCTCACGGCGCGCCTGGTCGGCCGCCCCGGGTGACTGGGTGCCGGAGAACACGTCGTGCAGCTGGGCCGCCACGACCTCCTGGGCGAAGTGCAGCGCGTAGGTCCGCGCGATCAGCGGCAGCAGCCGGCGCTGGTGCAGGCCGTAGTCGAGCAGCAGCTCCTCCTGCTCGTCGGAGGTCGCCTCGAACTGGCGGCGGCGTACGGCGTACTTCGTGGCGATCGCCAACGCCACCTTGGCGGCGTTGATCCCGCCGCCACCGACGCACACGCGGCCCTGCACCAGGGTGCCGAGCATGGTGAAGAAGCGCCGGTTCGGGTTCTCGATCGGGCTCTCGTAGGTGCCGTCGGGGGTGACGTCCGCGAACCGGTTGAGCAGCGCGGTGCGCGGCACCCGCACGCCGTCGAACCAGATCCGCCCGTTGTCGACGCCGTTGAGGCCCATCTTGCGGCCGTCGTCCTCGATGCGTACGCCGGGCGCGGGCGCCCCGTCGACGCGGATCGGCACCACGAACGCGTGCACGCCCTCGCGGGCGCCGCCGACCTCGAGCTGGGCGAACACCACGGCGACCTCGGCGTGCTCGGCCGCGTTGCCGATGTAGTCCTTGCGGGCGTCCTCGGTGGTCGTGGTGATCACGAACTCCTCGGCGTCGGGGTCGTACGTCGCGACCGTGCCGAGCGCCTGGACGTTCGAGCCGTGCCCGGTCTCGGTCATCGCGAAGCAGCCCATCAGCCGCCCGGTGATCAGGTCCGCGAGGTAGGCGTCGTGGTGGCGCTGGGTGCCGAGCTGCAGGATCGCGCCGCCGAACAGCCCGAACTGCACCCCGACCTTGACCAGGACCGACAGGTCGCCGTACGCGAGGGTCTCGAACGCGGCGATCGACGCGCCGATGTCGCCGCCGCCGCCGTACTCCTCGGGGAATCCCATGCCCGTCTGCCCGGTCGCGGCCATCTCGACCACGACGTCCTTGACGCGCTCGCGGAAGTCCTCGATCGACAGCTCCTCGGCGTCGGCGAGGATCGAGGCGTACGCCGCGAGGTTGGTGCGCACCAGGTCGCGGACCTCGGCGTACTTCCCGTCGAGCAGCGCGGTCAGCGCCGGCACGTCGATCTCGGGCGGCACGTATCCGGTCGTGGTGGGCGCGGCGGTG
>NZ_DASWVI010000494.1:0-4421 GCF_036401255.1 Nocardioides sp. | reverse complement strand
TGCGGCACCACCAGCGAGAGCCCGTCGGCGGCCCCGCGCAGCGAGACGACGACGAGGACCGAGGCGGCCGGCGGCGGCGCCGTCCGCGATCCGGGCGCGGCGCTGGCTGGTGACATCGCGCCCGACATCGTCACCATCGTGGAGCCGAACGCCATCGTGGCGCCGCCGGCGGCCAGGCCGCGCAGCAGCCCGCGGCGGGAGGTCAGGGCGCGCTCGTGGTCGGCGCAGCCGTCGGGGCAGCCGTCGGTGGAGGGAGTCGAGGCCATCGGGTCGTCCTTGGGTCCGAGAGTCATCAGCGGCGGTAGAACTGCGGCGAGTCGAGGAGCGTGCCGAGCAGCCGGCCGCACGTGGTGGCGGAGAACGTCTCGCGGACCACCTCCGCGTCGGGCGCCAGGCCGGTCACCGCGCAGCAGGCCTCGAGCAGCGTCGCGGTCGAGGGCCGCTGCAGCACCCGGCGGCTGAGGTGGTCGACGAGGTCGCGGAACGCCAGCTTCGGCTCCGGCACCCAGTCGGCGGGCGTCGGCCGGGCCATGCCGGTGCGCGGCCACCAGCCCTGGGCGAGGTTCCAGTGCAGCGACATCGACGCCATCACGCGGGTCGGCGAGGCCCACGCGGCGTTGTCGATCGGCTGCCCGTCGGGCCGCGGCCACGACAGCAGCCCCAGGCCGAGCGCACCGACCTGGTCGCTGAGCACGCTGACCGCGGCGTCGGAGGCGGTGGACTGCTCGACGCCGATGCCGAGGAGGCGGTACGACGCCACCACGTCGTCGTCGCCGTCGCGCAGCTTGGCGTCGACCGAGCGCTGGAACTCCTTCGAGGCCACGAGTGCCTGCAGCACCGGCTTGATCCGCGTGTCGTGGGACAGGTAGACCTTCGCCAGCCTGCGCGAGAGCGTCGGCTTGGGCTGGTCGGACACGAAGGCCCGCACCAGCTTGTCGGCCACGTGCCGCGCGGTCGCCGGGTGGCGGGCCAGGTAGGCGAGGAACCGCTGGGTCGCGGGCACGGCGTACGAATCGGCGTTGGCGTCGGTGAACCCGAGGATCCTCACCGGGCCGCGGGCGTGCAGGTCGGTGCGGAAGAACCGCTCCCACGACTTCCACATCTCCACCCACCAGCCGGTGAGCAGCCGGGCGGTCTCCTTGACGTCGTTCTCGCCGTAGTGGCCCACGCCCACGGTGTGCAGCTCGAGCAGCTCGCGGGCGAGGTTCTCGTTGGGGTGGTCCTTGGTGCTGACCGCCGCGTTGAGATAGATCAGCATCGCCGGGTGCAGCACCGCGGCCGGCAGCAGGTCCGCGAACCGGCCCAGGGCCCGGCGGCGGATCGTGTCGCCGTAGTCGGCGCGCCACATGTAGACGTTGTCGGCGTTCAGCGGCACGTGGAAGTGGTGCTCCCAGAACTCCGCCATCACCTCCAGCACCTGCTGGGTGGAGGTCATCCGGCGCATCAGCGTGCGGCGCCGGTAGTCGTCCATCACCAGCCAGCCGCTTCGCACGCCGGTGCGGTTGTTGTCGTAGACGGTGACCGGGTCCCAGTGCAGCGACTCCCACCAGTCCGGGCCGTCGGCGCGGGTCGGGTCGGCCTTGGCGAGCTGGCGGGCGAACCACTCCTGCCCGCCTCCCGCCGCGCGCACCTGGGCGGCCAGCGCGGGGGTGATGCCGTAGCTGAACCGGTTGACCACGTGGCGCGAGGACGCCGCCAGCACCCGGGTCCTGGCGTAGCGCCCCGGGGCGAACCCGGTGGCGGCGCCGGCGGCCGAGGCCGGCACGAGCGCGGCGCCCGTGGTGGCCGCCGCGGCGACGCCGGTGGTGAGCAGCGTCTGACGACGAGTTGCGGACACGCGAGAGCCTTCCGAGACCGAGACCGAGACAGAGGTAGATCCTAGGTATCGGTCGGCCGATCGCGGGTCTGAACACCCGAACGGGTGGCCGGGGTCTCCCGCCGGAGGGTCAGCCGCGCAGCGGTCGCACGTGCAGCCCGACCTCCGGGTCGACCAGCACCTCCTGCGCGGCCGGCATCCCCTCGACGGTGAGGGTCGCGTCGAGGGGCACGTTGCGCTTGACCATCGCCAGCGCGATCGGGCCCAGCTCGTGGTGGCGGGCGGACGTGCCGACGAAGCCGACGACCTTCTCCCCCTGCAGCAGCTCCGCGCCGACCGCGGGCAGCCGGTTCTCCGAGCCGTCGAGGTGCAGCAGCGTCAGTCGCCGCGGCGGACGGCCCAGGGTGTGCACCCGGGCGACGGTCTCCTGGCCGCGGTAGCAGCCCTTGTCCAGGTGCACCGCCGGGCCGATCCAACCCGCCTCGTTGGGGATCGTCCGGTGGTCGGTGTCCAGACCGAGCCGGGGCTCGCCCCGGGCGATCCGCAGCGCCTCGAACGCCCACAGTCCGCACGCCGGGCCCGCGGCCTCGGCGTACGTCGTCAGCTGGTCGCGGGGCACCAGCTCGTAGCCGGCGTACGGTCCCTCGGCGGTGGCGGAGGGCCGCCAGGTGACGGCGAGCTCGGCGGTCACATCGGCGACCTCGACGCGCATCATGAACCGCATCCGGTCCAGGAAGTCCACGAGCGCGGCGGCGGTGCCGGGCTCGGTGTGCGCGGTGAAGGAGTCACCGTCGTCGTAGCCGAAGAACGCGTGCTCGACGTGGCCCTGCGGGCTGAGGATGAGCACGCCGGTCCACACCTTGGGGGCGAGCGACTCGAGGTGCTGGGTGGTCAGCGAGTGCAGCCAGGTCAGCCGGTCGGGGCCGGAGACCCGGACGACGTCGCGGTGCGAGAGGTCGACGAAGCCCTCGCCGGACTCCAGCGTGCGCTGCTCGCCGTTGAACGAGCCGTAGTGCGCCGCCACGTCGCGGTCGATGCCGTCGGCGGCCACCGCTCCGGGCAGGTCCAGCAACGGGCTCCTCATCGGGTCTCCTCACAGTCGGTGCAGCGGCCGAAGACGGCCAGGTGGCCGATGTCGATCACGAACCCCTGCTCGCGCATCAGCCGCTCGGCGAGCGGGGCCACCACCTCCGGGTCAACGGAGACGACCTTGTGGCAATTCCGGCAGACCAGGTGGAAGTGCTCGTGATCGGTGACCGAGTGGTACGTCGGCGCGCGGTCGGACAGGTGCGCGTGGCGCACCAGGCCAAGCTCCTCGAGGACCTCCAGCGTGCGGTAGATCGTCGAGACGTTGACCGCGCTGGACTGTGCGTGCACCTCGGCGAACACCTCGTCGGGGGTGGCGTGGCCGAGCTTCTCGACCGCCGCGAGCACGAGCTGGCGCTGCGGGGTGAGCCGGTAGCCCTGCTCCCGCAGCCGCGCCGCGAGCTCCTCGGTCATCGGGGTCTCACCGGGGCCTCACTGCCGGACGAGCCGCGCCCACAGGTGGGGCTGGAGGGGCTGGCCGACCGCGGCCATGTCGTAGGCGTAGAGCAGGTCGCCCTCGACGTTGCCGTAGAGGCGCTTGCCGCCGGTGTACTCCTTCGCCGACTCGGTGCGCACGACCGCGTCGGTCGCCAGCTCGAGCTTGCCGTCCGCGGCCTCGCCGTACCAGATCTCGACGAAGCCGGTGTTGTGGGTGAGCAGCAGCTCGACCTTGCCCTCCGGGCGGCAGCGCAGGAAGCCCGCCTCCTGGGCGGCCTCGCGGACCTTCTCGCCGGCCTCGTCGACGATCCAGGAGCGGGAGAAGTAGTGGAAGAACGGGCGCCCGTCGTGGGTGAAGACCAGCTCCTGGCCGTACTGGAAGCCCTCGATCGTCGGGTAGTCGCCGTGGCCGCGGCCGCCCCAGCGGCCGAGCAGCCACGCCACCGGGCCGCAGTCGGGATGGAGGTTGTCGGGGAGCTCGAACGGCATACCGACACTCTAGGGTGGGCGACATGGCCCGGCATCTCGTCGTCAAGGTCACCTGCGGGGCGGACGACCCCGAGCGCGCCAACCAGGCGCTCACCGTCGCCGCGATCGCCGTCACCGCCGGGGCGGAGGTCAGCCTCTGGTTGACCGGCGAGGCGGCCTGGCTGGGCGCCGGACGGGGCGGGTTCGCGCTGCCCGAGGCGTCCTCCCCGGCCGACCTGGTCGCGGCGGTGCTCGCGGGCGGCCGGGTCACCGTGTGCACCCAGTGCGCGGTCCGGCGCGAGCTCACCGAGGACGACCTGCTGCCGGGGGTGCGGATCGCCGGGGCGGCGGCGTACGTCGAGGAGGTGCTGGGGCCCGACGTGCAGGCGCTGGTGTACTGACATTCGGCAACACACCCGTCCCAGGAACCCCTAGGCTCGCAGACGATGGACGCGAACGATCAAAGCCCCACCCGGTGGTGGCAGCGCAAGCAGGACCAGCCGCAGGAGACGGCCGTCGAGCAGCGTGCGGGCACGCCCGAGCCGCCGCGGTCCCCCGCCGACCCGATGGCCGCGGCCGAGCGGGCCGCCGAGCTGCGCCGCCGCGCGGAGCA
>NZ_DASWVI010000493.1:0-11016 GCF_036401255.1 Nocardioides sp. | reverse complement strand
ACCTTCTCGATGTCGCGCTGGGCGATGATGTTGCCCATCGTGGCGCGCCGGTCCCCAGCCATCACGACGCCGCCGGGGAACGTCGCCGCCACGATGGTGGTGCCGTGCGGCGCCAGATCGCCGGCCCGCGCCGGCGCGTGCCCCTGAGGCACCGCCCGGCGCCCCGGCAGGAGCTCGGGTGCCTGCGCGGCGAGGAAGTCGCTGAACGACGAGGAACCCGGCTGCAAGAACGCAGCCGGCAGTCGGGGGTCGCTCATCCGGGCTACTCCCCGCCCTTCTGGATGAAGGACTTCACGAAGTCCTCGGCGTTGGTCTCGAGCACGTCGTCGATCTCGTCGAGGATGTCGTCCACGTCGCTGTCGAGCGCCTCCTTGCGCTCGGCCACATCGGTCTCGGGGGCGGTCTCCACCGCCTCCTCGGTCTCCGAGGACTTCCGTGGTTGCTTCTGCTCCTGTGCCATGTCCCCAACCTATCCACTCACCGGGTGAGCGCGGTGAACAACTCCTCGGCCGTCTCACTGCGGTCGAGCAGCTCCCCCACGTGCGCCCTGCTGCCGCGCATCGGGTCGATGGTCGGCACCCGCTGCAACGACTCGCGACCCGGGAGGTCGAAGATCACCGAGTCCCAGGACGCCGCGGCCACATGCTCGGGGTACTTCTCCAGGCACCGGCCCCGGAAGTACGCCCGGGTGTCCTCGGGCGGGTCGTGCATCGCCGCCTCGACAGAGGCGTCGTCGAGCAGCCGATCGATGCGGCCACCGTCCGCCAGGCGGTGATAGAGCCCCTTCTCGGGCCGGATGTCGGAATACTGCAGGTCGATGAGCTGCAGCTTGGCGTCGTCCCAGGCCAGGCCGTCGCGCTGACGGTACTGCTCGAGCAGCCTGAGCTTGGCCACCCAGTCGAGCTCGCGAGCGCACAGCATCGGGTCACGTTCGAGGCGGTCGAGCACCGACTCCCACCGCGAGAGCACGTCGAGGGTCTGCGCGTCGGCGTCGGCGCCGTAGCGGTCCTCGACGTACTTGCGGGCCAGATCGAGGTACTCCAGCTGCAACTGGACGCCGGTGAGCTTCCGGCCGTCGGTGAGCGTGACCTTCTGGCGCAGGCTGGGGTCGTGCGAGATGGCTCGCAGGCCCGCGACCGAACCGTCGACGGTGAGGTCGGTCGTGATGAACCGGTCCTCGATCATCGCCAGGACCAGGGCCGTCGTCCCGACCTTGAGGTACGTCGAGACCTCGGCCAGGTTCGCGTCGCCGATGATCACGTGCAGCCGGCGGTACTTCTCGGGGTCGGCGTGCGGTTCGTCGCGGGTGTTGATGATCGGTCGCTTGAGCGTCGTCTCGAGCCCGACCTCGACCTCGAAGAAGTCCGCGCGCTGGCTGAGCTGGAAGCCGTCGGCGCGGCCGTCCTGCCCGATCCCGACCCGGCCGGCGCCGCACACGACCTGCCGGCTCACGAAGAACGGCGTCAGGTGTCGGACGATGTCACCGAACGGCGTCGAGCGACGCATCAGGTAGTTCTCGTGGGCGCCGTACGACGCGCCCTTGTTGTCGGTGTTGTTCTTGTAGAGCACGATCTGGGGGCCGCCCGGCAGCTGGCCGGCACGGCGCGCGGCGTCCAGCATCACCTGCTCGCCCGCCTTGTCCCACCGGACGATGTCGAGCGGCGTGGTCACCTCGGGCGTGGAGTACTCCGGGTGCGCGTGGTCGACGTAGAGCCGTGCCCCGTTGGTGAGGATCACGTTGGCCAGACCCATGTCCTCGTCGGTGAGCTGCGAGGGGTCCGCGACCTGGCGCGACATGTCGAAACCGCGAGCGTCGCGCAACGGCGACTCCTCCTCGAAGTCCCAGCGGGCTCGGCGAGCCTGGACCGTCGACGAGGCGTAGGCGTTGACGACCTGGGAGGACGCCACCATCGGGTTGGCCAACGGCTGGCCCTGCACCGCGATGCCGTACTCCACCTCGGTCCCCATGACCCGGCGCACGCTCATGTGCCGAGCCTACGCGAGTGGAACACGTCCTACCCTCGTGGGCATGGGCATCTGGACCGACCACGTCGTACCTCGCCTGACCGACCGTTCGCTTTCGGTCGCCGAGATCGCCCGGCGGCGGTCGACGGCCTGCTCGGGCCTGAGTGGACGGGTCCTCGAGATCGGGTTCGGGAGCGGGCTGAACCTGCCGCACTACCCCGCTGCCGTGACGGCGGTGGACGTCGTGGAGCCCTCGAACGTGGCCTGGGAGATGTCCGCCGAGCGGCGAGCTGGGCACGCGGCTCCGGTGGAGCGTACGGGCGACGACGCCCAGCGGCTGCCGGCGGCGGACGGTCAGTACGACGCGGTGCTCTCGACGTTCACGCTCTGCACGATCCCCGACGTGGAACGGGCGCTGCGGGAGGTACGCCGGGTCCTGCGGCCCGGCGGCCGGTTCCACTTCCTCGAGCACGGCCTGGCTCCCGACCCGGGCGTCGAGCGCTGGCAGCGCCGGCTCGAGCCGATGCAGCGTCGGATCTTCGGCGGCTGCCACCTCAGCCGCGACGTCCCGGCACTGGTTGCCGACGCGGGCCTCGACGTAGGCGAGGTGACGGCGTCGTACCTCGTCGGTCCGCGGGTGACCCGGCCCTGGGCCCACGGCTTCCTCGGCACGGCGCGGCGGGCCTCGTGAGCGAGCACGACGGCTCGGCGCGGGCGATCGCAGCGGCCCAGGCCCTGGGGCTGGCTCACACGGTGACCCGTCACGGGGCGGTCGGCTCGCTCGCCGAGGCGGCCCGCGCCCGGGGTCTGGAGCCCCGTCAGATCGTCAAGACGATGGTGGTGCGGCTCGCTGAGGGCGACCACCGCTTCGTGCTGCTCCCCGGCGACCGGGAGATCGCCTGGCCCAAGCTTCGTGCGCTGCTGGGCGTCAATCGCGCCTCGATGCCGAGCGCGGACGCGGCGTACGAGATCACCGGTTACGTCCGCGGGACCATCACCCCACTCGGCAGCTCGGCGTCGCTGCCGGTCGTCGCGGACGCCTCGATCAGCGGCACCGTCAGCATCGGCGGCGGCGGGCCCGGTGTCGCGCTGACCGTCGACGCAGCCGAGCTCCTGGCCGCACTGCACGCAACGGTGGCCGACGTCACAGACGCCGGCTGAGCGGGTCAGTCCCCGGCGCCGCCGGTGCCGTGGGTGCCCTGGCGGTTGATGACAGCCTGGTTGGTCGCCCACGCACGATCGACCTCGGCACCCGCGTCCGGTTTCCCCGGAGCCCCCTTCGCCCGGCGACGTCCCGCGCGGCGTCGATGTGTGTGGTTTGGTCACCAACCACATCCTGGGAGCGATCCCATCTGTGGTTGGTGACCAAACGGCAACCACTCAGGGCGGCACGGGAGCCCGCGCCGTGCGTGAGGCAGGGTCAGAGGTACTGACCCGTGTTGGCGACCGTGTCGATCGAACGCCCCGGCTCGGTCCCCTGCTTGCCGGTGATCAGCGTGCGGATGAACACGATCCGCTCGCCCTTCTTGCCGGAGATGCGGGCCCAGTCGTCGGGGTTGGTGGTGTTCGGGAGGTCCTCGTTCTCCTTGAACTCGTCCACGCACGCCTGGAGCAGGTGCGAGACCCGCAGGCCGTGCTGCTGGTGGTCGAGGAAGTCCTTGATCGCCATCTTCTTCGCCCGGTCGACGATGTTCTGGATCATCGCGCCTGAGTTGAAGTCCTTGAAGTACAGGACCTCCTTGTCGCCGTTGGCGTAGGTCACCTCCAGGAAGCGGTTCTCCTCGGTCTCGGTGTACATCCGCTCGACCGTGGCCCGGATCATGCCGCCGATGCAGGCCTCGCGGTCGCCACCGAACTCCGCGAGGTCGTCGGCGTGCAGCGGGAGGCTGGTGGTGAGGTACTTGCTGAAGATGTCACGCGCGGACTCGGCGTCGGGGCGCTCGATCTTGATCTTCACGTCCAGCCGGCCCGGACGCAGGATCGCGGGGTCGATCATGTCCTCGCGGTTGGAGGCGCCGATGACGAGGACGTTCTCGAGGAGCTCGACGCCGTCGATCTCGCTGAGCAGCTGCGGGACGATGGTGTTCTCGACGTCGGAGGAGACCCCCGAGCCGCGGGTGCGGAACAGCGAGTCCATCTCGTCGAAGAAGACGATGACCGGCGTGCCGCCGCTCGCCTTCTCCCGCGCACGCTGGAACACCAGGCGGATGTGGCGCTCGGTCTCTCCGACGTACTTGTTGAGCAGCTCGGGACCCTTAATGTTGAGGAAGTAGGACTTCCCCTCCTGGCCGGTCTTCGCGGCGACCTTCTTGGCCAGTGAGTTCGCGACGGCCTTAGCGATGAGGGTCTTGCCGCAGCCGGGCGGGCCGTAGAGCAGCACGCCCTTCGGCGGCTTGAGCTGGTGCTCCTTGAACAGCTCGGGGTGGAGGTAGGGCAGCTCGACGGCGTCGCGGATCTGCTCGATCTGTCCGGACAGTCCACCGATCGACTCGTAGGCGATGTCGGGGACCTCTTCGAGGACGAGCTCCTCGACCTCCGACTTGGGCACCTTCTCGTAGACATAGCCGGCCCGAGAGTCGAGCAGCAACGAGTCGCCCGCGCGGATGGTGTCGCCGCGCAGCGGCTCGGCGAGGCGTACGACGCGCTCCTCGTCGGCGTTGGCGATCACCAGCGCGCGCGAGCCGTCAGCGAGCAGCTCCTTGAACATCACCACCTCGCCGACCTCCTCGAAGTCGAGGGCGGCGACGACGTTCAGCGCCTCGTTCAGCATGACCTCCTGGCCGCGCTGGAGGCTGTCGAGGTCGACGCTCGGGCTGACGTTCACCCGCAGCTTGCGGCCGCCGGTGAACACGTCGATCGAGTCGTCGTCGTTGCGCGCGAGGAAGGTTCCGAACCCGGCGGGCGGCTGGGCCAGCCGGTCGACCTCCTCCTTCAGCTTCATGATCTGGTCGCGGGCCTCGCGCAGCGTCTGGGCAAGGCGCTCGTTCTGCGAGGTCAAGCCGGCGACCGAGCGCTGGGCGTCGGCCAGCCGCAGCTCGAGACCGCGAGAGCTGCCGGGGCTCTCACCCAGGCGGCGCCGGAGCTCGGAGATCTCGGCCTCCAGGAGCCGGACCTGGCTCACCAGCTCCTCGGGGCTGCGACCGCCCGCGCCGGGCACGCCTTCCGATGTCGACATCAGCGCCACCTCCTTCGCACTTGACCCTACCCGCGACAGGTCGGGACGAAAGACCCCATTTCGCAGTGTTGGTCACGATTTGGACGCGAGCCGGGTCGTCGGGCTCCCTGCCGTTTGGTCACCAACGACACGCGATCTGGCCCGAGGGATGTCGTTGGTGACCAAACCGCGCAACGGTCAGTCCGCGGCGCCCTCAGCAGGCAGGTCGGCGGGCACGTCGGCGGGCCGCGGGCCGGTGTAGTCGGGGCCGTAGGCGCCGGGGGCCGGGCGTCGCCGCTTGAGCGGCGGACGCTCGCCGGGGGCCATCCGCCGGGCCGTGACGAGGAAGGCGGTGTGCCCGATCATCTTGTGGCCGGGGCGCACGGCGAGGCCCTCGACGTGCCAGTCGCGCACCAGTGACTCCCAGGCCTGGGGCTCGGTGAATCCGCCGTGGACCCGCACGGTCTCCACGAACCGGGACAGCTGGGTGGTCGTCGCGACGTACGCGCACACGATGCCGCCGGGACGCAGCGCGCCGGCGGCGGCGTCGAGACATTCCCAGGGCGCGAGCATGTCCAAGATGACGCGGTCCGCGCGCTCGCCGGACGCGGGCAGCGCCTCAGCGAGGTCGCCGACCGTGAGGCGCCAGGCGGGATGGGTCGCGCCGTCCGGGGCGCCGAAGAACTGCCGCACGTTACGTTGCGCGACCTCGGCGAACTCCTCGCGGCGCTCGAAGGAGGTGACCCGACCGAACGGTCCGACCGCGCGCAGCAGCGAGCAGGTCAGGGCGCCCGATCCGACGCCGGCCTCGACGACCTCGGCGCCCGGGAAGATGTCGGCGAGCGCGACGATCTGCGCGGCGTCCTTCGGGTACACGACGGCCGCGCCCCGCGGCATCGACACCACGAACTCCGAGAGCAGGGGCCGGAACACCAGGTACTCCCCACCGGCGGACGAGGTGACCGTGAAGCCCTCCTCGCGGCCGATCAGCTCGTCGTGGTCGAAGTGTCCCCGGTTGGAGAAGAAGCGCTTGCCGGCCTCGAGGCAGACGTTGTGCCGTCGGCCCTTGCTGTCGGTGAGGCGCACCCACTCCCCTTCGCGCAGGGGGCCTCGGTGGACGCCTGACCAGGCCGCGGCCGGTACGTCGGGATGCTCGGACACGGCCGCACCCTAGTGGCCGGCGGCGCGGAACGCCTTATCGACGTCCGCGGTCACGAGCACGCCGAGCACCGAGCCGTCGGTCTCCAGCAGGAGGTACTCCGCTGCCGGGGTGCGGCTGATCGCCATCACGAGCTCCTCGCCGACCAGGTCGGCCGGGAGCTGGAGCCCCGCCTCGAGCGACCGCGCGACCGCTGAGACCGCGACCCAGGGGCGGCGATCCTCGGGCGTGGCCTGGACGGCGGCCTCGCTGACGATCCCCTCGGGCACCCCGTTCGACGTCACGGTCACGATGCTTCCGGCCGAGGCCTCGTGGGCCCGGCGTACCGCCTCGGCGAGCGGAAGGTCGCTCGGCACCGCGAGCGTACGGCGCGCCAGGTCGCGAGCGACCAGGTGCGGCAGCCGACTCCGCAGCCGGGCCGACGCCATCGCCGCGGTCGACCCGGACCACAAGAAGGCGGCCACGACGAACGCCAGCACGTAGTCCATGACGTCCGGCTCGGTCCCCAGCAGCGGCTCCTGGAAGGCGGGCCAGAACAGCACGAGGGCCGCGGTCAGCCGTCCGCCCCAGCCTGCCACGATCGTGCCGCGGTGGACGTTGCCGGTGAGGCGCCAGACCAGCGACTTCAGGACCCGCCCACCGTCGAGCGGCAGGCCGGGGACCAGGTTCAAGACCCCCACGAGCAGGTTGGCGCCGGCCAGGCCCTCGACCGCCATCAGCAGCAGGCCATCGGGCATGAGCGGTCGCAGCCCGAGGGCGACGGCACCCACCGCGATCGAGGTGAGCGGGCCGACCACGGCGATGAAGAACTCCTGGCGCGGCCGGCGGGCCTCTCCCTCGATGGACGTCATGCCGCCCAGGAAGTGCAGCGTGATCGACGAGACCGGGAAGCCGTAGCCACGTGCGACGATCGCGTGCGAGGCCTCGTGCAGCAGCACCGACAGGTACAGGATCACCGCGAACGCCAGACCCGCGAGGTACTTCCACGCCCCCAGCCCGGGCTGAGCCTGGTCGACCACGGGCGCGACGATGACGGCGATCAGCCCGGCGACGATGAACCAGGATGAGGAGACGAGGACGTCGCTGCCCGCGATCGTGCCGACCTTGAGGGTCCCCGGTGGCCGGGGCCGGTGGGCAGGATCGGGCGGCGAGTCGGACACGCGTCGAGGCTAGCCGACGGGTGCAGGGCGGCCGGGGCCTGTCGGTGGGCTCGCCTAGGGTGACGGTCATGAGCGCGCAGTCGGAGTCGCCGGCCATCCGGGTCTCGACCCCGGTCGACGGCATCGAGGTCGTCGGTGCGCTCTCGCCGAGCCGGGCCGGTGACTTCTTGAGCTGCCCGCTGCTCTACCGGTTCCGGACCATCGACCGGCTGCCGGAGCCGTCCTCGCCCGATGCCGTCCGCGGCACGGTCGTGCACAAGGTCCTCGAGGACCTGTTCGACCTTCCGGCGGCCGAGCGCACCCCCGACCGGGCGCAGGCGATGCTCGAGCCGGCGTGGGAGCAGCTCGTCGAGGCGGCCCCCGAGCTGCGCGAGATGTTCCCCGACGAGGGCGAGGGCGCCGAGGCTGCGGCGTGGCTGGCCTCGTGCCGGTCGGTGCTCGACCGGTACTTCACGCTCGAGGACCCGCGCCGGCTCGAGCCGGCGGAGCGCGAGCTGTACGTCGAGACTCTCCTGGACTCCCGGCTGCTGCTGCGTGGCTTCGTGGATCGCATCGACGTGGCTCCGGACGGTGCGATCCGGGTGGTCGACTACAAGTCGGGCCGGTCCCCCTCGGAGATGTTCGAGGCCAAGGCGCTGTTCCAGATGAAGTTCTATGCACTGGTCATCTGGCGTACGCGCGGGGTGGTGCCGGCGATGCTCCAGCTGGTCTACCTGGGCAACGGGGAGCTGTTGCGGTACGTGCCCGACGAGGCCGATCTCCTGGCCACCGAGCGCAAGGTCGAGGCGATCTGGCAGGCCATCAAGCGCGCGGAGGAGGCCGGTGACTGGCGACCCAGCCCGGGCCGGCTGTGCGACTGGTGCGCGCACCGGAGCATCTGCCCGGCCTGGGGCGGCACTCCCCCGCCGCTCCCGGTGCGCGAGCCCTCGGCCGACCTCACGGTCGACGAGTCCCGCGACTAGCGCTGCGCCGGGGTCGCTTGCGCTGGGCCATGGCTCTGCGGTTTGGTCACCAACCGCAGATGGGAGCGCTCCCGTTCTGTCGTTGGTGACCAAACCGCGCAAACGAAGGAGCCGCGGCCGGTGGGGTCAGAGGCCGTTGCGCTCGGCCCACAGGGCGGCTTGGGTGCGGTCGGCGACACCAATGCGGGCGAAGGCGGAGGTGAGGTGGGCCTTGACGGTGCGCTCGCTGATGTCGAGGCGACGGGCGATCTGCTTGTTGGCCAGGCCCTCGCGGACCAGCGTGAGCACCTCGGTCTCGCGGGCGGTCAACTGCACCTGCGGGGAGCCTGCGCGGGTGCCGAGGAGGGCTCGGGCCGCCTTCGGATGGATCGGGGACTCGCCGCGGCTGACCGCTCGGATGCCCTGGAGCACGTCGTCGGGGTCGGCGTCCTTGAGGAGGTAGCCGACGGCGCCGGCGTCCAGGGCGGCGATGATCCGTTCGCTGTCGGAGAAGGAGGTCAGCACGAGCACGTCGACGCCGAGCCGCTCGGACATGATCGCCCGGGTCGCGGCCACGCCGTCGACCTCGGGCATCTGGAGGTCCATCAAGACGACGTCGGGCTTGATCCGGCGTACGACGTCGAGCGCCTCGGCCCCGTTCGCTGCGGTGCCCACCACCTCGATGTCGTCGGTGCCGCCAAGGAGCTGCTCGAGCCCGGCGCGGATCACCGCGTGATCGTCGACGAGCACCACACGGATCGGCACGGTGCCTTGGACGTTCGTGGGCGTCGTCACTGGGCATCCACCTCCATGTGCACGGTGGTCCCCTCGCCGGGGGCCGACCTGACGTCGAGCACGCCGCCGTGGTCGGCGACGAGGCTACGCAGCCCGCGTAGACCGTATCGGTCGGGGTCTCGGATCGAGTCCGGTGCGAAGCCCACGCCGTCGTCGACGACCTCGAGGGTCAGCCGCTGACCGTCGCCGCGGACCGTCACGGCGAGCGTCGAGGCGGCCGCGTGCCGCAGCGCGTTGCGGACCGCCTCCTGGGCCACCCGCCAGACCAGTGCCGCCTTGGCGTCCGAGGCGGTCTCGGCGCCCTCGACGCTGACCGATGCCTGGACGTCCGCGGCAGCGGCTGAGGCGGTGAGGTCGGCGAGCGCCGCGGCCAGTCCGTCCGCGCGCAGGTCGGGTGGGTGGATCTCGACCAGCAGCGAGCGCAGTGACTTGAGGCTGTCGCGCAGCGAGGAGCCCGCGCCGTCCAGTGTGTCGCGGGCGTCCGAGGGCGTCTCGGCGCTGCGGGCGACCGCGCTCACGGCGAACGCCGTGCCCGCGAGGTCCTGGACGACGCTGTCGTGCAGGTCGCGGGCGATCCGGCGCCGCTCGGCGTCCGAGGCGTCCATTGCCGAGCGCAGCAGCCGCTCTCGCTCGGTGCTGGCATGGCGCAGCTGACGGGTCAGCGCGACCAGGATCGCGGTGGTCACCAGGACGAGCAGGCCGAGGCCGCCCAGGGTGATCCATCGGAAGGACGAGAAGATCTCCGCTCGCCGCGCGCTCAGCTCGTCGAGGGTGAAGTAGGTCTCGACCAGGATCGGCTTGCCCTCCGGAGACTGCGCGCGGGCATAGATCCGCACCATGCCGTCGGTGCCCTCATCGACCAGGCTGTGTTGCGCGTCGGGTGCGGAGGCATCCACGATCTCGGAATCGACGCCGCCGTTGTGGAGGATGCGGCGCTGCTCAGGGTCGAGCCGCAGGTCCAAGGAGCGCACGTTCTTGATCAGGACCTGCAACTCGCTCGTGTACACCAGCCGCCCGTCGCGCGACCAGAGGTTGATGCGGAACGGCCGGTCCACGTCGAGCAGCCGGGCCTTGATCTCGAGGTCGAACTGGTCGAGGAGGCCGGTGAACTGGTCGGCGTTCTGGGGCCGCAGGTTGACCAGGCCACGAGGCATCTCCGGACCGATCACGGACTGAGCCAGCAGCTGGGTCGTGCGCTCGGCTTCCGAGATGGCTTCGTCTGAGGCGGCCCGGGCGGCGAGGTGATTCGACCCGACCAGGATGGCCGCCGCGGTCGCCACGCCGATCACCAGGAACAGCGCGATCGGGCTGCGCACGAACCTCAACCGTCGGACCTTTCGCTCGGGTCCGCCCAGGATAGGCGCCGCGGCGCCCCTCAGTAGGACAGAGCGGTCCGACAGACCTCGCCGGTGCGGAGGTTCTCGGCGCGGAACACGATGTCGTCGGCGCCGTCCCAGTTGATCATCGTGCGGGAGACGCGGAACGCCAGGTCGACGTCCTCGCGGCCGCGAGCGCGTCCCTCGAAGGAGAGCTCGCCGTTGTGGCGCATCCGCCACTCCCAGACATCGTCGTCGTCGCTCCACACGGTGCCGACTACGAGCAGGCGGGAGTTGTTGTCCTCGAGGGTACCGACCTTGAGCTTGGCCCGGGTCGGCGTGCCCGCTCCGCAGGTGTCGCGGTCCTTCTGGACGTCCGTTGCGTTCCCGCCATCACCCGCGAATGCGATAGGTGCACTCACGAGGGCCGCTGCACCCAGCGCAAGGCTGAGCACGATGGCGGGAACGCGTCGGACGAGCATCTTCTAACCTTTTCGGGCCTATCCAGGTGGAACAGCTCCCCCCG
>NZ_DASWVI010000492.1:0-2098 GCF_036401255.1 Nocardioides sp. | reverse complement strand
AGCAGCACGATGCCGTCGACCATCGAGAGTCCGCGCTCGACCTCGCCGCCGAAGTCGGCGTGGCCGGGGGTGTCGATGATGTTGATCGTCATCGGCTGGCCGCCGCCCGAGGGGCCCGCGTAGTGGATCGCGGTGTTCTTCGCGAGGATCGTGATGCCCTTCTCGCGCTCGAGGTCACCGGAGTCCATGACGCGGTCGGCGACACCCTCGGCCTGGTGCTCGGTGAACGCGCCGCCCTGGCGGAGCATCGCGTCGACGAGCGTGGTCTTGCCGTGGTCGACGTGCGCGACGATCGCGACGTTGCGGAGGTCGGTGCGAGCGGTAGTAGGCACGAGGATCGAGTCTAGTGGCCGCGGCGCCACTGGGCTGCATCCTCGGACCGCCGCCCGGACGCCCGGAGCTGCGCTGTCCACAGGACTGGTCAGGGGTTCCTCCCGCTTGTCGGCCGTTGCAACCCCTGACAAGCGGAGGAATCCCCGGTCCACCGGGGATCCTCCGCGCGACCGGCCCGCGCCCGCCCCCGCCCGTCGGACCCGACCTACAGTGGCCCCATGCCCCGGATCGCCACGAAGGACCGCGTCAGCCGCGACGAGCTGCTCGACTTCGTCCGCACCCGTCACCACCTGGTGCTGGTCACGACCCGCGCCAACGGCCGGCCGCAGCTCTCGCCGGTGAGCGGTGGGGTGGGCGCCGACGGGCACATCGTGATCTCGACGTACCCCGACCGCGCCAAGGCGGTGAACCTGCGCCGCAACCCGGCGGCCACCGTGCTGGTGCTCTCCGACGACTGGGACGACGCCTGGGTGCAGGTCGACGGCACCGCGGAGGTCCTGGACATGCCCGCGCAGGAGGCCGAGGACGGCCTGGTCGAGTACTACCGCTGCATCGCGGGCGAGCACCCCGACTGGGACGAGTACCGCGAGGCGATGCGCCGGCAGGGCAAGTCGCTGATCCGCATCCGGGTCGACTCCTGGGGTCCGGTCGCGACCGGTGGGTTCCCGCCGGACCGCGCGCCCGCCGGCTGATCTGGCGGGTCTTCGTACGCCGGCCCTGGTGGACCGGCGCAGCGGGTGGCACCGTGGCGACATGACCTGCCGGTTCGTGCCGCCCTACCTGCTGCGCCGCGTCGCGCCGGACAGCCTGGTCGTCGACGAGCGGCTGCGCGCCGGGCGGACCGTGCCCGTGGCCGAGCGGACCCTGCTGGCCGGCGGACCGCCCTGGACCGTGCACACCGCCGACAATCGGACCACGCTCCCGGGCCGTGTCGTGCGGACGGCCGCCCAGCCGGAGTCCGGGGACGCCGCCGTCGACGAGGCGGCCACCGGGATCACGGGGGCGCTCGCGCTGTTCGCGGAGGTCTACGGGCGCTCGTCGTATGACGGCGACGGCGCGCCGGTCAGCCTGACCGTCCACTACGGGCGCGACTACGACAACGCGTTCTGGGACGGCCGCCAGCTGGTGTTCGGCGATGGGGACGGGCGGGTGTTCGATCGGTTCACCAAGCCCGTCGACGTGCTCGGCCACGAGCTCACCCACGCGGTCACCGAGCACACCGCGGGCCTGCGCTACCAGGGGCAATCCGGCGCACTGAACGAGTCGGTCTCGGACGTGTTCGCCGCGTGCCTCAAGCAGCGCCTGCTCGGCCAGACCGCGGCCGACGCGGACTGGCTGATCGGCGCCGGCATCTTCCTGCCCGGGGTGCAGGCCCGGGCGCTGCGCGACATGGCCGCGCCCGGCACGGCGTACGACGACCCGCAGCTGGGCCGCGACCCGCAGGTCGGCCACCTGCGCGACTACGTCGACACCGCCGACGACAACGGGGGCGTGCACCTCAACTCCGGCATCCCCAACCGGGCCTTCCAGCTCGCCGCCACCGCCATCGGCGGCTCGACCTGGGAGGGCGCCGGGCGGATCTGGTACGCCGCGCTCACCAGCGGGATCGGACCCGACACCGACTTCGCGGGCTTCGCCGCCGCGACGGTCGCCGCCGCGGGCGGCCGGGCCGAGGCCGTACGGGCGGCCTGGGCGGAGGTCGGGGTCACCGTCGACGTGGCCGATCCGGCGGGCGGTGCTGCGGGGGCACCGGCGAGGGGGCCCG
>NZ_DASWVI010000491.1:0-9869 GCF_036401255.1 Nocardioides sp. | reverse complement strand
TCGCCATCCTCGATTCACCATGCACTCCTTGTCGGGATCGGGTTCGATCGTCTGGTCCGAACCGGTCGGCCCGACCACAGGGGCCGGGCCGACCGAGCAGGATCAGCCTGCGTTCTTCTCGGCCGCGGCGGCCAGGTCGTCCTGGAAGCCACCGAGGTCACCGGTCGAACCGTACTTCGCGACGGCCGAGGTGATGTCGGTCAGCCAGCTGATCGGGGCGGCGGCGCCGTGCGCCAGCGAGGAGACGATGTCGTCGTTGGCGTACGACTCGATCGCGGTCTGCTGGTAGTCGCCGAACCCGGAGGTGTCGGCCTCGATGTTCGCCGGGATCGAGCCCTTCTTCATGTTGAAGGCGGTCTGACCCTCGGGGCTGGCCACGGTCGACAGCCAGGCCTCGGTGTTGTCGGGGTCGGGAGCACCCACGGGGAGCGTGAACGAGTCCGCGAGGAAGTCGAAGACGCCGTCGGTGCCGGGCACCGGGTAGGCCAGGTAGTCCGTGCCGAGCTTCTTGCCCTGCTCCTCGAACGCGGCCACCGCCCAGTCACCCATGACGTTGAACGCGGCGTCGCCGTCGATCACGAGCTGGGTGGCGTCCGGCCAGTCGAGGGACTGCCGGTCCTGGTTGGTCATCTTGAACAGGGTCTCGTAGTCCTCGAGCGCGGCACCCACCTCGTCACCGGCCCAGTCGGTCGTGCCGTCCCAGAGCCCGTTGTAGCCCTCGGCGCCGAGGTCGGCGAGCAGCACGGTCTCGAACAGGTGGACCTGGGTCCAGTCGGTCGCGATCGAGAGCGGGATCTTGCCGGCCGCCTTGATCTTCTGCAGGTCGGCGATCCAGTCGTCGAGGCTCGCGTACGTCGCCTCGGGGTCGACGCCCGCGTCCTTGAGGACGGCCGGGTTGGCCCACACCACGTTGGCGCGGTGGATGTTGGAGGGCACCGAGTAGATCTTGCCGTCCATCGTGAGCCGGTCGAGGAGGGTCTGCGGGAAGTAGTCGTTCCAGCCGTTGTCCTCGAACATCTGGGTCAGGTCCTCGATCTGCCCGTTGTTGATGTAGTCGGTCAGCTCGGCGCCGGCGTGCGCCTGGAAGGTTCCCGGCGGGTCGTTGGTCTGCAGCCGCGAGGCGAGCACGTTCTTGGCGTCGCTGCCCGCACCACCGGCGACCGCGCCGTTGACGAACTTGATGTCCGGGTGCTGCTCGTTGAAGACGGCCACCAACGCGTCGAGGCCGGCCTTCTCGCTGCCCTCGGCCCACCAGGTGAAGACCTCGACCTCGCCGCTCTCGGCGCCGCCGTTGGACGAGCTGTTGTTGTCGCCTTCGCTGTCGCTTCCGCCGCAGGCGGCCAGGAGCACCAGCGCCCCGGCCGCGACCATCGCGCTCAACGCGCGTCGCGTGCGATTCATCTTTCCTCCATAGGTCGGTCTTTCGGGTTGGGGCGCCTTCGCGATCCTCCGGTGGGACACCGCGCGAAAGTTCGCAGGAGCCCGACCGAGGTGCTCCTGCTCGTCACGCTAGGAGCCCCTATTAGTTCGGGTCAAGAATGAAATTCCGGAAAATACCAAACTGTTATGTGCCGAGTCCGAACTAATCGGCTACCATCGCCCCATGGCTCACGGTGGATCACTCGGCGGGCTGCGCGCGGCCAACCTCGCGCTCGTGGTGTCGATCCTGGAGCAGGCCGGCTCGCTGTCGCGCGCCGACCTCATGCGCCGCACCGGCCTGTCCCGCTCGACGGTCTCCAGCCTGGTCGTCCAGCTGCTCGACGAGGGTGTGGTCGTCGAGCGGCTCGACCGCGGTACGCCGTACAAGGGCGGCAGCGGGCGCCCGCCGATCCTCATCGAGCTCGCGACGCTGACCGGCGTCGTCGCCGGCATCGACGTCGGCCACCGGCACGTGCGGGTCGCCCTGGCCCGGCCCGACTCCGCGATCGTCCTCGAGCGCTCGGTCACCCTCGACGTCGACGACTCCCCGCACGGGTCGATGGACCGGGTGGCGAGCCTGCTCGACGAGCTGCTCGAGGAGTCCGGGCACCGCCGCGACGATGTCCGCGGCGTCGGCCTCGGCATCCCCGGCCCGGTCGACCGCGAGGGCCGGATGACCTCGGGGATCCTGCCCACCTGGCGCGGCCTGCGGCCCGCGGACGAGCTCGCGGGCCGCACCGGCCTGATCGCCCGGGTCCACAACGACGCGCACCTCGGCGCCCGCGGCGAGCTGGCGTACGGCGTGGCCCGGGGCCACCGTGACCTGATCTACGTCAAGGCCTCCACCGGCATCGGTGGCGGGCTCATCGTCGACGGCCGCCTGGTCACCGGCAGCACCGGGATCGCCGGCGAGCTCGGCCACGTCCAGGTCGACGTCAATGGCGTGATGTGCCGCTGCGGCAGCCGCGGCTGCCTGGAGACCGAGGTGTCCGGGCCCAAGCTCGTCTCGCTGCTGCAGCCGGCGTACGACGAGCAGCTGACCGTGCCCCGCGTCCTCGAGCTGGCCGAGGCGGGCGACGCCGGGGCGACGCGAGCGCTCAACGACTTCGGGCGCCGGATCGGCCGGGTGCTGGCCACGATCGCGAACCTCCTCAACCCCGGGCTCGTCGTCGTCGGCGGCGCGTTCGGTGGCGCGCCGGCGCTGCAGGCCGGCATCCGCGACGCGCTCGACCGGTACGCCCAGCCGACGACGGCCGCGGCGATCACCGTGGTCGGCGGCGCTCTCGGCGAGCGGGCCGAGGTGATGGGCGCGATCGCGGTCGCCCTCGACCCCGCCTCGGAGGCGGCGGGCCCGGCTGACGAGCCCTCCCGCTCCCCCGTCGCGGGGTGACAGACTCGCGGGCATGAGCCAGATCAAGCGCGCCCTGCTCGTCGTCGACGTCCAGAACGACTTCTGCGAGGGCGGGTCCTTGCCGGTCGAGGGCGGGGCACGCGTCGCCTCCGACATCGCCGAGGTGCTCCACCTGTGGAGCGCGCACGCGCCGGACGCGCCGGAGTACGCGCACGTGGTCGCCACCAAGGACCACCACATCGACCCCGGTGACCACTGGTCGCGCGAACCGGACTACCGCGACTCGTGGCCCGTGCACTGCCGGGTCGGCACCGACGGCGCGTCGTTCCACCCCAACCTCGACCCTCAGCCCTTCGACGCGATCTTCTTCAAGGGCGAGCACCAGGCGGCGTACTCCGGCTTCGAGGGGCGCACGGTCGACGGAGTCCCGCTCGCCGAGTGGCTGCGCGCGCACGGCGTGACCGAGACCGACGTCTGCGGCATCGCCACCGACTACTGCGTGCGCACCACCGCGCTCGACGCCGTGCGCGAGGGCTTCACCACGCGGGTGCTCACCGACCTGTGCGCCGGCGTCGCTCCGGACACCACGGCCGCGGCGCTCGACGAGATGCGTGCCGCCGGGGTGAGCGTTGCCTGACCTGGAGGTCGATTCCGCCGACGGGGTGCTGCGGCTGAGGTTCGACCGGCCGGAGATGCTCAACGCGCTCACCGGGGAGATGGCCGACGACCTCGCCGGCGCGCTCGAGACGGCGACCGGTCGCGAGGACGTGCGGGTCGTCGTGATCTCCGGCGCCGGGTCGGCGTTCTGCGCGGGCGCCGACATCTCCGGCGCCGACGCGCACGAGCACTTCGACGTCTCGGCGCTGGACCGGGCCAACCGGATCGTGCGCGCGATCACGTCCTGCCCGAAGCCCGTCGTCGCGGCCGTCAACGGCGTCGCGGCCGGCGTCGGCTGCTCCACCGCACTCGCCGCAGACCTGGTGGTGGCCGGCTCCTCGGCGTCGTTCCTCCTCGCGTTCTCGCGGATCGGGCTGATGCCCGACGGCGGCGCCTCGCTCAGCGTCGCCGCCTCGATCGGCCGGGCCCGGGCGATGCGGATGGCGCTGCTCGCCGAACCTCTCGCCGCCGAGGAGGCGTACGCCGCCGGCCTGGTCAGCCACCTGGTCCCGGACGACGAGCTCGAGACGTTCGTCGACACGCTGGCCGCGCGCCTGGCCGCCGGTCCCCCGCTGGCGTACGCCGCCACCAAGAAGGCGATCAACGCGGCCACCCTCCCCGGACTCGAGGACGCCCTCGAGCGCGAACGCTCCGGCCAGACCGTGCTGCTGCGCACCGCCGACGCCGCCGAGGGCATGCGCGCCTTCTCCGAGCGCCGGCGGCCGGTGTTCCGCGGGGAGTAGCCGCACCTCCCCCGCTCGCCCCCCGCATGTAACGCGGGGTTGTTGGATCTAGGAACCCCCTTACAAGGGGGTCACCAGAGTCAACAACACCGCGTTACAGCTGGCGGGCCGCAGGATGCGGCGGGTCGGCGGGGGTCAGCGGCGCGGACGGCGGCGCGGGTGACGCACGCGGTACGGCGCCAGGTCGTCGATCGAGGTGCCGAACAGCGCATCGGTGGCCAGGATCTCGCGGAGCAGCCGGGCCTGGGTCTGAGCCCACGCGTCGGGCTGGACGTCGACCCAGGTCAGGCGGGACATGCCGGTCTTGAACCCGCACACCCAGTCCTGGCGCTGCTTCTCCTTCCACAACACCTCGTCGGGCGCCTGGGTGGCCAGTCCGCCCTCGCGCACGGGCCGGAACTTCAGGTGGCCGTCGAACTCGACGAAGTGGCGACGGATCCGGAAGTCCAGCCAGGCCAGTCGGCCGTTCTCCTGGAGGCCGAACTGAGGTTCCACGTCGCCGATGCCCAGCTGCTTGAGCATCAGCAGCGTCAGGTCCTCGCCGGGACTCTCGCACCGACCGTCCGCCCACTCGACCGCGCGCCTGACCAGCGTGACGTTCGGCCAGCTCCGCATCGGCGCGATCGCCGCCCTGAGCTCGCGCCGGGTGACGTCTGCACGCAGGGCAGAGCCGGCGGCGACGATCCCGTGCCGCAGCCCGTGCTCGCGCGCGATGTCGGCGACGGTACGCGGGATGTCGAGCACCGGTTGGCCGTCGACGAACACGATCTGTCCCGGCTCCATCGGCGCCTTGTGGTGCTTGACGCCGTGCCGGGTGCGGCCGCCGAGCGCCCCGTGCCGGGTGATGTGCACCAGTCTGGGGCTGGCCTCGAGGATGTCGAGTCCCTGGAGGTACGCCGCGGAGTCGTGGCTGGCGATCTGCGGGGTCTGCTTGGTGAGCAGTGCCGCCCAGACCTCCAGCTGCGGCCGCGCGACGTACGGCTCGAGCGACTCCCAGTGGGCCCGGGTCGTGTAGACCCCGCGGCGTACGGCGACCCACTCGCCGCGCCGCAGCAGGGCGTTGATCTCGTCGTCGGTCATGCCCGACGCCCGCGCCTGGCGACGCAGGATCAGGCAGTGCTGCTGGGCGAAGTAGTACGCGGATCCGGGCTGCATCGCCCCACCGTCGCCCACCCACAGCCGACCTCGCCGACCTCGAGAGCCCCGCGGTGGACAACGCCGTCCGGACGCCCGCTGTGCATGGTGATCGGCCCCCTTCCGCATGTAACGCGGGGTTGTTGGATCTAGGAACCCCTTACAAGGGGGTCACCAGATCCGCTAACCCCGCGTTACAACGGGCGGCGGGAATCAGTTCACGGTGATCGGCTGACCCCCGGAGACCAGCTGCCAGTCGACGGAGGCGAACTGGGTCGGGTCGATGGTGCCGTGGGCGGTCACCCAGTCGATGAGCAGCTGGCGGATCTCGTTCTGCCGGTTGTAGACGACCGGCGCGGTGGAGACCGCCGGGAAGCCGCCGCCGCCGGACTGGCGGTAGTTGTTGACGGCCATCACGAACTGGTCGGCGTCGGCCACGGGCTTGCCGTCGTAGGCCAGGTCGAGGATCCGGCTGCCGACCTCCTGGGCGATGTCGATCTTGTACGTGAGCGGCTTGTCGAGCCCGGCGATCGCGTCGTAGTTGTAGTCAGGAGTCCCGTTCGGCGCCGTGGTGGTCACCGCGTTGGTGACCTGGCTCATCTCGAACGGCCCGGTGCCGGTGACCTTCTTGAAGTAGCGCGCCGACCACTCCAGGTAGGCCTTCACGTCCGCGCCCGAGACCTGCACACCGAGCAGCGTGTTGTCGTAGATGTAGAGCCCGGCGACGTCGCGCACGGTCACCTCTCCGGAGGGGAACGACGCGCTACGGTTGAACGGCGCGGCGATCGAGAGCACCGGCAGGGCCGCGGCCGCGCCGGAGAGGCCGGCCTTGACCGCGTCGGCCTGGACGAAGTTCACGAAGTCGATGATCGGCACGTCCTCGACCACGGCCCGCGCCGCGGACATCGCCTCGGCCGAGGTGCCGATCGGGCTGTTCACGTACGACACCACGGTGTCGTGCTGCTCCTGCACCGCGGCCGCGACGGCGGCGTCGGCGTCGACGGTGTTGGAGTTGAGCAGCTGCGAGCCGCTGCCCACGAGCTGCCACTTCTGTCGGCCGTTCTTGCCGTAGGACTCGTGCAGCACGAAGTCCATCACGGCCAGGCGCATGCCCCAGTAGTACGGCTCGCACAGCAGCACCTGCTGGCCGGTCTTGAGGTTGCGCACGAACCGCTGAGGGATCTCCTTGTGCGCGTGGCCGACGAGGATCGCATCGACTCCCGGCACCTGCTCGGCGACGAGGGAGGCGGCGTTCTCGGGGAACGGCAGCGCGTCGCCGTACGACGAGGAGGTGTCCGCACCCGAGTGGGCCGAGACGATCACGAGGTCGCAGCCCTTGGCCTTCAGCTTGGGCACGAACTTCTTGGCCTGCTCGACCAGACCCGGGAACTCCATCTTGCCCTCGACGTTGGCCTTGTCCCAGATCGCGATGCCGGGGTTGGTGAGGCCGAGCACGCCGACCTTGACCTTGCGGCCCCGGCCGACCCGGAAGGTCTTGATGAAGTACGGCGGGAACGCCGGCAGCCCGGTCACCGGGTCGACCGCGTTGGCTCCGAGCAGCGGGAAGTCCAGCTGGTCCTCGAAGGTCCGCAGGGTGTCGAGGCCGTAGTTGAACTCGTGGTTGCCGAGTGCGGCGGCGTCGTAGCCGACCAGGTTCATCGCCTTGGCCATCGGGTGGATGCCACCCTCGGTGATCGGCGCGATCCGCGCGTAGTAGTAGGCCAGCGGCGTGCCCTGGATCGTGTCGCCGGCATCGAGGGTGAGCATCGGCTCGCCCTTGCGCTCGGCCCGCATCGCCTTGACGAGCGTGGCGACCTTGGCGATGCCGATGTCGTCGTGGGCGGAGTTGTCGAACTCCTTGTTCTTGAAGTAGTCCCAGTTGTAGACGTTGCCGTGCAGGTCGGTGGTACCGAGCACGGTCAGCCGGACCCGCCGCTTCGCGGTCCGGGCATCCACCTCCTCGGCGTACGACGGCGCGACGTAGCCGGACGCAGCCAGCGCGGCTCCCCCGGTGACACCACCGGCGAGGACGGCGCGACGTGACGGCATGGGTTGGGACACGGTTTCCTCCTGAAATCCAAAGGGACAGGAAACGTCCTACCACCAACCGCAGATCACCGACACCATTTGTCGGCCAACGCCTCGATAACGGTCAGATTTCTGTTCGTGGCCACCCCGAGGTGCCTCTCGATGACGGCGTTGGTGAGCCGAGCCTCGTGGTAGTTGGCGCCCAGGAGGAGGTGCACGGCGCGGCCCGCGACCTTCGCCACCTCCTCGGCGGCGGAGAGCGCCTCGACCGCAGCGACTCCCTCGGCGGTCGGCTCCTGCTTGAGCAGCGAGACGTAGTGCCGGCCGCCGTGCCCGAACGCCGACGCGCGCGCGGCGATCTCGACCACCTCCGCCGGCCGGAACACGATCGTGGGCACCTCGAAGCCGCGGTCGGCGCGGAACGCCTCCTCGAGCGCAGCCTCGACCTTCGCGCGCGAGCGCAGGGGGAGGTCGAAGCGGACGTTGCCGGTGTTGATGTAGGTCTCGACGTTCGACCCGCCGGCGGCCTCAACGGCCGCGCGGATCGAGTCCTTCGGGAACTTCCGCTTCGCGCCGAGGTTGATCGCCCGCAGGAACCCGACGTACGTGACCACGACCACATCCTGCCCGACGGGAATCACATAGGTTTCCGATGCATTATGTCCCGCGTGACCGACACCGAGCTCGCCAGCGACCTGATCGTGCAGGCGGCGCGCCTGATGCGCGCCGTACGCCGCGAGCTCGAGCTGCCCGCGGGCATGCGGGTCCTGTCCTTGCTCGACGAGCACGGTCCGCTCGGCATCACCCGACTGGCCGACCTGGACCGCTCCGCCCAGCCCTCCATGTCCGGAGCGGTGGCCGACCTCGTCGAGCGCGGCTGGGTCACCAAGGCGCCCAACCCGGACGACGCCCGCGCCACGGTCGTCGCGCTCACCGACGTCGGCCGCGCCGAGCTCGACCGGATCCGGCGCCGGTACGGCGAGCACATCGCCACCCTCGTCCGGGACGATCCCTCCCTCACCACCGAGGACCTCCGCACGGCGGTCGCCGTGCTGCGAGCGCTCCTCCAGAAAGGCAGTTCGTGACTTCGTTCCTCAAGCAGCCCCGCGCCGTCTGGGCCGTCGCGTTCGCGTGCGTGATCGCCTTCATGGGGATCGGCCTGGTCGACCCGATCCTCAAGGAGATCGCGGTCAAGCTCGAGGCGACACCGAGCCAGGTCTCGCTGCTCTTCACCAGCTACATGGCGATCATGGGCGTCTCGATGCTGGTCACCGGGGTCGTCTCCAGCCGGATCGGCCCCAAGCGCACGCTGCTGGCCGGACTGGTGCTGATCATCGTGTTCGCCGGGCTGGCCGGAGCCTCGGGCTCGGTCGGCGCCGTGATCGGCTTCCGCGCCGGCTGGGGCCTGGGCAACGCGCTGTTCGTCGCGACCGCCCTCGCCACGATCGTGAGCGCGTCGGCGGGCTCGGTCGCGCAGGCGATCATCCTGTTCGAGGCGGCGCTCGGCCTCGGCATCGCGTCCGGCCCGCTGCTCGGCGGCCTCCTCGGCGAGCAGTCGTGGCGCGGCCCATTCTTCGGGGTTTCGGCGCTGATGACGGTGGCGCTGGTCGCGACCGCCCTGTTCCTGCCCACAACTCCACCGACCGGCCGGCGCACCTCCCTCGCGGACCCGTTCCGGGCGCTGCGCCACCGGGCGCTGCTGCTGCTCGGCATCGTGGCGATCTTCTACAACCTCGGGTTCTTCACGCTCCTGGCCGCCGGGCCGTTCGCGCTGCCGACCTTCGACATCATGGACGTCGGCTGGACGTTCTTCGGGTGGGGCGTGCTGCTCGCGCTCACCTCGGTCTGGGCCGCCCCGGTCCTGCAGCGGCGGTTCGGCACGATGCCGGCGCTGACCGCGGTGCTCGCGCTGTTCGCCGCCGACCTCGTCGTGATCGCGGTGTACGCCGAGCACGAGCCGGTCGTGGCCGCCGGCATCATCGCGGCCGGTGCGTTCATCGGGGTCAACAACACCCTGGTGACCGAGGCCGTCATGGGCGCCGCTCCGGTCGAGCGGCCCGTCGCGTCCGCGGCGTACTCCTTCCTGCGGTTCACCGGGGGCGCCGTCGGACCGTACGTCGCGCTCAAGCTGGCCGAGCACGTCAACGTGCACGCGCCGTTCTGGTTCGGCGCCGCGGCCGTCACGATCGGCGTGGTCGTGGTCGCCGCGGGAACGCCGACGATCCGCCGCGCCCTGCACGGCGAGCCGACCGCGCAGGAGGAGGCGGAGGCCGAGCTGCTCGGCGACCTGGCCTGATCGATCAACGCCCCGGCTGCCTCGCGGCGGCCGGGGCGTTGCTCCCTCCCAGAAGGGAGACCATGGGCGTCTCCCTCCCGGGGAACGCTCCCCGACAGCCTACGGGGCGGAGGGCGAGGTCGGCGGCCGGTCGACGACGCCGGACGGTGCGCCGCTGGCCGGCTGGTGGCACCGGGTGGGCGCCTCCCTCATCGACGGCGTCATCCTGATGCTGGTGATCCTGCTGCTGGCCCTCCCGTGG
>NZ_DASWVI010000490.1:0-4113 GCF_036401255.1 Nocardioides sp. | reverse complement strand
GCGTGCCGGCCCCGGTCACCACCGACCGGCTGCCGGACGTGCACGGCATGCTCATGGCGCTCGGCTTCGTCGGCACGCTCGTGTGCCTCGAGCGGGCCGTCGCGCTGGCCCGGCCACTGGGCTACCTGGCGCCGGGGCTGCTCGGGGCCGGCGCGCTGCTGCTGCTGGCCCCGGTGCCGCTCGCCGTCGGACGCACCGGCCTCCTGTTCGGCATGCTCGCGATGACACTGCTGTACGTGCCGTTGTGGCGCCGGCAGCGCGACGACGCCGTGCTCGTCCAGGCACTGGGCGCGGTGCTCGGCGCCGGTGCGGCCGCGATGTGGCTGGGTGGCGCACAGACCGCGCTCCTCGTGCCCTGGCTGGCCGGGTTCCTCGTGCTCACGATCGCCGGCGAACGGCTCGAGCTCGCCCGACTGGCGATGGGTCCGAGCGCCGGCCCGACGCTCGTGGTGCTCTCGGTCGGCCTGATGGCCGCGACCGTCGGGTCGCTGCTGTGGCCGGACGCCGGCTACCCGCTGCTGGGCCTCGCGCTGGCGGCGCTCACCGGCTGGCTGGTGTCCCACGACGTGGCCTGGCGCACGATCCGCCGGGCCGGTCTGACCCGCTTCATGGCCGCCAGCATGCTGGCGGGGTACTTCTGGCTGCTCGTCGCCGCGGGCACCTGGCTGCTGCACGGCAGCGCGCTCTCGGGGGCGGCGTACGACGTCGTCATCCACGCGACGTTCCTCGGCTTCACGATCTCGATGATCATGGCCCACGCGCCGGTGATCCTGCCCGCCGTGCTGCGCCGCCCGCTGCCCTACCGGACCGTGCTGTGGGCGCCGCTGGTGCTCCTGCACGCGTCCCTGGTGCTGCGGCTGTGGATCGGCGACGCCCTCGACGTCCACGTCGCCTGGCAGGTCGGTGGCGCCGCGAACGTGGCAGCCCTGCTGACGTTCTTCGCACTCGCGGCCTGGTCGGTCCTGGCGGCCGGCCGGCGCTCGAGCGCCAGCACCTCCGAGGAGCGTGCGGCATGATCACGATCGGCACCGCGAGCCGCCCGGTCGGCACAGGAGCGCGCCGCGGCTTCTCGCCGTTGCGGGACCTGCCCGCCCTGCTCTGGCTCATCGCGGTCGTCGTGGTCTCGCTCGCGCACCGCGACCTGCCCGCGCCGCGCTGGCTGCTGATCCACCTCCTGCTGCTCGGCGCGGTGACGCACTCGATCCTCGTGTGGAGCCAGCACTTCACCGACGCGCTGCTGCACAACGCGCCGACAGCCGCGGCCTACCGCAACCGGTCGGTGCGGCTGCTGCTCGTCAACGGTGGCGCCGCCATGGTGCTGTTCGCGGTGCCGACCGACCGCTGGGTGGTCGCGGCCGTGGGCGCCTCCTCGGTCACCCTCGGCGTGGGCTGGCACGCGGTGTCGCTGGTCGCGCAGCTGCGACGCGCGCTGGGCTCCCGCTTCGCCGTCACCGTGCGCTACTACGTCGCCTCCGCGGCCCTGCTGCCGCTGGGCGCCCTGTTCGGCGTCCTGATGGTCCGCGGCATGTCAGAGCAGTGGCACGTGCGGATCATGCTCGCCCACGTCATGGTCAACGTCCTCGGCTGGATGGGGCTCACCGTGCTCGGTACCGTGGTGACGCTCTGGCCGACGATGCTGCGCACCCGGATCGCCGAGGGGGCCGAGGAGGCCGCACGGCGCGCGCTGCCGCTGCTGCTCGCGGGGCTCCTCGTCGGGGTGGCCGGCTGCCTCGCCGACCTGCGGGCGGTGACCGGAGCGGGACTGCTCGGGTACGTCGCGGCGCTGGTGCTGCTCGCGCGCCCGTTCGTCACCGCCGCCCGCGCGAAGCCCCCGATGCACTTCGCCACCTGGTCGGTCGCTGCTGCCGTCGGGTGGCTCGCGACCCTGGTCACGATCCTCGGCGTGGGTGTCCTCGTCGTCCCGAGCTGGATGGACGCCCATGAGCTCGCCAACGCGATCACGCCCGGCCTGGCCGCGGGGTTCGGCGCCCAGGTGCTGCTCGGCGCGATGTCCTACCTCGTGCCGGTCGTCGTCGGCCGTGGTCCCGCCGGTGCGCGCGCTGCCAACGTGGAGATGGATCGCGGCGGGGCGCTGCGCGTCGCGATCGTGAACGTCGGCACCGCGGTGTTCCTGCTGCCCGCGCCTAGCCCGGTGCGGGTGGTCGTGTCCGCCGTCGTGCTGGTGGCGTTCGCGGCGTTCCTGCCGTTGATGTTCCGTGCCATGCGCGCTGCGCGCCGCGCGCGGCAGCAGCCGATCGAGTCCGTGCCGAAGGAGCAGCGCACCGGTCCGGCACCGGCCGCCGCGGACCGGCCGCGTGGCCAGGTCACCGGCCTCGCCGCGACCGGGATCGCGCTGGTGGTCCTCGCCGTCGCCGCCGGGGTCGCGATCGATCCGACCGCCCTGGCCGGCACCCAGCACGAGTCGTCCGCGGCCGGCATTGCCGCCACCGGCGAGACCACCCGCATCGAGGTCAGCGCGGCGAACATGCGCTTCACCCCCGACACCGTCGAGGTGCCGGCCGGCAACCGGCTGGTGATCGAGCTGACCAACGCCGACGACACCGACGTCCACGACCTCGTGCTCGACTCCGGCGCGGACAGCGGCCGCCTCTCCCCCGGCGAGAGCACGGTCCTCGACATCGGCGTCGTCGGCCGTGACCTCGAGGGCTGGTGCTCCGTGGTCGGGCACCGCCAGATGGGCATGGTCTTCCACGTCCGGGTGACCGGGCTCGAGGACGCCGCCCGCGCCACGCACGCGCACGGAGACACCGGCACCGGCGCCGGCACCGGCGACTCGGCGGCGGACCCCGACGCGTCGATGTCCGACATGGCCGGCATGGACCACTCCGGAGGCGCGACCGGAAGCGATGCCGCCGCGGATCTCGACTTCGCCGCGGCGCCGGAACCCGGCTTCGTGGCCCACGACCCGGAGCTCCCCGCGGTCGAGGGGTCGCGCGTGCACCGGCGTACGTTCCGGGTCTCGGAGGTGCAGGCCGAGGTGGCCCCGGGTGTGCGCCAGCAGCTGTGGACCTACAACGGCGGCATGCCCGGCCCCACGCTGCACGGCCGAGTGGGTGACCGGTTCGTGATCCGGCTGGTCAACGACACCCAGATGGGCCACTCCATCGACTTCCACGCCGGCGAGACCCCGCCCGACCGGAGCATGCGCACGATCGCGCCGGGCGAGTCGCTGATCTACCGCTTCACCGCGAAGCGGTCCGGCATCTGGCTCTACCACTGCTCGACGATGCCGATGTCGGTGCACATCGCCAACGGGATGTTCGGTGCCGTCGTGATCGACCCCCCGAACCTGCCGCGGGTCGACAAGAGCTTCCTGATGGTGCAGTCCGAGCTCTACCTCGGCGCCCAGGACGGCCCGGTCGACGCGACCAAGGTGATGGAGGAGGAGCCCGACGCCGTGGTCTTCAACGGCTACGCCAACCAGTACGACCACGACCAAGTCGACGTCCGGGTCGGCGAGCGGGTCCGGATCTGGGTGCTCGACGCCGGCCCCAGCCGACCGTCGTCCTTCCACGTGGTCGGGGAGCAGTTCGACACGGTGTTCGCCGAGGGCGCCTACCTGCTCGAACGCGGCAACGCCGAGCACGGCGGCAGCCAGGTGCTCTCGCTCGGCGCCGCCCAGGGCGGCTTCGTCGAGCTGACCTTCGACAAGCCCGGCCACTACCCGTTCGTGTCGCACCTCATGGTCGACGCGGAGCGGGGCGCACACGGGATCTTCAACGTCACCCGGTGAGCCCCACAGCACCACCACCAACAACCCGAGGAGAGACGCGTATGACCGACCGCCAGCTGGACGTCCGCGAGGAGATCCCGGCCCGCCGCCACGAGCTGATCTTCAGCACCTACCACGACCTGGCCCCCGGCGACGGGTTCGTGCTCGTCAACGACCACGACCCCAAGCCGCTCTACTACCAGTTCGCCGCCGAGCACGAGGGCCAGTTCGCCTGGGACTACCTCGAGGAGGGCCCCGAGGTCTGGCGGGTCCGGATCGGCCGCGTCGCGGCCTCCTGACACACACCTGACCGGCTCCCCGGCGCGCGCACCTGACGGATCTGTCGTGGATGTGCGCGTCGGGGAGCAGTTCTGTCTGGT
>NZ_DASWVI010000489.1:0-7054 GCF_036401255.1 Nocardioides sp. | reverse complement strand
TCCCCGCGACCCGGCACGGCGCCCTGAGCCTGCTGACCCCGCTCAACGCCGCGGTGTGGTGGAGCACCGCGCTGATCACCGTCCTCGCCGTCCTGCTCGCGGGGGCCGTCGCCCTCGTGCCGGCGGCCTCCCTGCGGCGACTGCCCGTCGCTGTGCTGCTCTCGGAGGAATGAGATGACCACGACCGCCCACGCCACCCTCGGCGCCCCGATCGGGCTGCGCGGGGTGAGCAAGCGCTACCGGCTCGCGGACGGCTCAGTGCTCGAGGCCTGCGCGACATCGACCTCGACATCGCCCCGGGGACGTTCACGGCTGTGGTCGGCGCGTCCGGGTCGGGCAAGTCCACGCTGCTGCACCTGATCGGGGCGATCGACCGCCCGGTCGCCGGCCAGATCCTGGTCGGCGACCGCGACGTCACCCAGCTGGGCCGCAACGCCGCCGCCGACTATCGGGCGACGATCGGGTTCGTGTTCCAGCGCTTCCACCTGCTGCCGGCGCTCACCGTCCGCGACAACGTGCTCGCGCCCCTCGTCGGCCGCAAGACCGCCGTCGCCCGCGACGCCCGGGCACGCGAGCTGATCGCCGCCGTGGGTCTCGCCGGGCGCGAGGACTCGCTGCCCTCCCAGCTCTCGGGCGGCCAGCAGCAGCGCGTCGCGATCGCGCGGGCGCTGGTCGCGCATCCCGGGATCGTGCTGGCCGACGAGCCCACCGGCAACCTCGACTCCGCGACCGCGCGCGAGATCATCGCGCTGCTCCGCGACCTGCAGGCCGACCAGGGCACCACGCTGGTGATGGCCACGCACGACCGCGAGATCGTGGCGCTGGCCGACGCCGTCCTCGACCTCAGGGACGGCGCGATCGTGACGAGTGCGTGAGGGTGGATGGCCTTATCAACAATCATGAGTGCGTATAACAGATTTCGATATAGATCTTGATAGTCTCTTACACGTGGACCCCGCCACCAACCCCTACCGACCCGGGGCGGGCCGACGCCCACCGGTGCTCGCTGGACGGGAGCCCATCCTGGAAGCCTTCTCGACTGTCCGCCGCCGAGCCGAGGAACTCGGCGAGGGCGACCGGAGCTGGGTCCTGAACGGGCTCCGCGGCGTCGGCAAGACCGTGCTTCTCAACGAGCTGCTCGGTCAGGTGACGCAGAAGGGCTGGATCGCCGCCAAGGTGGAAGCGACGTCCTCGACTCCGCTCTCACTGTCCCTGAGCCAGGCACTGGTCCGCGCCATGCGCACCGCGACCGGCCAGCACCCGGTGCCGAGACTGCGGCGCCTGCTCGGAGTCTTCGAGGCGTTCTATCTCAAGCTCAACGCCGCCACTCAGACGGTCTCGCTCGGCGCGGATGTCGACCTGGTGAAGGGCATCGCCGACACCGGGCGCTTCGCAGACGACCTGGCCGCGCTGTTCGAGGTGCTCGGGGAGACGGCAGTCGACCTCGGGATCGGGACGTTGATCCTCGTCGACGAGCTGCAGGAGGCCGCGCCGAGCGAACTGACTGCGGTCAACACGGCAGTCCACCAGATCGGGCAGGGGGCGACGCCGCTCCCCGTCATGTTCGTCGGAGCGGGCCTGCCGTCGCTCCCAGCACAGCTCGCCGATGCGACGAGTTACGCCGAGCGCCTCTACGACTACCGCCCCATCGGGCTCCTGTCGGCTGATGCGGCCCGGACGGCGCTGGTCGGGCCGAGCGCCGAACGCGGGGTGCGATGGGAACCTGACGCACTCGATCAGGCCCTGGCAGTTGCTGGGGGCTACCCCTACTTCATCCAAGCGGTGGGCAAGCACGTGTGGGACGCCGCGGTCACCGACCCGATCACCGCCGACGATGTCTCCGTCGGTGGCGAGTCTGCCCGCCGCGAAGTTGACGAAGGTCTGTACCGATCCCGCTGGGAACGCGCGACGCCTGCCCAGCGCGACTTGCTCCGAGCTCTCGCGACCACCGGTGGCGAGGAAGCCGTCGCGATGTCGGATCTGGTGGTTGCCATGGGCAAGCGCAGAGTCTCAGACCTCTCTGTTGCCCGCAATGAGCTCATCAAGAAGGGCCTGGTCTACGCCCCGGAGCGCGGCGTCCTGGCGTTCACCGTCCCCGGGATGAGCGACTTCGTCCTACGCCAGTAGGGGCCCGGCCTACCCCGCCGTCACCAGGGCATCGACACGAACGGCGAGGAGTACGCCGCGTCACCGGCCAGCTGCGCCTCGGCCTCGGCGACCGGGATCCGGTTGCGCTCGGCCTCGAGCAGCATGGCGAGCAGGCCGACGTCGCCCGCGGTCGGGATGCCGGTGACCTCGTCGTGCGCGAGCACCCACGACACCGCGGCGGTGATCCGCGCCTGGTCGTCGTACGGCTCGTACCACGTCGTGTAGCGGTGCGCGTCGCCCTCGGGCCAGTTGCGTCGGGACACGGTCTTGATCGTCATCAGGCCGGCGTCCTGGCGGCGCACCTCCGCGACGAGCGCCTCGTAGTCGGCGCGGTAGGCGTCGTCGCGCCACAGCACCGGGTTGAGCGGGGTCAGCACGGTCGCGAACGGGTGCCGCCGGAGCGCCTCGAGGTGGGTGGCGGCGGCCTGGTCGCCGTGGCCGGTGATGCCCACGGCGCCGACCATGCCCTGTTCCTGGGCCTGCAGCGCCGCCTCGAGGGCGCCGCCGGGGCCGGTGGCGCGGTCGAGGTCAGCGAGGTCCCCGACGGCGTGCAGCTGGAGCAGGTCGAGGCGGTCGGTCTGCAGCCGCTCGAGCGAGGCGTTGATCTCCTGCCAGGCCGACTCCTTGTCCCGGCGCCCGGTCTTGGTGGCCAGGAAGATCCGGTCGCGGATGCGCGGCATCCACGGCCCGAGCCGCAGCTCGGCGTCGCCGTAGTCGGCGGCGACGTCGAAGTGGTTGATGCCGCCGTCGAGGGCCTCCTGGACCGAGGCGTCCGCGACGTCCTGGGTGACCTCCCCGAGGGCGGCCGCGCCGTAGATCAGGACCGAACTGCGATGTTCCAACCTGCCGAGCCTGCGCGTCTCCACGAGTCCACTATGCACCTCAGGTGAATGGCGGGCAGATCAGCCCTCCACCCACTGGGTCTCGACGCGCGGCCGCGCCCTCGCAGGCTCGGGCGCGCGCTTGCTCGACCTTCGCGCCCCCACGCCGTGACCTCCTCCGTCGGTCACGACTGGGCGCTCCAGCTCCAGGCGTACGCCGGGTCCTCGACCGCGAGCCCCGCCTCGCCGAGGTCGAGCGGGGCGAAGGTGTCGACCATGACGGCCGACTCCTCGAAGTACTCCACCCCCAGCGAGGCCTCGATCGCCGAGGGCTGCGGGCCGTGGGCGTGGCCGCCGGGGTGCAGCGAGATCGACCCGAGGCCGATGCCGGAGCCCTTGCGCGCCTCGTAGTCGCCGCCGACGTAGAACATGACCTCGTCGCTGTCGACGTTGGAGTGGTAGTAGGGCACGGGGATGGCCAGCGGGTGGTAGTCGACCTTGCGGGGCAGGAAGTTGCAGACCACGAAGTTGTGGCCCTCGAAGACCTGGTGCACCGGCGGCGGCTGGTGGACCTTGCCGGTGATCGGCATGTAGTCCTCAATGTTGAACGTGTAGGGGTACAGGCAGCCGTCCCAGCCGACGACGTCGAAGGGGTGCGTCGCATACCGCATCCGGGTCCCGACGATCCCGGCGCTGGTGCGGTGCTTGACCAGCACGTCGACGTCCTCGCCCTCGGCGGTGAAGGGCTGGGTGGGGCCGTAGAGGTCGCGCTCGCAGTACGGCGCGTGCTCGAGCAGCTGGCCGTAGCGCGAGAGGTACCGCTTCGGTGGCGCGATGTGGCTGTTCGCCTCGATCGCATAGAGCCGACTGCTCTCTGCAGGGACCCAGCGGTGCGTCGTCGCACGCGGGACGACCACGTAGTCGCCGGCGCGGTAGGCGATCACGCCGAACACCGTCTCGACCACGCCCGACCCGGACTCGACGTACACGCACTCGTCGCCGATCGCGTTGCGGTAGTAGGCCGACGGCTCGGACCCGGTGACGACGTAGGAGATCCGCACGTCGTTGTTGCCGAGGACCAGGCGCCGGTCGGTGACGGGGTCGCCGCCGGCCTCTCCCCCGAACTGCAGGTCATGGAGCCGCAGATGGCGCGGCTTGAGCGGGTGGTTGGGGGTGCGGGTCTGGTCGGGGAGCTCCCAGGGCTCGGCGGCCACGATCGCCGACGGCACGCCGCGGTGGTAGAGCAGCGAGGAGTCCGAGGAGAACCCCTCCTCGCCCATCAGCTCCTCGTAGTAGAGCCGGCCCTCGGGGTCGCGGTGCTGGGTGTGCCGCTTCGGGGGCACCTCGCCGATCCGCCGGTAGTGCGCCATCGCTCGCTCCGTTCGATAGTCGAACATAGTCGTCCGCTATGTGCCTGATGGCTACAGTAGCCAGCGTGTCAACGGAACCCGCTCCGCCTCCTCTCGACTCCGCCTGGCGCGGCCTGGTCGACGACGCCGCGACCTTCCCGCCGGGCAACGTCCCGCTCGCGGAGGCGGCGACCGCCCACCAGGCCCGCCGCGCCGACGAGCACGCCGACCTGGTCGGCACGTTCGTCGTCAAGGACACCGACCTGCCGGCACTGAAGGCCACCCCGCTGGCACTGTCGGTGGTGCTGACCGGCGGCGCGGGCCAGGTGGCGGGCACCGCCTCCCTCGCCCGCAGGCTGCACGTCGCGGTCGAGGGCCTGGAGATCGCGCTGCGCGACCCCGGCGATCCACTCGGCGCGGCGCGGCGCGTCGGGGCGGCGGTCGATGCGGCCCGGGCCGACGGCCAGCTCGACGACCACGTGCCGGTGTACGTCGAGATCCCACCCGACGCCTCCCCGGCGGCCTGGCTGGCCGCCGCCGACGAGGTCGCGGCGCGGGAGTTCCGTCTCAAGCTCCGCACCGGCGGTCTCGAGGCGTCGGCGTTCCCCACGGCCGCGACGCTCGCGGGCTGGATCGACGCCGCCCTGGACCGCGAGACGCCGTTCAAGTGCACGGCCGGCCTCCATCGCGCGGTCCGGCACACGGGCGAGGACGGGTTCGAGCACCACGGGTTCCTCAACGTCCTGGTCGCGACCCGGCAGGCCTGGGACGGTGCCGGGCCCGACGAGGTCGCGGACGTCTTGGAGGAGCGCTCCGCGGCGGCTCTCGACACCGCCGACCTGGACCGCGCGCGCCGCTGGTTCACCTCCTTCGGCTCCTGCTCGATCGACGAGCCGCTGGCCGACCTGCGCGACCTGGGGCTGATCCGATGACCGGCTTCGGGCTCGACCACCTGCCGTACGGCGTGTTCTCGGTCGGCGACGGGCCGCGCCGCGTCGGGGTCCGGTTCGACGACGACCGGGCGTCGTGGGTGATCGACCTCGCCGCCGCCACCGGCCGTCCCGAGCTCGACCGCCCGTCGCTGAACGCCTTCATGGCGCTCGGGCCGGAGGCCTGGCACGAGACCCGGGAGCGGGCCGTCGCGGCGGCCGGGTCGCTGCGGCACGCCGTACCGCTCGCCGACGTGACCCTGCACCTACCGTTCGAGGTCGCCGACTACGTCGACTTCTACGCCAGCGAGCACCACGCCTCGAACGTCGGCCGGATCTTCCGTCCCGACGGCGAGGCGCTGCTGCCGAACTGGAAGCACCTGCCCGTCGGCTACCACGGCCGGGCCGGCACGGTCGTCGCGTCGGGCACCCCGGTCGTGCGACCCTGCGGGCAGCGCCGCGGGGTCTCGACAGGCTCGACCACCGATCAGGTCGTGTTCGGCCCCTCCACCCGCCTCGACATCGAGGCCGAGCTCGGCTTCGTCGTCGGGACCGGCTCCGAGCTCGGCACGCCGGTGCCGTACGACGCGTTCGCGCAGCACGTGTTCGGCGTGGTCGGTCTCAACGACTGGTCGGCGCGCGACATCCAGGCATGGGAGTACGTCCCGCTGGGCCCGTTCCTCGGCAAGTCGTTCGCGACGTCGATCTCCCGGTGGGTGACGCCGCTGGCCGCCCTCGACGCCGCGTGGACCGACCTGCCGGGGCAGGACCCCGAGCCGCTGCCCTACCTCGGCCCCGGAGCGACGAAGGGGCTCGACATCGACGTCGAGGTCGAGGTGAACGGCGAGGTGGTCAGCCGCCCGCCGTACCGCACCATGTACTGGTCGCCCGCCCAGATGCTGGCCCACCTCACCGTCAACGGCGCGAGCCTGCGCACCGGCGACCTCTACGCCTCCGGCACGATCAGCGGCCCGGAGCCCGACCAGCGGGGCTCGCTGCTCGAGCTCGGGTGGGGCGCCGACGACGCGTTCCTCGACGACGGCGACGAGGTGGTGCTGCGCTACAGCGCACCCGGGACGCTCGGTGGCCGGATCACGCTCGGCGAGGTGGCCGGGGTCATCGCCCCGGCGCGCGGCTGAGCCGGCTCCGGCGCGAGCTCGACGGGCGCGTCGGGGCGCTGCGCGGGGATCCACTCCGCCGAGACGATCCGCTCGATCCGCGCGCGCGAGCGGCGGGTCAGCAGGAGGAGAGGGACGAGCAGCGCGACGAGCATGCTGCCGAGCACGATCGCGTAGTACGCGCCGTGCAGCGAGGAGTCCATCGGGGCGACCAGCCCGAAGACCGTCGAGACCGCGAGCAGCCCGGCCATCGCGACCCGCGACAGCCGCAGCGTGGCGACGAACGGCACCACCCACAGCAGGTACCACAGGTGCACCACCGGGCCGAGCAGCACGGTGACGCCGACCACCGCCGCGACCGCCTCGAGGGCGGCCGTCCGGCTGCCGGTGCGCCAGCGCAGCGCGACCGCGAGGACCGCCGCGAGCGTCGCGGCGGTGCCGAGCTGACGCACGATCGAGAGGAACGTCGCCGGCTCGAGGCCGAGCCCGAGCACCGACGCCAGCCAGTCGAGCAGCCCGCCGAACAGCGTGGTCACCGACAGCGGCGTGTTCACGCTGGCCGGTACGCCGAGCCCGTGCACCCACCCGCTGCCCAGACCGGTGGCGACGCCCAGCCCCACGAGGGTGCCCACGGAGACCAGTCCGACCGCCGCGAGCCGGCGTACTCGCGCGGCGAGCGTGGCCGCCGC
>NZ_DASWVI010000488.1:0-1700 GCF_036401255.1 Nocardioides sp. | reverse complement strand
GAGCCCCCGCGCGGTGCGCGCCGCCCAGGCCGGGTCGTGCTCGACGGTGACCACCGAGCCGGCGCGGCGCGCCAACCACACCGTCGAGGCGCCCGACCCCCACTCGAGGACGCGCGCCCCTGGCCGGGCCCGCAGGAAGTCCTCGACCGCGTCCGCGGCCGCGAACGTCCACCACGGCACGTCGAGGGCGAGCATGTCGTCGAGGTCGTAGATCGCCAGCCACGAGCGCACCCACAGCGCCGTGCGCGAGCGACGGGCGGCCGCGTCCAGGACGCGCAACAGGCCCGTCGCCGCGAGCACCGCCCGGGCCACTCGCAGGACAGTGACGTAGGCGCGCTTCACCGCTCCTCCTCGATCCGGGTCTCGATCCGGGTCTCGATCCGGGTCTCGATCCGCATCGTCAGCAGCCGCAGGTCGGCGTCCGCATCCGTCACCGTCACGACCAGCCGGTCCTCGCCGTACGCCGCGGCCAGGGCGGCCGGCACGGACGCCTCGAACGCGTCGCCGGCACCGGTGGTCGCGACCGGCCGGCCGTTGACCGCCAGGCCGAGCCCGTCGCGGCCGGTGGCGGTGCCGCGCAGCACCAGGTCGCGGCCGCGGGCCCAGGGCGGCAGCACGAAGCCCAGCCGCGCCCCCGCCTGCCCCGGGCCGACGCCGGGGTCGTCGTGGTGCACCGCCCAGCCGTCGAGCAGCACCGCTCCGCCGTTGCCGCCGTGGTCGAGGTCGAGACCGCCGTCGGGGTACGGGGCGAGGACCAGGTCGCAGCGCGCGGCGTACGACATCGTCACCGTCCGCCACCACAGGCGCCGGGTGACGTCGGCGAACCGGGTGCAGTTGTCGCCGATCGCGTCGGTCCCACTGACGGTGGCGAGGAACTCCGTGGGCGGTGCGTCCCAGGAGCCCTGGCGCCGGTCGTCGTAGGCGGCGAGCGGGCCGACGACGTAGGACGCGCAGTTCTCCCGGCCGTCGTTGGAGCGCGGCACGAACGCGCCGTCCTCGGTGTGCGGCTGGCAGGCCACGAAGCCCCCGCGGGGCAGCTGCGGCGCCAGCTCGCGCACGCTCGTGCGCCAGTAGTCCGTCGGCAGGTCCCAGGTCGGCCAGCGGTCCCCCACCGACGGCGCGAACGCGGCGGCCGGGAGGCTGGAGTAGGCGTAGTTGTAGGGGAACAGCTGGACCTGGACCAGCAGCGGCGCGACCAGCGCGACCGCCGCCACCGGCCAGGCGCGGGGACGCCGGGCCACGGCCGCGATGCCGAGGGTGGCGAGCACCGCGAGCGCGGGATAGGCGAACAGCAGCTGGCGCAGGCCGTTGTACAGGTTCGACCCGCGCGCGATCGCCAGCAGCGGCAGCGCGAAGGCCTGCAGCAGCACCAGCGCCACGACGGCGCGCGCCGGGTCGCTGCGGAGGCGGCGTACGGCGAGCAGGGCGCCGAGGCCGCCGAGCAGGAGCAGCAGCGTCGGGACCTCGACGGTGAGGAACGTGGGGACGTACCACCGGCTGCCCGTGGCGCCGTCGAACCGGGACGACTCGGAGACCGACCCGGTCAGGGCCTCCAGCGGGGAGCCGAACGGTGCCGGGTAGGCGAGCGCGATCGTGCCCGCGCCGACCGCGACCGCAGCGACGACCGCGACCGTCCGCGCGACCCGGTCCCCGCGTCCGAGCAGCACCGCGGCCAGCGCCGCGAGGGCCAGGCCGGGCCA
>NZ_DASWVI010000487.1:0-32366 GCF_036401255.1 Nocardioides sp. | reverse complement strand
CGATCCCGCGCCCTGCGAAGGCGGCCAGCCGCTCGTACGGGCCGGCGCCGTCGGGCGCGGGCTGCTCCGGCCCGAACACCGGCCCGCGGTTGTCGTCGGTCAGCCCCGCCCGCAGGAACGCCAGCGCCCGCTCGGCGATCTCCGGGTCGAGGCGAGCGACCGGGAAGCCGATCGCCGTCGCCAGGTCCCACGTGTGCACGGCGAGCTCGGCGGTCGCCATGTCCGCGCTGGACTCGGTCTCGCCGGCGTGCTCGTGCCACCAGTGGATGAGGTCGTCACCGACGACCCGGAACGCCGGCCCCCACTCCTCCTCGATGTGCGGCGGCGGGGCGGACCAGTCGGGCTGCTCGCCGCGCGCCATCGTGAGGAAGTTCGTCGGCGCGGCGACCAGGTGGTCGGCGAGCGCGGCGACGTCCCATCCCTCGCACGGCGTCGGGCGCTCCAGCAGGTCCCGGTGCACCTGGTCGAGGACGTCCCCGCCCTGGTCCACCGCCCGCGCGAGCACCCGGACGTCGTCTCCCCAGTCGGCCTGCGTGTGGTGGCTCGTCATGGGCCCACGCTATTGGCGTCGGTCAGGTGAAGTCGAGGTCCGCGGTGCGACTGCGCTTGAGCTCGTAGAAGTGGTCGTAGGCCGACAGCGTGACGAAGGCGTCCCACATCCGTCCGGCGTCCTCGCCGCGGGGAGCCTTGCTGATCACCGGACCGAAGAACGCGTGGCCATCGAAGGCGATCGTGGGGGTGCCGACCTCGTTGCCGACCTGGTCCATACCGAGGTGGTGGGACCGGGCGATCGCCTCGTCGTACGACGGGTCGTCGATCGCGTCGGCGAGCGCCAGGTCGAGCCCGGCCTCCTCGAGGGCCGCCTCGATCGTGGCGCGGCTCTTGTCGGCCTTCTCGAGGTGGAAGCGGGTGCCGAGCGCGGTGTAGAGCGGCAGCAGCACCTCCTTGCCGTACTTCTGCTCCGCGGCCATCAGCACACGCACCGGGCCCCATGCGGGCTCGAGGAACTTCCGGTAGTCGTCGGGGATGTCCTTGTCCTGGTTGAGGTAGGCCAGGCTCATGATGTGCCAGGTGACCTCGATGTCACGCACCTGCTCGACCTCGAGGATCCAGCGCGAAGTGATCCAGGCGAAGGGGCACACGGGGTCGAACCAGAAGTCAGCCCCGGAGGTCGGCTCAGCGGTCTTGGTCATGTCAACTCCAACCGAGCAGACCGAGGACTATTCCCGCGCTGGCGCCGCCGGCGACGTACCACGCGCTGTTGAGCTCGGTGCGCCACAGCAGCAGCAGCGTCACGCCGAAGATGCCGACCGTCCAGCCGTCGACCAGCGCGTCTCGGCCCAACCGCCAGGACACGCCGGCCATCAACGCGAGCGCGGTGGCGTTCAGGCCGTCGAGCATCACCGAGGTCCACGGCGAGGACCGGAGCCGGTCGGTGATCCGGGTCAGCAGCCCGACGAAGAGGAAGGACGGGAGGAAGATCGCGACGGTCGCGAGGAACGCGCCCGGCAGGCCGGCGACGAGGTAGCCCAGGAAGGTCGCGGTCGTGAACACCGGCCCGGGCGTCACCTGACCGATCGAGATCGCGTCGAGCAACTGCCCCTCGGTGACCCACCCCAAGCGGTGGACGAGGTCACCCTCGAGGAACGCCAGCAGCACGTAGCCGCTGCCGTAGAGCACCGACCCGATCTTGAGCATCGTGAGGAACAGCTGGGCGAGCTGGCCGGCCGTGGGGTCCGGGAACACGACCGCGAGCGGGGCGAGGAGCGCCTGACGCGCCGCCCCCGGCCGGCTCGCGAGCCGCGCCAGACCGGCGACCGCGGCCCCGCCGAACAGCACGATCAGCTCGCTGACGCCGAGGAGGTACGCCGCGAGGCCGGCCGCGGCCAGCAGGCCGAGCCAGACGGACTTCACGACCGTCGGGAGCAGCGCCACCAGCGCCCAGGCGACGATCGCGAGCACCGCAGGCACCACGCCGTGGAGCAGCCACTCGGCCGACGGGGTGTCGCCGTGCTCGACGTACGCCCACGCGAGGCCGGTCACGATCAGCGCCGCGGGCAGGATGAAGCACAGGCCCGCAAGCAGCAGTCCGCGCCAGCGGGCGCGGTCGAAGCCGAGGTGGATCGCCAGCTCGGTGGAGTTGGGGCCCGGGATCAGGTTCGTGGCGCCCATGAGGTCGACGAACCGCTCGTCGGTGACCCAGCCGCGGCGCCGCACGAGCTCCTCGCGCATCATCGCGGTGTGCGCGACCGGTCCGCCGAAGGCGACCGTGCCCAGCCGGAGGAAGACGAGTGCGACCTCGCGTGTCCGACCCGGCTCGCTCACGGCGCCATCATGCCGGTCGGATCTCGATTCCACCGACCGCGACCCGGGTGGCAGGATGCGACGCATGCCTGGAACCAACCTCACCCGGGACGAGGCCGCGACCCGCGCCGCGCTCCTGGACGTCACGTCGTACTCCATCGACCTGGACCTCACGACGGGCGACACAACGTTCGGCTCGACCACCACGATCCGGTTCACCTGCGCCGAGCCCGGCGCGGACACGTTCGCGGACCTCGTCGGCGCCGAGGTCCACGAGATCACGCTGAACGGCGAGTCCATCGACCCGGCGACGGCGTACGCCGACAGCCGGATCGCGCTGAGCGGCCTCGCTGCCGAGAACGAGCTCGTCGTGCGCGCCGACTGCACCTACTCCCGCACCGGCGAGGGCCTGCACCGGTTCGTCGACCCCGCCGACGACCGGGTCTACCTCTACTCCCAGTTCGAGGTGCCCGACGCCCGCCGCGTCTACACGACGTTCGAGCAGCCCGACCTGAAGGCGCCGTTCACGTTCAACGTCACCGCGCCCGCGCACTGGAAGGTCGTGTCGAACTCGCCCACCCCCGAGCCGGAGCCGCTCGACGAGGGCCGAGCCGTGTGGCGCTTCGCCCCCACCAAGCCGATGTCGACCTACATCACCGCGATCGTCGCCGGCGAGTACCACGAGGTGCAGCACGTCTACCACGGCAAGCACGGCGACATCCCGCTCGGCCACTACTGCCGCCAGTCGCTGGTCGAGCACCTCGACGTCGACGAGCTGGTGAAGATCACCAAGCAGAGCTTCGCGTTCTTCGAGGAGCAGTTCGACTACCCCTATCCGTTCGGCAAGTACGACCAGCTCTACGTGCCGGAGTACAACATGGGCGCGATGGAGAACGCCGGCTGCGTCACCCTGCGTGACGAGTACCTGCCTCGCAGCCGCCAGCCGCGCTCGTTCTACGAGTTCCGCTGCTCGGTGATCACCCACGAGATGGCGCACATGTGGTTCGGCGACCTGGTGACCATGAAGTGGTGGGACGACCTGTGGCTCAACGAGTCGTTCGCCGAGTGGGCCTGCTACTGGTGCGAGGCCGAGGTCACCGAGTTCACCGACGCCTGGACCGGGTTCGCGAACGCCCGCAAGCAGACCGGCTACCGCCAGGACCAGCTGCCCAGCACCCACCCGATCGCCGCGGACAACTACGACCTGCAGGCCGTCGAGGTCAACTTCGACATGATCACCTACGCCAAGGGCGCGTCGGTGCTCAAGCAGCTGGTCGCCTGGGTCGGCCTGGAGCCGTTCCTGCAGGGACTGCGCCAGTACTTCAAGGACTTCGAGTACTCCAACTCCGAGTTCTCCGACCTCCTCGCCGCGCTGGAGAAGGCATCCGGCCGCGAGCTGTCCGGATGGGCGAAGGAGTGGCTGCAGACCGCCGGCGTCAACACGCTCTCCCCGGTCTTCGAGCTCGACGCCGAGGGCGCGTACTCCTCGTTCTCCGTGTCCCAGTCCGCCCCCGCGGACTGGCCTACCCTGCGCCGGCACCGGCTCGGCATCGGCCTGTACGACGAGGTGGACGGCCGCCTGGTGCGCCGCACGTCGTTCGAGGTGGACGTCGAGGGCCCGACCACGCAGGTCGCCGAGCTGGTCGGCGAGAAGCAGCCGGACCTGCTGCTGCTCAACGAGGGCGACCTCGCCTACGCCAAGGTCCGTCTCGACGAGCGCTCGCTGGCGACCGGCATCGCGGGCCTGTCCAAGCTCGACGACTCGCTGGCCCGAGCGATCGTGTGGGGCGCCGCCTGGGACATGACCCGCGACGCGGAGATGTCGGCGACGGACTTCGTCGCGCTGGTGCTCGCCAACATCGGCCAGGAGACCGACGCGTGGGGCGTCAGCCGGATCCCGACGTACGCGCTCCAGGCGGTCAACCTCTACTCCGCCCCCGAGCACCGCGCCGAGCTGCGCCAGCGCTTCGAGTCCGGCCTGCGCGAGCTGCTGCTCGCCGCCGAGCCGGGCAGCGACCAGCAGCTCACCTTCGCCCGCACCTACGCCGCGGTGGCGCACAGCGACCAGGCGATCGCCGACCTCGAGGCGCTGCTCGACGGCGGTCTGGAGATCGAGGGGCTCGCGGTCGACCAGGACCTGCGCTGGACGCTGGTGACGGCCTTGGCGGTCAACGGCCGCGAGGGCGACCGCATCGAGACCGAGGCCGCTGCCGACAACACGATCTCCGGCCAGGAGCATGCGGCCGCTGCCCGTGCCTCACGGCCGACCGCGGAGGCCAAGGCCGAGGCGTGGGAGCTGGCCATGGTCCGTGACGACGTCGCCAACGAGACCCAGCGCAGCGTCGTGCTGGCGTTCCAGCGGGTCGGCCAGGACGACGTGCTCGCGCCGTACGTCGAGAAGTACCTCGAGGCGGCCGACACGATGTGGGAGGAGAAGGGCACCCAGCGGGCCTCGACCGCCCTGGAGTTCATCTTCCCCAAGCAGCTGGCCAGCCAGGAGCTGCTCGACCGCGTCGACGCCTGGCTGGAGTCCTCCTCCGCCAACCCGGCCGCGAAGCGCTACGTGCGCGAGGGCCGCGCCGACGTCGCCCGCGCCCTGGCCGCCCAGGTCAAGGACGCCGAGTAGGCACCAGTTTCCCGCTGAACCACGCCGACTCGGCGTTTCAGTCGGCGTGGAGGCTCTGAGGCGTGCGGGCGTAGTCGGCGAGCAGGTGGATGCCGCGTCGCAGCCCGCCGACCAGGTCGCCGACGGCGAACGAGGACTGCATCTGGGCCGCGCTCAGCTCCACCTGGTGATCGCTGAGGTGGGCGCGGACGTCGGCGCCGGTCACGATCTCGAGGGCGTGCCGCGCCGGGTCGACCAGGATCAGCACGCTGCGGTCGGGGGCGACCAGCGAACGGTGCAGCCGGGTCGCGAACGCACGCGGCTCGCCCTCCGCGCGGCCCACGAACACGCTGAACTCGTAACGAGAGACCTGCTCGGCGCTCCGGATCGCGTCCTCGATCGCGAAGCGCTCGGCCCCGTCGAACTCACCACCGCGCACTGGTGCCGCCCGTGCCCTGCTCCCCCGGCTCGGCCGCGGGCAGCTCCGCGACGCCCTGGCGCGGCCCGCCGAACCAGTGGTCCTCGACCGGGTGGCCCGCCGCCGCACGACGGGAGCGGCCGGGGACGAACACGAGGAACGCGACCACGAGGATGATCAGCAGCGGGATCCCGCCGAGCAGCAGCAGCGCCTCGACCGGGTCGACCGGATCGGACACCGGCCAGCCCTCCGGGGTGTCCGCGCCGGCGGGGCCGGCGGCGGCGACGACGAGAGCCCCCGCCAGGAGGACGACGGCGGTACGACGGAGCAGGTGCGCGAGCGTGGTCACGGGCAGAAGGGTAACGCCCCGACCGACCGTCGCCCGACCTTGCCCGGTGCGGTAGACATAGGGGCCATGTTCGGCTTCGAAGACGCGACGTGTGACCCGTCCGACACACTGTGCAAGACCGTCCTCGACTGGACCGACAACCAGAGGCTCGCCAACGCGTCCGACATCTTGATCGGCAAGCCGCTGATGATCCTCTGGCTGCTCCTGCTGATGATGATGGTCCGGTGGGTGCTGCACCGGCTCGTGGACCGGCTGGTGTTGCGCGCGGAGGACGGCGTGCTCCCCGACCGGGTGAGCCGGTTCGGCCTGCGCGGCAAGGCCGCGCAGCAGGCCAGCGCCCAGGACCTGGCTGCCTCGACCCGTCGCGTCCAGCGCGCCAAGACCATGGGCGACCTGCTCAAGAGCGTGATCACCGGACTGCTGATCGCCGTGTTCGGCACGATGATCCTCAGCGAGGTCGGCGTGAACATCGCGCCGATCATCGCCAGCGCCGGCATCATCGGCATCGCGCTGGGCTTCGGCGCCCAGTCGCTGGTCAAGGACTTCCTCTCGGGCGTCTTCATGATCTTCGAGGACCAGTACGGCGTGGGCGACGTGGTCGACGTCGGCGAGGCCACCGGCGTCGTCGAGGCGGTGAGCCTGCGGGTCACGCGGCTGCGCGACCTCAGCGGCACCGTCTGGTACGTCCCCAACGGCGAGATCCTGCGCGTGGGCAACATGAGCCAGAACTGGTCGCGCGCCGTGGTCGACGTGGGAGTCGCCTACGACGAGGACCTGGCCCGCGTCACCCGCGTGCTCAAGGACATCGCGCACGACCTGTGGGAGGACGAGGACTTCCACGGCGTGATCATCGAGGAGCCCGAGGTCACCGGCGTCGAGGTGCTCGGCCCGGAGTCGGTCACGCTGCGGGTCCTGCTCAAGACCGCTCCGATGGAGCAGTGGGCCGTGGCCCGCGAGCTGCGCCAGCGGATCAAGGCGCGCTTCGACCACGAGGGCATCGAGATCCCGCTGCCGCAGCGGGTCATCTGGCACCGCGAGGAACACGCCGAGCGCGAGGCCGAGGAGCGGGACGGGACGGACCACTAGGGTCCGGCTCGCCGGGCTGCGGGAGCACCCGGGCCAACCGGCGCGGCAGCTGCCACGCCGCGCGGCCCATCAGCGTCATGACGGCGGGGACCAGCACGAGCCGCACCACCGTGGCGTCGATCGCGATCGCGGCGGCCAACCCCAGCCCGAACATCTTCGTGAACGGATCGGTGCCGACCACGAAGCCCAGGAAGACCGCGACCATGATGAGCGCGGCGCTGCTGATCAGGCGGGCGGTCCTGGCGATGCCGTGCACCACCGCGGCGACGGGGTCCCCGGAGGCACGGAACTCCTCGCGGATGCGGGACACAAGGAACACCTCGTAGTCCATCGACAGCCCGAACAGCATCGCGAACATGAACATGGGGATGAACGAGACCACCGGGATCGTGGACTCGAGCCCGATCAGGTCCGCACCCCAGCCCCACTGGAAGACCATGACCAGCAGACCGTACGACGCGCCGATCCCGAGCAGGTTCAGCGCGGCAGCCTTGATCGGAACGAGCAGCGAGCGGAAGACCACGCCCAGGAACAGCAGGGCGACCAGCGTCACCGCCGCCACGAACCAGGGCAGCCGTTCGCTGACCCGGCCGCCCACGTCGGCGAAGGTCGCGGCCTGTCCGCCGACGTGGGCCTGCGCCGAGGTCCCCGCCAGCGCCCCCGGCAGCACGTCGGCACGCAGTCGGTGCAGCGTCTCGACGGTGGCCTCGTCCTGCGGCCCGGTCGTGGGCGTGGCGACGACCGTCGCCACCGTGCCACCATCGGCGATCTCGGCCGGGCCGACGCCGGCGATGCCCGGGTCCGCCGCCACGGCCGCACCCACCCGGTCCACCACGGCCTTGTCCCCACCGGTCTCCACGGCGATGACGAACGGGCCGTTCGTGCCGGGTCCGAACCCGTCGGCGACCAGATCGTAGGCCCGGCGCTCGGTCCGCTCCCGAGGCATCGTGCCGTCGTCGGGGTTGCCGATCCGCATCGACAGCGCGGGGACGGCCAACGCCAGCAGCACGAGCGTGCCGCCCGCGGCGTACGCCCACGGATGCCGCGACACGTGCCAGCCCCAGCGCGACCAGCGCCGGGACTCCGCACCGGAGCGGTCGGCGCGGCGTGCGACCCGCCCGCCACCCAGGCCGAGCAGGGCCGGGACCAGCGTCACCGAGACCGCCATCATCACCAGCACGATCAGGGACACGGACACCGCGCCGGCGGTCATGAAGGGGATGCCTGCGACCACCAGGCCGAGGATCGAGACCACGACGGTGACGCCGGCCAGGAGCACCGAACGGCCGGCGGTGGTCGTCGCGCGCCCCACCGCGTCCGGCACGCTCTCCCCGGCGGCGACGTACTCGCGGAAGCGGCTGACCAGGAGCAGCGCGTAGTCGATGCCCACGCCGAGGCCGACCATGCTGCCGAGCACCGGCGCCCAGGTCGGGACGTCGATCAGGCGAGCCACGACCGTGAGCGCGAGGGTGGAGATCCCGAGACCCAGGACCGCGGTGACCAAGGGGATGCCCGCGGCCACGAGGGACCCGAAGGCCACCAGCAGGACCACGACCGCGATCGCCAGACCGATGCCCTCGGCGCCACCGGCCCCGCCGTCCTCGAACGCGAAGAACAGCGGCCCGCCCATCTCGACCTGCGTCGCCGCGTCCGTCGGCGCTCGCTCCACAGCGGCCTTCAACCGGTCCAGGTCCGCGGGCTCCAGGTCCTCGAGCGCGGGGTAGCGCACGACCAGGATGGCGATGTCGCCGGCCGGGGCGACCTGTTGGTCGACTCCCAGCACGTGCGGGAGGGCCGCGACCTGATCCCGGACGGCGGCCAGGTCGCGCTCGGGGCGGCCCGGCCGGTCGAACCCGGCCCCCTCGGGCGCGGCCAGGACCACGTGAGCGCTCAGGCCGGCGTCCGCGGCACCCACCGACGCGAGCAGGTCTGCGGCCTCCTGCGAGTCCAGGCCGGGTGCACCGAAGGAGTCCTCGAACTCGCCGCCGAAGCCGACCGAGGCGGCGAGAGCGATGGCCAGCGTCGCGAGCCACGCCGCGACGACCGCCCAGGGTCGGCGTGCGGCCAGCCGGCCCCACCGGAAGAGTGTGTCCGTCGTCATGCCGCCAGCCTCCGGCCGAGCGGTCCGTCCCCACATCGGCCGCGAGGCCCGAGCCAGGTCGTCCGATCGGCCGGCGCAGCCGTGGGGGGACCTGGACTTTCGGCCGATCCGGACGACCGGCCCGCTTCCCTAGGCTGAGGCCGTGATCCGCGCGGCGATCGAGTCGGCCTGGGCGGAGCCCCGCTCTCCGGGCGCTCCCCCTCCCCTGCCGCGCGACTGGGTGCTCGTCGGCGTGTTCGTCACGACAGCGGTCGTCGAGGTCGTCCTGCGCGACGACGTCGTCTGGGCCCCGGTGGCCACGGCCGTGACCATCGCCGTCGCGATCTCACTGCCCTGGCGACGTCTCCATCCGCTGGCGACCGTCGTCCTCGGGTTCGGCTCGGCACTCGCGATGACCGCCGCCGCCTGGGCCCTGGGGATCGACCAGGAGGTGGGCCTCAACACCACCGTGTTCGTGCTCCTGCTCCCCTACGCGCTCATGCGGTGGGGCTCGGGTCGGCAAGCGGTCGTCGGATCGGGGCTGATCGTCGTGACCGCGACGTTGGGGCTCGTGCGGGAGTCGACCGGCACCGGCGACGTGATCGGTGCTGCCGTGGTCCTGCTGCTGCCAGCGGTGCTCGGGCTCGCCGTTCGGTGGCGCGACCATGCACATCGGCGGGAGCTGGAGCAGGTCAAGCTGGAGGAGCGCGGCCAGCTGGCCCGGGAGCTGCACGACATCGTCGCCCACCACGTCTCGGCGATCGTGATCCGCGCCCAGGCCGGCCGCGCGGTGGCCGCCTCGGACCCGGACGCGGCTGTGGACGCACTCGGCGTGATCGAGGGCGAGGCCGCCCGCACGCTCGCCCAGATGCGAGCCATGGTGGGGGTGCTGCGCGAGGGCCTTCCCGCGGACCTCGCCCCGCAGCGTGGGCTGGGCGACATCGCGGGGCTGGCCCGTGCCGAACCCGTCCCGGCGATCGAGGTCGAGCTGCCCACCGCCGTCGAGACCGTGTCGCCGACCATCGGGGCAGCACTCTTCCGGATCGCTCAGGAGTCGGTGACCAACGCGCTGCGACACGCGCACGGCGCCACCCGGGTCACGGTGCGGGTGTCCGACGAGGGTGCCGACCTCCGGATCCAGGTGCGCGATGACGGCGCGGCCGAGCCCGGCGGGCTGGGCTCGGGCTACGGGCTGGTCGGCATGAACGAACGCGCCACGCTGCTGGGCGGACAGCTCAGCGCCGGACCTCAGCCGGGCGGCGGATGGCTGGTGGACGCGGTGCTCCCCCGCGAGGTGCTCCCCCGAGACAGGGCCGGGGCATGACGATCCGGGTGGTGCTCGCCGACGACCAGGAGATCGTGAGGACCGGGCTGCGGATGATCCTCGACGCGCAGCCGGGCATCGAGGTGGTCGGCGAGGCGGGCGACGGCCGGACGGCCGTGCAGCTGACGCGGACCGTCCGGCCGGACGTGTGTCTGTTCGACATCCGGATGCCCGGGCTCGACGGCATCGAGGCGACCGCGCAGGTGACGGCCTTCCCCGACCCGCCGGCGGTCGTGGTCATCACGACCTTCGACCTCGACGAGTACGTGTACGGCGCTCTGCGCGCGGGCGCGCGGGGCTTCCTGCTGAAGGACGCCGGGCCCGAGATGCTGGCCCAGGCCGTCCGCGCCGCGGCCGAGGGCGATGCCCTCATCGCTCCGCGGGTCACCGCCCGGCTGCTGGAGACGTTCTCGCGTCCCGCCAGGTCACACCCGGCATCGCCGGTGGAGCCCCTCACCGACCGTGAGGAGCAGGTGCTCCTCACGGTCGCGCGGGGACGGACCAACGCCGAGATCGCCGCGGAACTGCACATCAGCCTGAGCACCGTGAAGACCCACCTGGGCAGCCTGATGGCCAAGCTCGGTGCTCGGAACCGGGTCGAGATCGCGATGTGGGCCTACGAGACCGGGCGGGTGGAGAGCACCGGTCCGCAGTAGGGATCGGTCAGGCCAGCGAGGCCTCGAGCGTGATCGTGGTCCCGGCGAGGGCCTGGCTGACCGGGCAGCCCTCCTTGGCGGCCTGCGCGGCGGAGACGAAGTCGTCGTTGCTCATGCCCTCGACGACGCCCTTGACCGTGAGCTTGATCCCCGTGATGCCGGTGCCAGGGGTGAACTCCACCTCGGCGCTGGTGTCGAGCGCCGTCGGCGGGGTGCCGGCCTTGGCGAGACCGTTGGACAGCGCCATCGAGAAGCACGCCGAGTGCGCGGCCGCGATGAGCTCCTCGGGGCTGGTCTTGCCGTTCGGCTCCTCGGCACGTGAGGGCCAGGACACGTCGTACGTGCCGATGCCGGAGGACTCGAGGGTCACCTTGCCGGCACCCTCGAAAAGGCTGCCCTCCCAGTGCGTCGTGGCGGTGCGAGTCGTTGCCATGTGCGGATCACTCCTCGTTCGTTGGCGGTGAGTTGGTGTGCGTAGGCGGTGCGTCGGCTCGGAAGGCCGTGACGCCGCGAGTCTTGCACGCCGCCCGGCCACCCTCATCGGGCGGACGACAGAATGGACCGGTGAGCACGTTCTACGAGGAGATCGGCGGCCTGGAGACCTTCCGGCGGATCGTCGCGAGGTTCTACGAGGGAGTCGCCGAGGATCCGGTGCTGCGGCCGATGTACCCCGAGGAGGACCTCGGGCCTGCCGAGGAGCGGTTCCTGCTCTTCCTGGTGCAGTACTGGGGCGGCCCCACGACGTACTCCGACAACCGCGGCCACCCGCGGCTGCGGGCCCGGCACGCGCCGTTCGCGGTGACGCCCGAGGCGAAGGAGCACTGGCTGCGCCACTTCCGGGCCGGCCTGGACGAGGTCGCGCTGACACCGGAGCAGGACGCGCAGTTCTGGGACTACGTCACGCACGCCGCGCAGTTCATGGTGAACAGCCTCGAGTGAGGGCCGCGGGCTCGAGCGGACCCCGGGCAGAAAACGTCCGGATCTCGTGTAACGCCGGACCGGGGCCGTGACAGGTCTGGGGTGAACGGGCGGACCACCGCCGACTCGACCCCGACACAGGAGGCCCAGCACATGCGCAGGACCACCACCGCTGTCGCCGCGACCGCGGCCCTCGCCGCAGCACTCACGTTCGGCACGGCGTACGCGACGCAGTCCGGCTCGGACAGCGACGACGCCAGCACCGCGACCACCACGACGAGCTCGCCGGTGCTGAACAAGAACGGCCACGAGGTCAACGAGCACGCCGCCGCCGGCCAGGCCCGCGCGGCCGAGGCCCGCGCCCAGCACGAGGCGACCGAGACGCCCGAGACCGAGGCCCCCGAGACGGAGGCTCCGGAGACCGAGGCTCCCGAGACGGAGGCTCCGGAGACCGAGGCCCCCGAGACGGAGGCTCCGGAGACCGAGGCCCCCGACAACGACGGCCCGAACGAGCACGCCGGCACGCACCCCGACACCCACGCCTTCCCGGGCGGGACCGACCACGGCCAGGACGGCCTGGAGCACGGCCACCAGGGTGACGACCGGGGCAACGGGCCGGACGAGCACGCCGGTGACCACCCGAACGAGCACGCCTCCCCCGAGCCCTCCGAGGGCTGATCCCAGGACCGGCGGTCCCGACGTTGACCCACCCCCGACTAACGTCGGGACCGCCAACCCTGGGAGGAGCACGACATGCCCGACCACCCCACGCGCGCCCGATTGCGGACGCCGGCACCCACGCTGGAGCCGGACGACGCGTTCCTCGCGCGCCTGAGCTCGCTCGCCGCGGCCGGCACCCCCGCTCCGGCCGGCGCAGCGGCACCGCGCGTGACCTGGCGCGTCGGACTGGCCGCGGCGAGCGTTGCCGCCGTGCTGGTCGGCGCCGCCTGGTTGAGCGGCCTGGGCACCACCGATTCTCCCGATCCGCTGCCGCCGGCCACGCCGGGCGGCCGCACCCCGCTCCCGAGCACCAGTCCCGACGGGTCCGCCGGTCCGTCGTCTGACGGGTCGCGCGGGACCACCCCCGACTCCTCGAGCCGACCGGACACCAGCGGTTCGCCGGACGGATCCACCACCGGTTCTGGCGGTTCTGGTCCCGGCACTCGCGGACCGGGGTCGCAGCCCACCGGCACGACCGGAACGACCGGCGCTGGCGACGCCGGCGACTCCGGCGAGCACGACACCCCCGGGTCCGGCGCCGGCCAGGATCCGGGCGAGCAGTCTTCCGACGGCCATCCGGGGCAGGGCCCCGACGAGCACGCCGGCGACCATCCCAACGAGCACGCCTCCGACCACCCGACGGGACGGCCGGACGACGCAGACCATGCCACCGGGGAGCGCCTCGGTGGCGGAGCGGGTGGCAGACAAGCCAGGTGACCAGCGACGACGAGGTGGTGGCGGCCGCCAAGAGGGGCGACGCCGTGGCTTGGCGCGCCCTCTACCGCAGTCACGCCGGCCGCCTGCTCGTGTGGTTGAGCACCCGTCCCAGCGGAGACAGCGCCGTGACCGCCGAGGACGTGGCGGCCGAGGCGTGGCTGGTCGCGGCGGAGAAGATCCACGACTTCGACGGTTCGTCGTCGGAGTTCGCCGGCTGGCTCTTCGGCATCGCCCGCAACCTCAGCGGCAACACGCGTCGACGCAGCCAGCGGCGCGGCACCTACGCCACCGACCCCCACGAGATCGCGGACCCCGCCCTGGTCCCCGGCCCGGAGCCGGCGTACGCCGCCCAGGACTGGGTGGTCCGCGCGCTGGCCGACCTGCCGACCCGCGAGCGTGAGGTCGTGGGCTGCCTCGAGGTCGTCGGCCTCGACGTCGAGACGACGGCCCGCGCCCTCGGGATGTCCGCGGTCGCGGTGCGCGTCGCGCGGCACCGCGGCCTCAAGCGGCTCCGGTCGGCAGGGGTCGGGCCTCAGGACACCAGCAGCGAGCGCAGCCCCTCGAGATAGGGCTCGGGCGGGGGGACGGACCGCTCGGTCCGCGGGTCGAAGAACACGATCGCGACCCGTGCGCGGGCCAGGACCGTCTCGCCGTCGAGGATCATCGACTCGATGGTCGCGGAGCGCTGGCCGACGCGTGAGGCCCAGGACCAGGCGTCGTACGGCTCGGGACGGAAGAGGATCGGCACCCGGTAGTCGACGTCGGTCTGGGCGACGACCAGCGAGATCGGGTCCAGGTCGCGCCACAGGTCGGCGACCATCAGGATCCGCGCCTCCTGGAGGTACTCGAAGTACTTCACGTTGTTCACGTGGCCGTAGACGTCGACGTCGGAGAAGCGCACCTGCACGGGTGCGTGGGCCGCCACGTCGGGGCGCACCCTGGCCAGCGGCACACGCGGCGCCGGATCGTCGGGCTCGAGGAACACCGCCAGGCTGTCCCGCTCGTCGGGGGTGAGCCGGCGTGGACGCTCGTCGGCGAACACGTACGGCGTCAGCACGGTCTTGGCGCGCGCGTAGACGCGCCGCTCACCGTCGGGCCGCTCGTGGAAGATCTCGTAGGCCAGCGTGAACGTCGCGGCCCTGATCTCGGTGACCCAGGACTCGATCGTCACGGGCTCGAACCCGAAGGCGAGCGGAGCGAGGTAGCTCACCTCGTGCCGGACCACCACCACACCCTCGGCGAGCGCACCGGTGTGGGCGGCCGGCCCGTGGGTGCGGAGCATGTCGACGCGGGCCTCCTGGAGGTAGTCCACGTAGACGACGTTGTTGACGTGCCCCAGCAGGTCGAGGTCGGCCCAGCGGAGCGGACATCGATAGGTGTGCCGCACCCGCCCGATGCTGCCAGACGCGGCCACCGGACGGGGTGAGGCGTCAGGGGGTGAACACGAGGCGCCGGTAGTGGGCCCGCAGGCTCTCGTGGCGGGCGAGCCGGTCGCGCCGCTGACCGACGAAGAAGCTGGTCAGCACGCCGATCGCCACCAGGGAGGCGATCAGCCCGACGACGACGAACACCATCGCGACCACGCCGAGGAACGGGTAGGTGATCATGATCGGCCTTTCTACGGATGTAGTCTCTACTTCTGTAGAAGTTACCCGGCCGATGGTCGCCGACCAACTCGGGGGCAGGCGTAGTGTCCCGGCTCACAGGATCGCCCCGACCGCCCGGTCGTCGCAGGAGAGGTGCGTGTCATGTCCTCGGTGAGCCCGCGTCGTCGTCAGCTGCTCGACGCCGCGCTGCACGTGATCGCCGACGAGGGCCTGCGCGGCCTCACCCACCGGGCCGTGGACCGGCGGGCCGGACTGCCCGAGGGCACCTGCTCGGCGTACCTGCGGACCCGCTCGGCGCTCCAGTGCGCGCTGACCGAGTACGTCGCGAGCGCCCTGCTCGCGGACGTCGACCGGTTGGCCGAGCAGCTGCGGCTGGAGTGCGAGGGCGAGCAGGAGAGCGTCGATGCGGCGCTCGCCTTGTTCTTGCGGTGGCTGGACCAGCGCGAGCTGCTGGTGGCTCGCCTCGAGCTGAGCATGGCGGCGACCCGCGACCCGGCACTGGCGGCGATGCTCGCCGACCAGCGGTCGCGCCTGGTCACGGTGGTCGAGGGGATCATGACGACGACCGGCAAGGCCGACGTCCGTGAGCGCGCCGAGACCCTGGTGGCGTCGTACGACGGGGTCCTGCTGGCTGCTCTGCTCCGCGCCCCGTCCGAGCGCCGTGAGTTCTTGTCCAGGTCGCTGGCGCTGATCGGCGAGCAGCTCTCCAGCGGCGACCCGGTCGTCGACGAGGCGTGACGAGCGTCTCGTCCAGAGCGCCGGTGCTCGGTCTAGTCTGGCCGGACACCTCGCCCACCCCGATCCCCCGATCGCGACCAAGATGGAGCACGCATGCCCGAGGCAGTCATCGTTTCCGCCGCCCGCTCCCCCATCGGCCGAGCCAACAAGGGCTCGCTGAAGGACCTGCGCCCCGACGACCTGAGCGCCCTGATCATCAAGGCCGCGCTGGACAAGGTCGAGGGCCTCGACCCTCACTCCGTCGACGACGTCTACCTCGGCTGCGGCCTGCCTGGTGGTGAGTCGGGCAACAACATGGCGCGGATCGTGAACGTGCTCAACGGCATGGACGACGTCCCCGGTGCCACGATCACCCGCTACTGCGCCTCCTCGGTGCAGACCACCCGGATGGCCTTCCACGCGATCAAGGCGGGCGAGGGCGACATCTTCGTCTCCGCCGGGGTCGAGACGGTCTCCCGGTTCGCCAAGGGCACCTCCGATCACTGGCCGGACACGAAGAACCCACTGTTCGACGAGGCGATGGCCCGCACGGAGAAGACCGCCGAGGGCGGCGTCGACTGGCACGACCCCCGCGAGGACGGGCTGCTCCCCGACGCCTACATCGCGATGGGTCAGACCGCCGAGAACGTGGCCCGGCTGCGCGGCCTGGACCGCAAGGAGCTCGACGAGTTCGGTGTCCGGTCCCAGAACCTCGCCGAGAAGGCCATCAACGACGGGTTCTGGGCACGGGAGATCACCCCGGTCACGACGCCGGACGGCACGGTCGTGAGCGCCGACGACGGCCCGCGCGCGGGGGTCACCTACGAGGCGATCTCGCAGCTCCAGCCCGTGTTCCGCCCGGACGGCGTGGTCACCGCGGGCAACTGCTGCCCCCTCAACGACGGCGCGGCGGCGGTCGTGATCATGTCCGACACCAAGGCGGCGGAGCTGGGCGTGACGCCGCTCGCCCGGATCGTCGCGACCGGCGTCAGCGGGCTCTCCCCGGAGATCATGGGCCTGGGACCGGTCGAGGCCACCAAGCGGGCGTTGGCGAACGCCAAGATGAGCATCGGCGACATCGACCTGGTCGAGATCAACGAGGCCTTCGCGGCGCAGGTCGTCCCGTCCTACCAGGACCTCGGCATCGACCTCGACCGGCTCAACGTCAACGGCGGCGCGATCGCGGTCGGACACCCGTTCGGGATGACGGGGGCACGGCTGCAGAACACGATGCTGAACTCCCTGGACTGGCACGACAAGACCACCGGCCTGATCACGATGTGCGTGGGCGGCGGCCAGGGCATGGCCCTCATCCTCGAGCGCCTGTAGCTCCTCGCTCCCAGGACGCCGGCCGCGATCGCGGCCGGCGTCCTCGCGTCTTCGACCGAGGTCACACTCCTGCATCGGCGCGAGTGACCTCCAGGGCCCCGCGTGACGACCTAGACTGCCCGCGTGAGCGACAACGGGGGAGACGGACCGCGCTGGCTCGACGACACCGAGCAGCGCTCCTGGCGCGCGCTGATCATGGGCATGACCCTGCTCCTCGACCGCCTCGACGACGAGCTGCGTCGTGCGTGCGACCTCTCGCTCGTCGAGTACGAGATCCTGGTCCGGCTCTCCGAGGCCGAGGGCCGGCAGATGCGGATGGCTCAGCTCGCCGACGCCCTGGCCCACAGCCGCAGCCGGGTCACCCACACGGTGGCCCGCATGGAGCACGCCGGGCTGGTCGTGCGCCGCAGCTCGCCCGACGACGGCCGCGGCGTCGTCGCCACGATGACCGACGAGGGGCTCGACCTGCTCGAGCGGATGGCGCCCCTGCACGTCGAGGGCGTCCGTGCCCACCTCGTCGACCTCGTCAGCCGTGAGGACTTCGCCGCGGTCGGCCGGGTGATGAACGCCGTGTCCGACCACCTCGTCGCCGCCCACCCGGAGATGGAAATTCGGTAGGACGCGCCAGCGGCCTACAACGAATTTCGGTTGAGCAAGCGACGCGACTGAGGAACGAAGTCGCGTCGGCGCGTCGAAACCGAGTCGGTCGGCGGACGCACTCGAACTGGTAACCGACGCCGAGACTCCGCAGGGCGGCGACCGGCGTCACCGCCCCGCGTACGTCTCGGTGGTTTCGAGGCTCAGGCGCCAGAGCGCCTTCGCACCTCAACCACCGCCAGCCTCAGGCGCCAGAGCGCCTTCGCACCTCAACCACCGCCAGCCTCAGGCGCCAGGGCGCCAGGGCGCCTTCGCACCCCAACCACCGCCAGGCTCAGTCGCGTGTGAGGCGCCGGTGGGTGACCCGGTGCGGGCGGGCCGCCTCGATGCCGAGGCGCTCGACCTTGTTCTCCTCGTAGGAGGCGAAGTTGCCCTCGAACCAGAACCACTTGGCATCGTCGTCGTCGTCGCCCTCCCAGGCGAGGATGTGGGTGGCGATGCGGTCGAGGAACCAACGGTCGTGGGAGGTGACCACGGCACAGCCCGGGAAGTCGAGCAGCGCGTCCTCCAGGGAGGACAGGGTCTCCACGTCGAGGTCGTTGGTCGGCTCGTCGAGCAGCAGCAGGTTGCCGCCCATCTTGAGCGTGAGCGCGAGGTTGAGCCGGTTGCGCTCGCCGCCGGAGAGCACGCCCGCCTTCTTCTGCTGGTCGGGACCCTTGAACCCGAACGAGGCGACGTAGGCCCGGCTGTTCATCTCGAAGTTGGCGACCTTGATGAAGTCCAGGCCGTCGGAGACGACCTCCCAGACGTTCTTGTTGGGGTCGATGCCGCCGCGGCTCTGGTCGACGTAGGAGATCTTCACGGTCTGCCCGACGGTGAGCGCGCCCGCGTCGGGCTCCTCGCTGCCGGTGATCATCCGGAACAGCGTGGTCTTGCCGACACCGTTGGGGCCGATCACACCGACGATGCCCGCGCGCGGCAGCGTGAAGGACAGGTCGTGCATGAGCGTGCGGCCCTCGAAGCCCTTGACCAGGCCCTTGGCCTCGAGCACGACGTCACCGAGCCGCGGACCGGCCGGGATGTTGATGTCGGAGGTGTCGATCTTGCGGGCGCGGTCGGCCTCGGCGGCCATCTCCTCGTAGCGGGCCAGACGCGACTTGCTCTTGGCCTGTCGCGCCTTGGGGTTGGAGCGGACCCACTCCAGCTCCTTCTCGAGCATCTTGGCGCGCTTGGCGTCCTTCTGCCCCTCGATCTTGAGGCGCTCCTTCTTCGTCTCGAGGTAGGTCGAGTAGTTGCCCTCGTAACCGTGGATCTGGCCACGGTCGACCTCGGCGATCCACTCGGCGACGTTGTCGAGGAAGTAGCGGTCGTGGGTGACGGCGAGCACGGCGCCCGGGTAGCTCTTGAGGTGGCCCTCCAGCCACTGCACCGACTCGGCGTCGAGGTGGTTGGTCGGCTCGTCGAGCAGCAGCAGGTCGGGCTGCTGGAGCAGCAGCTTGCACAGCGCGACGCGGCGGCGCTCACCACCGGAGAGGTTGTCGACCAGCGCGTCGGGCGGCGGGCAGCGCAGCGCGTCCATGGCCTGGTCGAGCCGGCTGTCGAGGTCCCACGCGTTGGCGTGGTCGAGGTCGGTCTGCAGGTCGCCCATCTCAGCGAGCAGCGCGTCGTAGTCGGCGTCGGGGTTGGCGAGCTCCTCGGAGATCGCGTTGAAGCGGTCGAGCTTGCCCTTGATCTCGCCGACGGCCTCCTCGACGTTCTCCAGGACCGTCTTGCCCTCGGTCAGCGGCGGCTCCTGCTGGAGCATGCCCACGGTGGCCTCCGGGTCGCGGATCGCGTCGCCGTTGTTGGGGTGGTCCAGGCCCGCCATGATCTTGAGCAGCGACGACTTGCCGGCACCGTTGGGGCCGACGACGCCGATCTTCGCCCCGTGCAGGAACGAGAGGGTCACGTTGTCGAGGACGACCTTGTCGCCGTGGGCCTTGCGCACGTTGCGCAGGGTGAACACATATTCCGCCATGGGGCCCGAGCCTAGTTGGCGAACGGCTGCGAAGCCCGATCGGGGGGCGACCGCGCATCAGGCCGCCACCTCCTCCCCCGGCGCCTCCGGCCCGGTCGGGGCGCCCGCCTGGACACCGGTCTCGACGGTCGGCTCCCGCTTCGGGGTGCGGGTGAAGTGGCTGGTCCCACGGGCGAGGTCGTGGCCCAGGTGGGTCGCGTCGATCTCGAACCCGGTCACCTCGACGTTGTCGGAGTTGACCCAGGCTCGCAGGTCGAGCCGGCCCTGGACGACCACGGGGTCGCCGCGGCGCAGCGAGGCCGCGCAGTTCTCGGCGAGCTGGCGCCAGACGTTGACGGTGAACCACTGGGTCTCGCCGTCGGACCAGTTCTCGGTGCGGCGGTTGAAGCGGCGCGGGGTGCAGGCCAGCCGGAAGCTGGCGACGGGCACGTCGCCGGCGCGGCGCAGGGTCACGTCGCTGCCGAGCCAGCCCTGGACGGTGATGACGGATTCGTTCACGGAGGTCTCCTTGCCTCGGTCGGTGCGGTCAGACCGAGGCTCCGGGGACACGCCGACAGGCACCGACCGTCCCGGCCGGTGCTGTGGAGAACGCCGTCGGGGTCGCTCCTGTGGACGGTAGGTGGGTCAGGCGAGCGCGCGGCTGAGGCCGTTGCGCACCGCGGTGTACGCCGCCAGCTCGATCTCCACCGGATCGACGACCAGCTCGTGGGAGACCTCCGCGACCGCGCCGCGGAGACGCTCGTCGGCGTCCTCGGCACGCTGCCGGGCGACCTTGCGCGCCGCGATCCGGCATCCGAGCCCGAGGAGGACACCGAGCACGATGCCCCCGACGAGCAGCACCAGCGCCAGCGCGACGCCGGCGACCTGCGGGGTGTCGGAGTCCTGGAGCTTGCCGGTGCCGGCGAGCACGCCGGTCCACACCAGCCCCGCGAGGCCGGCGGCGAGTAGCAGCCACTGGACGACCCGGACCAGCCCGGCCCAGAGCGGCAGCCGGCCGACGCGGACCTCGGCCGATGCGAGGGCACCGTCGAGCCGGTCGCCGAGCTCGTCGAGCCGCGAGACCGACGCCCGGCGCACGGCCTCCACCCACGGGCTCGCCAGCCCCTGGGAGACGTCGTCGGCCAGCACGCGGACCTCCGTGTCGACCCGCGCCCGCTGCACCTGGGCGGTCTGCGGCTCCGCCCCGCGGCCGCGACCGGCCAGCTGACGGCCGTCCGGGCCGAGATCGAGATCGAGGTGCTTCAACGGGTCGGGCTTGATGCCGGAGAGCCAGGTGAACACCGGCCAGCTGGTCGCCCGCGTGACCCGCATCCGCGTGGACCGCTCCACGGCCTCCACGATCGTCGGGACGCCCGCCGTCTCGGCGAACGCGTCGTCGAGAGCCGCCACGCGCTCGGGCGTGAGCACCCGGGTCGGGGCGTCGCCCGACGCGAGCGACAGCTCGGTCGCGGCGGCGCGCACGTCCGCGTCGAGGCGGGCCCGGGTGGCGTGCTTCTCCGCGGCACGACGGGCGATCTCGGCACGCAGCTCGGGGATCCCGGTGCCGTGCCGGGCGCTGACCGCCAGCACGGGCACCCGGTCGAGACCGTCGGCGTCGAGCAGGCGGCGCACGTCGTCGAGCATCGACTGGCGCCGCTCCTCGGGCACCGTGTCGATGTGGTTCAGCACGACCAGCATCACGTCCTGGCGGTCGGCCGAGGGCGCGAGGTAGCGGTCGTGGATCGCCGCGTCGGCGTACTTCTGGGGGTCGAGGACCCAGACGAGCAGGTCGGCGAGGTCGACCAGCCGGTCCACCTCGAGATGGTGCGCGACCTCGGTCGAGTCGTGGTCGGGCAGGTCGAGGAGCACGACCCCGTCGAGCTCGGACTCGTCGCCTCGGCGTCCCGAGTCGAGCATCGAGTCGCGGGTCGTCTGGTGGCGCGGCGGGATGCCGAGCCACTCGAGCAGCTCCTCGGCGCCGTCTCGGCCCCACACGCACGCCGAGGCCCACGACGTCGTCGGCCGGCGCACCCCGACGGCGGAGAGCTCCAGGCCGGTCAACGCGTTGAAGGTCGAGGACTTGCCCGACCCCGTCGCGCCGCCGATCGCGACCACCGTGTGCGTGGCCGACAGCTTCAGCCTCCCGGTCGCGCGGTCGATGACCGCCTGGGCGTCCTCGACGACGGCGTCGTCGAGCCGGCCCCGGGCCGCGTAGGTGGCGGCGTCGAGACCCTCGATGCGGGCACCGATCTCGGTGCCACGGGTGACCAGCTTCTTGGCCCCCTCGAGCAAGGACGTCATGTTCTCCCTCGCCCCGGCGACGGCGGGGTGCAGCGGTGGGACAGTGCAGGACCCACCCTAGGGGGTCGGGTGCTCACGTCGTCGTCTCGGCTCCCGACCGGGCCTGCTCGAACCGCCGGTCGTCGACTCGTCGGGAGGCGGCGCGGAGCTGGTCGGGGGCGTCCGCGGGCAGGTCGAGCCCGTCGAGGACCGCGACGTAGCGGGCCCGCTCGCTCTCCGCGAGCGACCTGAGCCGGCGCTCCAGCGACGCACCGGCTCGTTCGACGAGCGCGTCGACCGCGGCCGCACCGAAGACGGCGTCGAGCAGCGTGCGGCCCAGGTCGTCGGCGACCGGCGCCGTACGCCGGAACGTCGCGACCATGAGCGCGACGCCCAGCCCATGCACGCCATAGGCGAGGAAGCGGGCGCTGGTGCGCTTGTCGGCTCCCTCGGTGCGGATCAGGTCGAGGACCTCCTCCTGCCAGACCCGGACCTCGGACTCCGCGCGCCGGCGCAGGTCCGCGGCGGGTCGACGCAGGTCGTCGCGCCCGACGAGCAGCCCGGCACCCGCACCCGACTCCGCCCAGGCCGTGTGGACGCGGGTCGCCGCCGCCTCCGCGTGGTCGAGCACGAGCGCCTCGGCTCCGGCCTCGACGGCGAGCAGCACCCGGTCGGCCTGCTGGGGCGTGCCCTTGACCGCGCTGACGACCCGGTCGCGCAGCCGCCCGACCCGCTGGTCGAGGCCGCGGAGCAGCTCACCGGTGCCGACCAGGTCCTGCCAGCGGGCCAGCACCTCGCCGCGCAGCAGCGTCCCGTCGCCCGCCTCGGCCACGAGCCGGGCGGTGGCGTCGTCGTACGTCGTGCCGGCCACGGCGCGCAGCTGCGCCACGGCGTCGAGCTGGGCGGCGGCGGCGTCGGCGATCGCGTAGGTCTGCCGGCCGAGCGTCCGGATCGTGCCGTCGAGGGTCTGCCGCACGACCAGGGCACGGGCGTCGGCGTCCTCGGCGAGCGAGACCAGCCACCCGCGGATCTCCGCGACCTCCTCGGCAGGGAGCAGCCCGTCCTCGGAGATCGGCGCCTCGTCGACCGTGAACAGCGGGGAGTCCTTCAGCCCCCGGCTCGCCAGCATCCGGGCCAGGTGGGCCGCCACCGTCTGGACGGAGTCCGCGGGCGTGCGGTCCAGCACGATCGCCACCGACGTCGACCGCTCGGCGGCCTGGCGGAGGTAGTCCCACGGCACCTGGTCGGAGTAGCGCGCCGCGGACGTCACGAACAGCCAGAGGTCGGCGGCGGCGAGCAGCTGGGCCGCGAGCGTGCGGTTGTGCTCCTCCACGGAGTCGACGTCGGGCGCGTCCAGGATCGCCAGACCCTCGGGGACCGTGTCGGCCGCGACGAGCTGCAGGGCGTGCGGGTCGTCCGTCGCGTGGTCGGTGCGGACGAGGTCCGGCAGCAGCCGGTCCTGGCCGAACCAGCGCGCGTCGTCGGGGTGGTGGACGAGCACTGGCGAGCGCGTGGTCGGGCGCAGCAGCCCGGACGCGGTGACACGACGCCCGACGAGAGAGTTCACCAGCGTGGACTTGCCGGCCCCGGTGGAGCCGCCCACGACCACGAGCAACGGGGCGTCGATCGTCATCTGCCGCGGGATCACGTAGTCCTCGAGCTGGTCGATCATCAGCTGCCGCGACGTACGCCGCTCCTCGACCCCGGGGACGTCCAGAGGCAACCGCGCGGCCTGCAGGGCACCGCGCAGCTGCACCAGGGCGGTGAGCATCCGGGTGTCCATGTGGTCGCTGTGGTCGCTCTCGTCGCGAGAGAGGGTCATCTGGTGGGTACCACCTGTCCGGGGAAGGCGATCGACGGGCGCAGTGCCGCGATCCGCTGGAGGAACTGCTGACCGCGTGCCGCGTAGTCCGGCGGCGGCGTCCCGCGTAGGAACCGGTAGTGCAAGAACCCGAGCTCGATGGCGGCCTGCTGGTACTCCCGCATGGCGCGCTCGGCCGCCCGCCCACCCTGCTGCCGCGCGAACGCTCGGCTGCGGCGACGGGCCGTGAGGTCGACCACCCAGCCGATGTCGGTGGCCGGCACCAGCCCACGGTTCGCGGCGTCGGTGAGGGCCGAGGCCAGCACGCGGCGCTCGGAGCCGCGGACCCAGACCGCGAGACCGATGAGCGCCACGAAGGCGGGGGCCATCAGCACGACGTAGGCGACCACGAAGTTGTCGAAGCCGTACACCGTCGAGGTGTTCCACACGGCATGCGCGACCACGGCAAGGGCGTACCCGCCGAGCGGGAAGAGGATGCGGGCGGCGGGCCGGCGGGCGTTGACGGCCAGACCCACGCCGATGCCCGTGAACGCCGTGAACAGCGGGTGCGCGAACGGGCTGAACAGGCACCGGACCACGAACGTCGCGGTCAGCGCCTCGGTGCCGCCCGGGCCCGCGCCGTCGGTGCCGTTGTACGCCGCCGCCAGGTAGAGGATGTTCTCGGTGAACGCGAACCCGATGCCGACCATGCCGGCGTAGACCAGGCCGTCCAGCACTCCGTCGAGCTCGGCCCGGCGCCACCAGAGCAGCAGCAGGAGGAACACGCCCTTGCTGGCCTCCTCGGTCACCGGCGCGACGATGGCGAGGCTCTGCTTGTCGGTGAACGAGAGCACGAACCCGCCGACGCCCTGGATCAGCAACGCGGCCGCGGTGGCGACGAAGCAGCCCCAGAGCAGGCCCGCGGCCAGCAGCGTGCGGGGCTCGGGCTCGTAGCGGTCCAGCCACAGGTAGCACGCCACCAGCGGACCGACCGGCAGCGCCGCGAGCACGGTGGCGAGCGCGAGCGATCCGGGGGCGCCCGACAGGGCCAGGACGGCGAGGATCGCCAGCGCGCCCAGGCACACCAGCACGGTCACCACGACCGCGAACGCGACCGATGAGGTCGCGTGGTCGCGGCGGGCACCAGGCATGGACGGCAGCCTATCGGGGCTGGGCCGCCGCACCGTGCCGGTGGCGCGTCGCGGCGTACAGTGAGCGCGTGAGCGAGCCGACCCCACCCGAAGGCACCGACGCGTCGACGCAGCCGGCGACGCCCAAGACCGAGTCGCACGACCCGGCGGTCCCCGCCGCCTACGCCGCGTTCATGCGCGAGGGCTGGGGCGACCGCGAGCTCGACCTGCCGGTCCAGCCGGTGGCCGAGCCGGCCGCGCGCCGCCGCGCCCGGCTGGCCGAGGCGTTCCCCGGCGAGCGCCTGGTGCTCCCGGCCGGCACCTTCAAGGTCCGGGCCAACGACACCGACTACCGGTTCCGGCCGGACACCGCCCACACCTACTTCTCCGGCAACCAGACCAGCGACGCCGTCCTGGTCGTCCAGGGCGGCGAGTCGGTGCTCTACGCCCGTCCGCGCTCCTCGCGCGAGACCGACGAGTTCTTCCGCGACCGCCAGTACGGCGAGCTCTGGGCCGGCCGGCGCCCGTCGCTCAAGGAGATCTCCGACTCGCTCGGCCTCGAGGTGCGCCACCTCGACGAGCTGCCGGACGCCCTGCAGGGCAGCGGCAAGACCCGCGTGCTGCGCGGGGTGTCCGCGACGGTCGACGGCCTGGTCGGCGCCGACGAGGCCCGCGACGCCGAGCTCGCCCGGGTGGCCTCCGAGCTGCGCCTGGTCAAGGACGAGTGGGAGATCGAGCAGCTCCAGGAGGCCTGCGACATCACCACGCTCGGCTTCGAGGATTCCGTGCGCGAGTGGGACGACGTGCTTCGCTACGGCGAGCGCTGGATCGAGGGCACGTTCTTCCGCCGCGCGCGGGCGATGGGCAACGACATCGGCTACGACTCGATCGTCGGCGGCGGCAAGCACGCCACGACGCTGCACTGGATCGACAACACCGGTCCGATCACCCCCGGCGACCTGGTGCTGCTGGACATGGGCGTGGAGAACCGTTCCCTCTACACCGCCGACGTGACCCGCACGCTGCCCGTCGACGGCCGGTTCACCGACCTCCAGCGCGAGCTGTACGACCTCGTCCTCGCGGCGCAGGAGGCCGGCATCGCCGCCGTACGTCCCGGCCAGCCGTTCCGCTCGGCCCACAACGCCGCCATGGAGGTGCTCGCTCACGGCCTGGAGGGCATGGGGCTGCTCCCGGTCTCGGCGCAGGAGGCACTCGACCCGGAGAGCCGGGTCTACGCCAGGTGGACGCTGCACGGCACCAGCCACATGCTGGGGCTGGACGTGCACGACTGCGGCCAGGCGGCTCCCGAGGCGTACGCCGAGGGCACGCTCGCCGAGGGCATGGTGCTCACCGTCGAGCCGGGTCTGTACTTCCAGGAGGACGACCTGCTGGTGCCCCAGGAGCTGCGCGGCATCGGTATCCGGATCGAGGACGACATCCTGGTCACGGCCGACGGCTCGCGGAACCTCTCCGCCGCCCTCCCCCGCACCTCCGCCGACGTGGAGGAGTGGATGGGCTCGCTGCGCCGCTGACCTCGGCGTGTTCGACGACGACCGGCGTGCGGCATACTGACGCCCGGTGGCGCACTCGCCCGCGTGAACGACACCTCCACCCGAGGTCGAGCTCGTAGGCGTCGCCTCCTCCCGCCTCCGTAGCTCAGCTGGATAGAGCAGCGGCCTTCTAATCCGCCGGTCGCAGGTTCGAGTCCTGCCGGGGGCGCTCCACTCCGCTCCACTCCTCCATCCGATGAGGCACGTTCCGGGCCGGTGCCTCTGGGTACCGGTTGCGCAACCGACCAGAGGAGAGCGCCATGCCTGAGGGCGACGTCGAGACGTACCACGTCGACGGCCGATGGAAGAACAAGATCGAGGGCCACGGCGACCTGCCGCAGGACTTCGACACCCGTGAGGCGGCCGTCGAGGTCGGCCGCGAGGAGGCCCAGGACCGCCGTACCGAGCACATCATCCGCAAGCTCGACGGGACGATCGGCGACCGGCACACCTACGGGCACGACCCGCGGGACATCCCCGGCTGATCGGAGCTGCCTGGGACGCCCCGCCGACCCACACCCGACATGGCCGTTCCGCCTCGGGACGCTCGTCGGTTGTGGGTCAATGGCGGTGTGAGGCGCTTCGGGGACCCGCTCGTCTGTCCGGACTGCTCGGCCCGGCTGCCGCTCGGCGCCCAGGCCTGTCCGGCGTGCGGGCTCGGCCTGAGCGGCCCGGTCGCCTCGGAGCTGCTCGCAACCCTCCAGAACGCCGACCGGCTGCTCGAGCAGCTGCGCGCCGACTCGGCAACCCTGCCCGAGCAAGCCCCGGTCACCCTGCCGCCGCCACGGACCCGTCCGGAGCGGCCGGAACGCCGCGGCCTGAGCCACCTCTCGGTCCCGAAGATCCTGCTCGGCCTCGGCGCCCTCTGCCTGCTCGTCGCCGCGGTGATCTTCCTGGCCGTCGCGTGGTCCTGGCTCGGCGTCGGCGGCCGGACCGCGGTGCTGGTGGGCCTGACCGTGCTCAGCGGCGGTCTCGGCGTCTGGTTCGGCCGGCACGGGCTGCGGATGGCGGCCGAGGCGCTGACGACCGTGGCCCTGGGCCTGCTGGCCCTCGACGTCGTCGGAGCCGACAACGCCGGCTGGCTCGGCGACCTGTCCACCAACGGCACGGTGTGCGTCACCGGCGCCGTGGTCACGACGGCGGCGCTGACGCTGACGGTCCTCACCCGGCTCGGCGCCCCACAGCTCGGCGCGGCCTTCGCCGGCTCGGCCGCCGGGATCGGCGCGCTCGGGCTCACCGACCACCGCCAGCTCGTCGCGGCGGTCGCCGTCCTCGGGTACGCCGTCCTGGTGGCGCTCGGCCGCCGCCTCTCGCTGCCCCTGCTGGTCGTCGCCAGCGCTCTCATCGCGACCTGGTGGTGGCTCGGCCTGGCGGTGTCGGGTCTGCAGGAGGCCGCCGACCACGCGAGCCTCGCCGGCCTGTGGGCCCACGGCCACGGGCTCGCGCTCCTCACCGCCGCGCTGATGCTGCTCCTCCCGGCCGGCCTCGCCCGCCACCACCCGCAGGTGGTCCGGGCGGCCGCGGCGGCCAGCGCCACAGCGCTCACGGTCACGGCCGCACTGCCCTCCGTCGACGAGACCACGACGACGGTGGGCGTCGTCGCGATCGCCGCGACACTGGCGTGGACCGCCGCCGCCGTCCTCCTGCCGGAGGCCTGGCGTCCCGTGGCCCAGCTGCCGCTCCTGGCGAGCGCGGTGCCGGTCGTCCTCATCACGCTCGGCCTGGCCGCCGAGGCCACGGTCAACGCGACCGGCCGCGAGCCGTTCACCACCACCGTCGGCTTCGACCTCCCCGACGCGGACCCGGTCGCTCACCCGGCGCTGCTGGTGGTCGGAGCGGCGACCCTGCTGGCCGCGGTGACGTCGGTGCTGCCACGCGCGACGGAGCCCGCCTGGCTGACGGGTTCCGCCGGCGGCCTCGCCCTGGGCGGCATCGGCTCGCTGGCGCTCCTGCCCGTGCCTGCGTGGACGATCGTGGGCGCCCTGCTGCTCGTGGGTGGCGCGCTCGTCGCGCTCGGCGTACGCCGAGACGACACGCTCGGCGTCGGGGCGGCGATCGCCGGGGTGCTGGTGAGCGTCGGCGCCATCACCGTGGCGCTGCCGAGCGCGGCCCTGACGACCATCGCCACCGGCGTACTCGTCGTCGAGGCGATCGCGATCCGGTGGACCGGGCGGTTCGCCGATGCCGGGACGGGCGGCGGGCTGCTGCTGCCGGTGGCGTCCGCGGCCTTCGTCTGGTCCGGCTTGACCGCGGCGGACGTGGATCCGGTCTACCGCGGCGTCCCGGTGCTGGTCGTGGTCGGTCTGCTCGCGCTGGTCATGGCGGTGCCGGACGTCGAGGTCGCCGCCGCCCTGGGCGGGGCGGCGGCCGCCGTCGTCGCGGTGACCTCGGCGGACGACACCGCCACCGCCCTGGCGATCCACCTGACCGTGGCCGGCGCACTCGTCACCGCGAGCGCCCTCGTGCACCCGACCCGCCGGGTGCTCGGCTGGCCGGGCGGTGGGCTGCTGGCCGCGGCCACCTGGGTCCGGCTGGCCGACCTCGGGGTCGAGGCGCCCGAGGCCTACACGCTGCCGGGCGCCGTCGCTCTGGTGGCGGTCGGTCTCGACCGGTTGCGCCGCGACCCGGAGGCCTCCACCACGACCGCGCTGCTCCCCGGGCTGGTGCTGGGCACCGTCCCGTCGCTGGTGTGGGTCCTGGACGATCCGGCGTCCCTGCGCGCCCTGCTGCTCGGACTCGCCTGTCTCGCTCTGGTCCTCGCCGGCCCGGCGCTGCAGTGGAGCGCCCCCCTCGTGGTCGGCGCCGCGGTGGGTGCGGTCCTCGTGGTGCGTGAGCTGGCGCCCTACGCGGCCGACGTCCCGCAGTGGGCGCTGATCGGCCTGGCCGGCACGGCCCTCACGGTCGTCGGAGTCACGTGGGAGCGCCGGGTGCGCGACGTACGCCGGACCACGGCGTACCTCGGCCGCCTACGCTGACCCTCCGCGCTGCCGCTCAGCGGTCCTCGGGATGGTCGGCATCGGCGATGGTCTGCTGGTACTGCTCGCGCTCGGCCGGGTCGAAGTCGTGCTGCTCGGGCCGGTTGAGATGCTCGTTCGGCTCCTCCTGCAGGTCGTCCGCCGCGCTGGCGTCGGACACGCCCTCCTCGTCCGGGACCGCATCGGTCTCCACCGGGCGGACCTCCTCGACCGGCTGCTTGGTGTGCTCACGATCTCCCATGCCGATCGGGTACCCGCCCACGGCACCGCCATGCTCGCCCGGCGCCCGGCCGGGGCGGGTCAGCCGTCGGTGGCGAGGCTGCGGCTCCGGTCCGGGGAGAAGCCGTGCGTCATCCCCCACGCGACCGCCTGCGAGCGCCGGCTCACCTCGATCTTGCGGTAGGCCGTGCGGATGTAGGTCTTGACCGAGTTGATCGAGAGGTAGGTCTGGTCGGCGATCTCCTGGTTGCTCAGGCCCTGGGTGATCAGCGCGACCACCTCGGCCTCACGCGCGGTCAGGCCGAGCTCGCGTCCGGGCCACTCCCCGCTCGGGTCCTCGTCGGCAGCCTCGACCGACGCCGGCGGGGCCACGGTCTCGCCGCGGTGGATCGCCTCGATCGCGTCGACGATCTCCCCCGCGCTGAGGCCCTTGGAGACGTAGCCGGCCGCGCCGTGGTCGATCGCCCGCTGGACGAGGTCGGGCTGGAGGTTCCAGCTGAAGATCGCGACCGGCACGGTGTTGCCACGCACCAGGTCCTCGAGGTCGACCGCGTCGCCCTGCACCTGACCGAACGTGTCGTAGAGGATGACGTCCACGTCGCTCACGACCGAGAGGCCGGAGTCGAGCTCGACGACGACGACGCGGTCATGGTGCGGGGCGAGCATCGCGGCGACGCCGGCGACGACGATCTCGTAGTCGTTGACGACCGCGACGCGGATCGGGGACCTGCTTGACATGGCGTCACCCTAATCCTGGCCACGCGTGCGTGTGAGTGTGATGCGGTCGACACGCGCGCCAATCCCAGGGTTTGGCACCCGCTCGGGATACAAAGGTGTCGGCCCCGCTTGGTATGAGCTCGCGGGGCCTTATTCCATTTCCGGGCCCTCCGCCGCCGCGTAGGCGTCGATCTCGCCGAGGATGCGCCGCTGCACGTCGCTCTCGGCGAAGGACACACGTACGGCGGTCCGCGCCACGTCGGCCACGCCGGCGCGGTCGAGATCGAGCAGGTCGGCCGCCAGTTCGTACTCCCGGTTCAGCGTCGTGTTGAACATCGGCGGGTCGTCGGAGTTGACGGTGACGGTCACCCCGGCGTCACGGAACGCCCGGATCGGGTGGTCCTCGAGCCGGCCCACCGCGCGGGTCGCCAGGTTCGACGAGGGGCAGACCTCGAGCGGCACGCCACGCTCCGCGAGGTGGACGAGCAGGTCGGCGTCCTGGGCGGCCGAGGTCCCGTGACCGATCCGTTCGGCACCGAGGAGGTCGAGGGCGTGCCAGACGGTCTCGGGACCGGTCGTCTCACCGGCGTGCGGCACGCTGTGCAGCCCGGCGGCGCGGGCGGCGTCGAAGTGGGGCTGGAACTGCGGCCGGGGCACGCCGATCTCCGGACCGCCGAGCCCGAAGCCGACGAGCGCGTCGGTGCGGTGCTCGAGAGCGTACGCCAGCGTCGCGTCGGCCGCCGGCAGACCCGACTCACCCGGGATGTCGTAGATCCACCGCAGCACCAGGCCGAAGTCCCGCTCGACCGCCACCCGGGCGTCCTCGATGGCCTCGGTGTAGGCCTCGATGGGCATGCCCTTGCCCTCCTCGTGCGGGCGCACGGACGTGTACGGCGTGCAGGTCAGCTCGGCGTACCGCAGGCCCTGTCCGGTCGCCATCTCCCGCCCGATCTCGTGGGTGAGGTAGCGGATGTCGTCCGGCGTCCGGACCAGGTCGACCACGGCGAGGTAGACCTCGATGAAGTGCGCGAAGTCGCGGAACTCGAAGAAGCGGCGCAGCTCGTCGGGGTCGCTCGGCACGGTCCCGGGGTGCCGCTCCGCGAGCTCGGAGACGATCCGCGGCGACGCCGACCCCACGTGATGGACGTGCAGCTCGGCCTTCGGCAGGCCGGCGATGTAGGCAGACATGGACTCGCTGATGCTCACCCGCCCGAGTCTGTCAGCGCTCCGCCGTCCCCGAGAAACCACCGCCGCGGCTCTGCTCCGGCCCGCGGGTCCTCGGGGGCGCAGGTGGTTGAAGAACGGGGGACGTGGTCGCCGTTCGCTGTGGTTGAGCGCGAGGTGGTGACCGCGTTCGGAGGTCTCCCTCGCCGTCGCGAGGAACGAGCCGCGGCGTATCGGGTCCGCCACCGACTGTGCGTCGGCTTGCTGGTGGTCTCGGGTCGGGGTGGCTTTGACGGGGGACGTGGTCGCCGTTCGCTGGGGTTGCGCGCGAGGTGGTCACCGTCGGCCTCTCGGCACCAGGCCTGCGTGTGGTCGTCGTGCTTGTGGTCACCGTCGTCGACCCGGGATTCCGGCTACCGACATCACCCACCCAACGACTCCGGAAGATTTTACTTTCGAAGTGGTCGGAGCCCTGTGGAACAAGGCGATTCCGGGGCTGCGCTGTCGGTGGGCAGTGCTGGGATGGATCCATGGCAGCCACCCCGCTCACGCACCCGGACCTCGATGGTCCCGGCGGGGTGCTGGCTGCCCTCGAGGCCAACCACGGCGTCTTGACCGGCGCCGAGGTCGCGCAGTTCGAGATGGCGACCGAGTGGGCGGCCGCGCACCCGGTCGAGGACCTCGACGACGCCGCCACCGTCGAGGGCACCGAAGGGGAGCTGGCGATCGCCGGACCCGGGGCGCCGCTGGTCGCGGAGTTCTGTGTCGCGGACTTCGCCCTCGCCGTCGGCCTGTCCACCGACGCGGGACGTGGCTACCTCGGGGATGCGGTCGAGGTCCGCCACCGGCTCCCGCGGCTGTGGGAGCGGGTGCTGGCCGGGCAGGTCGCGGTGTGGCGGGCCCGGCGGATCGCGGGCTACACCCGCTCCCTGCCCTTCGCGGGGGCCGCACACGTGGACCGGCACCTCGCCCCCGTCGCGCACCGGCTCACCTGGGCGCAGCTGGACCGCACCGTGGAGGCCGCCCGCGCTACGTTCGACCCGGTCGAGGCCGAGCACCGCCGGCTCCGGGCCGCGGAGAGCCGGTTCTTCGACGTCGACACCCACA
>NZ_DASWVI010000486.1:0-10301 GCF_036401255.1 Nocardioides sp. | reverse complement strand
CGAGCCGGGGCGGGTGTCTCGGGGCGCGCTGCGGGCGTGATCGTCCCACCCGGTCCCGCCATCTGCACCCTCCGCCGGCGCCTCGAATCCGGGAAGAGGCTACCGGAGCGGCGGGGTCAGGCAGGCACGCCCGCACCGGCCGGCGTGTACGCCGTGCCGCGCTCGGCTCGCACCCAGAGCACGCCGTCCCCGGCGGTCGGTCCCTGGGCGGCGAGCTCGCGCTTGAGCACCTTGTTGGTCGCGGTGCTCGGCAGGTCCGGCGCGATGCGGACGAACCGCGGCCACGCCGTGGTGGAGAGGTCCGGCTGGTCGGCCAGGAAGCCCTCGAGGTCGGCCGGCTCCAGCCGCGCATCGTCCTGGAGCACCATCGCGGCCATCACCTGGTCGCCGACGTGCGGGTCGGGCACGGCGTACACGGCGACCCGGTTGACGGCGGGGAGGCGCTGCAGGATCCGCTCGATCGGGGCGGCGGCGAGGTTCTCGCCGTCGACGCGCATCCAGTCGGCGGTGCGGCCCGCGAGGTAGATCCACCCCTCGGCGTCGCGATAGGCCAGGTCGCCCGACCAGTACATGCCGTGGCGCAGCCGCTCGGCGTCGGCGGCACTGTCGTTGTAGTAGCCGCCGAAGTAGCCCGCCCCCTGGGTGTTGACCAGCTCCCCCACGGCGCGGTCGGCGTTGAGGAGCGCACCGTGCTCGTCGAACCGGGCGGCCTCGCACTCCGTCACCGTCTCGGCGTCGTAGATCGCCACCCCCTCGGCGCCGCGACCGACCGAGCCGGGCGGGGTGCCGGGCTCGCGGGTGATGATCACGGCGAGCTCGGTCGACCCGAATCCGTCACGGACCTCGCACCCGAACCGGCGGGCGAAGTCCTCGATGTCGCGGTCGCTCGCCTCGTTGCCGAACGCGACGCGCAGCGTGTTGTCGGCGTCGTCGGGGCGTTCCGGTGTCGCGAGGACGTAGGCGAGCGGCTTGCCGACGTAGTTCATGTACGTGACGCCGTAGCGGCGTACGTCGTCGAGGAACCCGGACGCGCTGAACCGCGCCGGCACGATCGTCGACCCGCCGCACAGTGCCGGGCTCCAGCCGGCCACGACGGCGTTGGAGTGGAACAGCGGCATCGACACGTAGCAGACGTCCTCGGGTCCCAGGCCGAAGCGGGTCTGCAGGTTGAGCCCGGCGAACAGCACCATCAGGTGGTTGACCAGCACCGCCTTCGGATCGCCGCTGGTGCCGGAGGTGAAGATCATCATGAACGTGTCCATCGGACCGACCTCGCGGTACGGCGCCAGCGGGCCGGCGCCGTCGACCAGCTCGTCCCACTCCTCGGTGGAGGTGTCCAGCACCCGCACTCCGGTCAGGTCGAGGCCTGCGAGCAGCGGCCGGTGCTCGGCGTCGGTGACGAGCAGCTGGCAGTCGGCGCGACGGACGTCGGCGAGCAGGCCGGCACCGCGCCGGGTGGTGTTGATCCCGCACAGGGTGAAGCCACCGAGTGCGGCGGCGGCCATCGCCCGGAGCATGTCGGGGGTGTTGCCGAGCAGCACGCCGACGTGCAGGGGTCGGTCCGGGTCGGCAGCGCCGATCAGCGCCGCGGCGACCGCCTCGGACTCGGCGACGTGCTCGCGCCAGGTCCAGGTGCGCTCGGCGTACCGCACCCCCGGACGGTCGTCCTCGGCACGCTCCCTCAGCAGCTGCTGGACGGTCTCCGCCATGCGCCCTCCTCGTGGTGACGCGTGTCAACGTAGGCGACGATCCAGTAACCTGCAACACGTTCTAGTTCGCGACACGCCGGAGACCCCGTTGCCCAGCAGGTACGCCTCGCTCAGCCGCGCCGAGCTCGCCGCCCTCGTGCCCGAGCTGCTGCTGATCGGACAGCTCATCGACCGCTCGGGGATGGCGTGGTGCATCTCCGCGTGGGGCCGCGAGGAGATGGCGCGGGTGGCGGTCGAGGAGTGGGCCGGCGCGAGCCCCGTCTACACGCGGCGGATGCAGCGGGCCCTGGGCTACGAGGGCACCGACGTGGTCACGATCTTCAAGGGCCTTCAGCTCGACATCGGCGCACCGCCGCAGTTCATGGACTTCCGCTACGAGGTCCACGACCGCTGGCACGGGACCTTCCGTCTCGACCACTGCGGAGCGCTCATGGACGTCGAGCCGCTGGGCGAGGAGTACGTCGTGTCGATGTGCCACGACATCGAGGACCCGACCTTCGACGCGACCGCCGTCGCGACCAACCCGCACGCCCGGGTCCGCCCCGTGCACCGGCCACCCCGCTCCCCCGCCGACCGGCGCCCGCACTGCGAGTGGACCGTCGGCATCGACGACGCCCACCCGCCGGTCGAGCCGCTGGCGCCGTACTTCACCATCGAGCGGACCCGGGCGGCCACGGTCGAGCTCGACCCGATCGATCCCGGGGACGAGGGCGCCGCCGACTACTCCGGCCCGCTGCTCTCCGACGTCGACTTCTCCCGGTTCTCCCGCTCCGCCCTGGCCCGCATCGCCGACGAGGTCTGCCTGCAGATGCACCTGCTCAACCTCTCGTTCGGCCTCGCCGTGCGGACGCGGGCGTCGGACGCCGCCCAGGCCGACGAGGTGCTGACCAAGCAGCTCGTCGGGGTCGCGGGGGTCGCCGCCGAGCGGATCGCCCGCGTCCTCGGCCTCGACGATCCGCTGCGGGTGCTCGAGCTGCACCCGCTGCTGAACCCGGCGGCGTACGTCACCGGCGCGGTGCGTGGCGCCGACCTGTCGGTGGCCCCCTCACCCGCGAGTGCGGACGGTGCCTGGATCGCGCTCTGCGGGCCCGGACGGGAGCGGCCGCTCCGGGCGATCGTGCAGGCCGTGGATCCGTGCGCCGACGTGGAGGTCGCCGGCGACCGCGACCGCTGGACGGCGACGCTCGTGCGCCGCGACGAGCCCGCCCCGGTCGCCGACGAGGTCGCGGTCACCCGGGTGAGCACCGGAGCGGGGTTCGTGTTCGAGCCGCGGCGCTCGCTGCCGATCACGCCCGTTTAGTGCGGTACTAGGCACGTCGGGGACCCTGCTGCCGCCGCTCGCCTACGCAGGCGCGGTGACCGCCCCGCCCAACCCCGCCCGGCTCCACGATCCCGACGCCGGGTGGCCCCGGCGGGCACGCGACCTGCTCGCGGCGATCCGGGCCGCGATCTCGGAGCTGCCGGGCGCGGAGGCGGCACTGCTCGACCACATCGGGTCCACGGCCGTGCCCGGCCTGCGGGCGAAGCCGTTCCTCGACCTGCAGCTGCGCATCGAGCCGCTGCCCGCCGAGGACGCGCTGAGCGCGTGCCTGGCACCGCTCGGCTTCCGGCGGTCACGGGGATCGCGACCCGACTCGCCCGGAGTCGACCGCGACGTCCCTCGCGGGGACGAGGACGTGCCGGACGCGGTCTGGGCGAAGCTGCTCTACGTCGCCGAACCGGAGGCTGCGATCCTCCACGTGCGCCGCACCGTCTCGCCCTGGGGCCGCCACACGGTGTGGTTCCGCGACTGGCTGCGCGCGCACCCCGGCGAGCGGGTGCGCTACGAGGCCATCAAGTTCCGGCTCGCGGCGCAGAACGCGGGCAAGCCCGACTACGACGACTACACCCGCGCCAAGAGCGCCTTCTTCGACGAGGTCGAGCCCCGTTTCACGGCGTGGGCGCGGGAGCGCGGCGCGTAGGTACGCCGCCCGGTCGCCCGGGGAGGCCGACCGCTGCCTCGGCATACTGGCCGGGTGCCCATCACCCGCGGCTTCACCGGCCGGCGCCGGCCCGAGCGACCCGATCGGCTCCCGCCCGGGCAGTACGACACCGGCAGCTCCTGGCCGACCCTGACCGCGGAGGCGACCCCCACGACCTCCCTCGAGGAGTGGGCCGAGCGGTGGCGGATGCGCGTCGACGGTTTGGTCGAGGAGCCGCAGAGCTGGACGTGGGGCGAGCTCCACGCCCTGCCGCGCTCGGCGTACTCCGGCGACATCCACTGCGTGACCACGTGGTCGAAGTTCGACATGACGTTCACCGGCGTCAGCGTGGACACCCTGCTCGAGGCGGCGCGGCCGAGGCCGGAAGCACAGTTCGTGCTCGCGCACTCCACCACGGGCTACACCACGAACCTGCCACTCGCCGACGTCACCGGCGGCCGGGCCTGGGTGGTGTGGGAGGTCGACGGCGGCCCGCTCCCGCGCGGGCACGGCGGGCCGGCGCGGCTGCTGGTGCCGCACCTGTACTTCTGGAAGTCCGCGAAGTGGATCACCCGGCTCGAGCTCCTCGACCGCGATCGGCCCGGCTTCTGGGAGCAGAACGGCTACCACGACCGCGGTGACCCCTGGCTGGAGCAGCGCTACCAGGGCGACCCGTGAGCGCCGGATCTCCGGCGCCGGCCGGGGGCTGGACGACCGGGCGGATCATCGCCCTGGAGCACCCCATCGACCGGCTCGTGCGGCTGCGGCTGCACGTGGAGGACCGCGTGGACCACCTGCCGGGCCAGCACTACGTCGTCCGGCTGCGGGCCCCCGACGACTACACCGCCCAGCGGTCCTACTCGGTCGCGTCCGACCCCGACGACCCGCTGCTCGAGCTCATGGTCGAGTGCCTCCCCGGCGGCGAGGTGTCGGGGTTCCTCCACGACATCGCCGAGGTCGGCGACGTGCTCGAGCTGCGCGGTCCGATCGGCGGGTGGTTCGTGTGGGACGGCGACGTGCCCGCGATCGGCGTCGCCGGCGGATCCGGGGTCGTGCCGCTGGTCGCCATGGCGAGGTTCGCCCACCGGCTCGGGCTCTCCGAGCGGCTGCGCATCGTCGCCGTCGCCCGCACCTGGGAGGAGCTGCCCTACGCCGAGGAGCTGCGTCGCTACGGCGCGTTCGTGGCGCTGACCCGGGAGAACCTGGGCGATCGGGTCGCGGCCCCGCCGTACCCCTCCGAGGTGGCGCCGCTGGCCGCCGGCGCCGAGCGCGCCTACGTCTGCGGATCGGTCGGCTTCGCCTCCTACGCCACCCGGCTGCTCGAGGAGGCCGGCGTCCCCGTCGACACGATCCGCGTCGAGCAGTTCGGCGAGACCGGCTGACGGTCCGGGCACCCCGGATCCCGGCCGGAGCCGATCCGGCGGGGGTCGGTCCGGTTTGCCGTTTGGTCACCAACGACAACCGGGAGCGCCTCGGGATTGTCGTTGGTGACCAAACCGCACGACCTCCCGGCGGCCCGGGCTTGCGGACGCCGCCCGTAGGGTGGGCGGGTGAGTGAGGCGTTCGGGCACTTCCGGGTCGGGTTCGTGACGGGTGCCACCCCCGACAAGTGGGCCCGCATCTGGCGCGCCCGCTATACGCGGGATCCGCTCGAGCTGGTGCCGCTCAGCCAGGACGAGCAGGAGCTCCGGGTGCGCGAAGGCACGCTCGACATGGCGATCGTCCGCCTGCCGATCGACCGGGACGGCCTCCACTGCATCCCGCTGTACGAGGAGCTCCCGGTGGTGGTGCTGGGGGTCGAGCACGTCTTGACCCTGGCCGAGGAGCTCACCACGGCCGACCTGGTCGACGAGCAGCTCGTGCTCCCGCATCCGTCGGGGTGGACCCCGCGCGCCGAGCAGCTGGCGTGGCCCGCGATGTCGGCGAAGGACGCGATCGAGGTGGTCGCCTCCGGCACCGGCGTGGCGATCGTCCCGATGTCCATCGCGCGGCTCCATCACCGCCGGGACGTCACCTACCGGGTCGTCACCGACCTGCCCCCGACCACCGTGGGACTGGCCTGGCTGGTCGACAACGACGACGCATGGGTTCAGCGCTTCATCGGCATCGTCCGCGGTCGGACGGAGCGCAGCTCCCGAGGCTGACCGGGCGCCTCAGCGGGTGGCGTCGCACCTGGGAGGGGCGCACACTGGGTCGTATGTGGATCATCGCCGCGGCGGGAGCCGCGTTCCTCGGGGTCGTGATCGTCGTCGGTCGTCGCCAGCGCCGTGACGGGGACGGGACGACTCCGCCGCAGTCCTCTCGCGACGACGTGCTGTCGCAGACCCAGGCCGAGGCGCGCCGGCTGCTGGGGCCCACCGCCGGCGGCTGACCATCCACGCGCCGCCGGGGCGGTGCGCTACCAGCTGGTCGACAGCGGCCGGCCCTCGTGGAACCCGGCCGCAGACTGCACGCCCACGACCGCACGCTCGTGCAGCTCGGCGAGCGTCGCCGCGCCGGCGTACGTGCACGCCGAGCGGAGCCCGGAGCAGATCTCGTCGATGAGGTCCTCGACCCCCGGTCGCGCCGGGTCGAGATACATGCGTGACGAGGAGATGCCCTCCTCGTAGAGCCCCTTGCGTGCCTGGTCGTACGCCGACTCCCCCGCCGTGCGACTGGCCACCGCGCGGGCCGAGGCCATCCCGAACGACACCTTGTAGGGGCGCCCGTCCGAGTCGACCATGAGGTCGCCGGGCGACTCGTGGGTGCCTGCGAACCAGGATCCGATCATCACCGCCGAGGCGCCCGCGGCGAGCGCCAGGGCGACGTCGCGCGGATGGCGCACTCCCCCGTCGGCCCAGACGTGCTTCCCGAGGCCGGCCGCGGTCCGGGCGCACTCGAGGACGGCGGAGAACTGGGGCCGGCCGACGCCGGTCATCATCCGGGTGGTGCACATCGCGCCCGGGCCGACGCCGACCTTGACGATGTCGGCACCCGCCTCGACCAGCGCGCGCGTGCCCTCCGCGGACACGACGTTGCCGGCGACGACAGGGACCTGCGGGTCGAGCGCGCGGATCACGCTCAGTGCCTCGAGCATCCGGTCCTGGTGCCCGTGGGCGGTGTCGACCACCAGGCAGTCGATGCCGGCCTCGAGCAGCTCGCGCGCCTTCTGGGCCACGTCACCGTTGACTCCCACCGCGGCAGCGACCCGCAGCCCGCCGGCCGGGTCGACGGCCGGCGTGTAGAGGGTCGCGCGGAGCGCGCCGGTCCGGGTGAGTACGCCGGCGAGCCGGCCGTCCGCGTCGACGGCGACGGCGAGCGGCGCGTGCGAGCGGTCCAGGGCGTCGAACGCGGCCCGCGGGTCGGCATCCTCGGGCAGGACGACGGCGGCAGGGCGCATCACGTGCCGCACCTGCGCGAAGCGGTCGACCTCGGTGCAGTCGCCCTCCGCGACGACGCCGACGGGCCGGCCGTCGTCGACGACCACCGCCGCACGGTGGGCCCGCTTGGGGATCAGCGCCAGCGCCTCGGCCACGGTCTGGTGCGGCGCGAGCTCGATCGGGGTGTCGAACACCAGGTGTCGCGACTTGACGAACCGCACGACATCGGCGACGACCGGCGCCGGGATGTCCTGCGGCACGACCGTCAGTCCGCCGCGCCGCGCCACCGTCTCAGCCATCCGCTTGCCGGCGATCGCGGTCATGTTCGCCACCACCAGGGGCAGCGTGGCGCCGGTGCCGTCATCGGTGGCGAGGTCGACGTCGTACCGGCTGCCGACCGAGGAGTGCCGCGGCACCATGAAGACGTCGTCGTAGGTCAGGTCGTGGTGCGGAGTCGCCGCGTCGAGGAACTGCACGTCGCGTGACTCTACGTCGAGTGGCACTCCTAGGGTGAACCCATGGCCTTCGTCGCACCCGGTGATCCCCTCCAGCTCGCGGACGCGGTCCGCGCCGCGTTCACCCGCGCCTACGGCGTGGAGGCCACGGTGGTGGCACGGGCGCCCGGGCGGGTCAACCTGATCGGCGAGCACACCGACTACAACCGCGGCCTGGTGCTCCCGGTCGCGCTCCCGCACGGTACGTACGCCGCGGTCGCCGGGCGGACCGATGGGGGCGTCCGGATCGGCAGCATGGAGGAGGCCGACCCCTGGATCGGGTCGGTCGACGCGATGGGGCCGGGGGCGGTCGACGGATGGGCGGCGTACGTCGCAGGCGTCCTGTGGGCGATGCGGGAGGCCGGCTTCGACCTCCCCGGGGTCGACGTGATGGTCCACGGGACCGTTCCCCTCGGAGCCGGGCTGTCGAGCTCCGCGGCGCTGGAGTGCTCGGTCGCCCTGGCCGTCTGCGGTCTGCTCGGGGTCGAGCCGGATGCCGGCGTACGTCACCGGCTCGCCAGCGCCTGCATCCGCGCCGAGACCGAGGTCGCCGGCGCCCCGACCGGCGGCATGGACCAGACCGTCTCGCTGTTCGCGGCCGAGGGTTCGGCGCTGCTGATCGACTTCGACGCCGAACCCGGCGCGGGGTCGACGCGCGACGTCGCGCTCGGGCTCGATGCGGCGGGCCTGGCCCTGCTGGTGACCGACACCCGCGTGTCGCACGCGCTGGTCGACGGAGGCTACGCGGCCCGGCGCGCCGACTGCGAGGCCGCCGCCGAGGCGCTGGGGCTGGCGTCGCTGAGGGAGGCGTCGCTCTCGCAGGTCGACACCCTCGAGGACGAACGGATCCGCCGTCGGGCCCGACACATCGTGACCGAGATCGACCGGGTGCGGGACACGGTCGCCGCGCTCGAGCGGGGCGACTGGACGGTCATCGGCCGGGCGTTCCGTGAGTCGCACATGTCGATGCGCGACGACTTCGAGATCTCCTGCCCCGAGCTCGATCTGGCCGTCGCCACCGCGGTCGAGGCCGGCGCGGTGGGCGCCCGGATGACCGGTGGTGGCTTCGGTGGCTCCTCGATCGCGCTGGTGCCGGTGGACCGGCTCGACGCGGCAGTCCGGGCCATCGATGCGGCGTTCGTCGCCGCAGGCCACGGTGCACCGCAGCACCTGCGCGCCGAGCCGTCGGCGGCCGCGGCCGTCCTCGCCCGGCCCTGAGTCCGCCTCCGGTGCGGCTCCCCGCTGTGGTTGGTGACCAAACGGCACAGATCCGCGGCTGATCGGTGTCGTTGGTGACCAAACGACACGGGTCAGCGCCGGCGGCTACGTCGCCGACACGCCGATCCTGCCCTCCCGGAACGCGGCGACGAAGAGGGCGTGGTCGTCGCGGACCCGGTTGGCGTACGCGATGGCCCAGTCGGTGACCCAGCCGATGAACGCCTTGCGCCTGCCGTCGAGCACCGCGGCGATCGCCTCCTCCACCTGGAACGTGACCAGGTCCTGCTCGCTGTCCTCGTCGGAGGCGCAGTGGATCTTCGCCGTGGCCCGGCCGAGGTGGTCGACGACGCCGCGGATCTGCGCCGGCTCGGTCAGCGCCGTCCAGTCCAGGTCGACTTCGTACGGCGAGAGCTCGGACACGACATAACCCACCCCGTCGTGGTGGGTGTAGCCGAGGAGCGGATCGGTATGGACCTGCAGCGCGCGTTGGCTCACGACGGTGCGATGACCCTCGTGCTCGAAGTACCCGTCGACCTCGGCGGAGTCGACGAAGCGGCTGAGTGCGGGCACGTTCGCCTGCTTCATCGACAGCACGACATCGTTGTCCAGCGCCTGGCTGAACCCCTCGACGAGCAGGTTGTACGCCGGCAGCCCGGCGCTGCCGATCCCGAACCCGGACTTCCCCACGACGTCGCGGAGCTCGTAGAACAGGTCCCGGTCGAATCGCTTGTCCTCGGGGATCGAGTCGAGGTAGCGCTCGAACGCCGCGACCACTGCGACGCGCTCGCGCTTGCCGAGGCGTCGGACGGTCGCCCCGTCTCGGAACGTGCGGGTGCCGTCGCTCACCAGCGTCAGGGAGTCCAGGAGGTCCGCCCGCCGGCGGAGCCGGGCGGCGACCAGGGCGTCTCGAACCGGGCCCTCGGTGTTGTCCAGGTGCAGGGCGTAGTCGTCGTCCTCGGCGTCCCGGTAGGCGTCGACCTGAGACAGATAGGCGCGCAGGTAGCGCCCGATCAGGCGACGTACGTCGTCCTCGGGCAGCGCCTTCTGCCACCCCACGAGCGCCAGTGAGGCTGCGAAGCGTTGCAGGTCCCACGTGAAGTGGCCGAGGTAGGCCTCGTCGAAGTCGTTGACGTCGAAGACGAGGATCCCGGCCGAGTCCATGTAGGTGCCGAAGTTCTCGGCGTGCAGGTCGCCCTGGATCCACACGCGCGAGGTCCGCTCGTCCGCCCAGGGGTCCTCGAGCCGCGCCACGTCGGCGTAGAAGAGCGGCGCGCTGCCGCGGTAGAAGGCGAACGGCGACGCCGCCATCTTGCGGAACTTGCGCCGGAAGGCGCGCTCGTCGGCTTCGATCAGGTCGCCGAAGGCCTCGGCGAGCACGCGGATGATCGACTCGCTTCGCTCGTCGCCATCCGCCGCGAGGTCGGCGAGGGTCGTCACACCGGGGATCGTTGCAAACGGTGCGCCCGCCATGCGAGCGCGAGCGCGGCCAGCACCGCCAGGCCGAAGGCTCCGTGCGCCACGTTGTCGGCCGCGGCGCTGAACGAGGCGTGGAAGACGTAG
>NZ_DASWVI010000485.1:0-4034 GCF_036401255.1 Nocardioides sp. | reverse complement strand
GGTGCCGATCCCGCACGCCAGGCCCCACGGGCTGCCGCCGGTGCCGATCCCGCACGTGCGGCCCCGCGGTCCCGAGCCGGTCCCGATCCCGCACGCCGACCAGCCCGTCGTCCCGCACCTGCGGCTGCCGCAGCGGTAGGAGCCACCTGTCGGTGCCGTGAGCAAGGATGGTCGGGTGATGGCCCTCGACCGGTTCAGCGAGCCGACCCGCACCTGGTTCGGTGCGGCGTTCGCGACCCCGACGCCGGCCCAGGAGGGTGCGTGGGAGGCGATCGGCGCGGGCCGGCACGCGCTGGTCGTCGCGCCGACCGGGTCGGGCAAGACGCTCAGCGCGTTCCTGTGGAGCCTGGACCGGCTGCTCACCACGCCGCCGCCCGACGACAGGCGCCACCGGTGCCGGGTCCTCTACATCTCCCCGCTCAAGGCGCTCGGCGTCGACGTCGAGCGCAACCTCCGCGCGCCGCTGACCGGCATCCGCCACACCGCCGACCGGCTCGGCCAGCCGGTGCCCGAGGTCCGCGTCGGCGTCCGCTCCGGCGACACCCCCGCGGCCGACCGCCGCAAGCTCACCACCGCTCCCCCTGACATCTTGATCACGACTCCCGAGTCGCTGTTCCTCATGCTCACCAGCCAGGCCCGCGAGTCGCTGCGCGGCGTCGAGACCGTGATCGTCGACGAGGTCCACGCGGTCGCGGGCGGCAAGCGCGGCGCCCACCTGGCGGTGAGCCTCGAGCGCCTCGACGCGCTGCTCGAGCGGCCCGCCCAGCGCATCGGCCTCAGCGCGACGGTGCGCCCCCTGGAGGAGGTCGCCCGGTTCCTCGGCGGCACCGCCCCGGTCGAGATCGTCGCTCCGCCGAGCGAGAAGCAGTGGGACCTGCGGGTCGTCGTGCCCGTCGAGGACATGACCGCACCCGATGAGTACGACGAAGACGGCGAGGACCCGCAGCGCGCCCAGAGCCTGTGGCCGCACGTCGAGGAGCGGGTGGTCGACCTCGTCGAGCAGCACCGGTCCACGATCGTGTTCGCCAACTCCCGCCGGCTCGCGGAGCGGCTCACCGCCCGGCTCAACGAGATCGCCACGGAGCGGGCGGGTGGTTTCGAGACGGTTGCCAGCGCAACCTCCTCAACCACCGGGGGGCCGCCGGCCCAGGTGATGGCGCAGTCGGGGCAGAGCCAGGGCGCCACCCAGGTCATCGCGAAGGCCCACCACGGCTCGGTGTCCAAGGAGCAGCGGGCGCTGATCGAGGACGACCTCAAGCGCGGCCGGCTGCCCTGCGTGGTCGCGACCAGCAGCCTCGAGCTCGGCATCGACATGGGCGCCGTCGACCTGGTGATCCAGATCGAGAGCCCGCCCAGCGTCGCCAGCGCGCTCCAGCGGGTGGGGCGCGCCGGCCACCAGGTGGGCGAGGTCTCCCGGGGCGTGCTGTTCCCCAAGCACCGAGGCGACCTGGCCCAGACCGCGGTGGCCGTGGAGCGGATGCGCACCGGCGCGATCGAGTCGCTGCGGGTGCCGGCCAACCCGCTCGACGTGCTGGCCCAGCAGGTCGTCGCCGCCACGGCGCTGGACGCCTGGTCCGCCGACGACCTGTTCGAGCTGGTGCGTCGCAGCGCCCCGTTCACCCAGCTGCCGCGCACCGCCTACGACGCGACGCTCGACCTGCTCAGCGGCCGCTACCCCTCCGACGAGTTCGCCGAGCTGCGCCCGCGGCTGGTCTGGGACCGCGTCACCGGCACCCTCACCGGCCGGCCGGGCGCCCAACGCCTCGCGGTCACCAGCGGCGGCACGATCCCCGACCGGGGACTGTTCGGAGTCTTCCTGGTCGGGGGCACCGGCCCCGGGCGTCGGGTCGGTGAGCTCGACGAGGAGATGGTCTACGAGTCGCGCGTGGGCGACGTCTTCGCGCTCGGCGCGACGAGCTGGCGCATCGAGGACATCACCCACGACCGCGTCCTGGTCACGCCGGCCCCGGGCGTCCCCGGCCGGCTGCCGTTCTGGAAGGGCGACGCCCTCGGCCGGCCCGCCGAGCTCGGCGCGGCGATCGGCGCGTTCACCCGCGAGCTGGCGGGCCTGTCGCGCGACGAGGCGACGCAGCGCGCCGTACGCGACGGTCTCGACGAGTACGCCGCCGGCAACCTGCTCACCTACCTGCACGAGCAGCTCGACGCCACCAACGTACTGCCGAGCGACCGCACCCTGCTGGTCGAGCGGTTCCGCGACGAGCTCGGCGACTGGCGGTTGGTCGTCCACTCCCCCTACGGCACGCCGGTGCACGCCCCGTGGGCGCTCGCGATCAACGCCCGGCTGCGGGAGCGCTTCGGGGTCGACGGCCAGGCCGTCGCCTCCGACGACGGCATCGTGATCCGCATCCCCGACACCGAGGCCGAGCCGCCCGGCGGCGACGTGATCGTGTTCGACCCCGACGAGATCGAGGGCCTGGTCACCACCGAGGTCGGCGGCTCGGCGTTGTTCGCCTCCCGGTTCCGCGAGTGCGCGGCGCGCGCCCTGCTGCTGCCCCGACGCGACCCCGGCCGCCGCTCGCCGCTGTGGCAGCAGCGGCAGCGCTCGGCCGCGCTGCTGGAGGTGGCCGCGAAGTACCCCTCGTTCCCGATCGTGCTCGAGGCGGTGCGCGAGTGCCTCCAGGACGTCTACGACCTCCCGTCGCTCCTCGCGCTGATGCGCGCGGTCGACCGGCGCGAGGTGCAGGTCGTCGACGTGTCGACCCACCAGCCGTCGCCGTTCGCCCGCAGCCTGCTGTTCGGCTACGTCGCCCAGTTCATGTACGAGGGCGACTCCCCCATCGCCGAGCGCCGGGCCGCCGCCCTGTCGCTCGACCAGGGCCTGCTCGCCGAGCTGCTAGGCCGCGCCGAGCTCCGCGAGCTGCTCGACCCCGAGGTGCTCGCCGAGGTCGAGGCCGAGCTCCAGCGGCTCACCCCCGACCGCCGGGCCCGCGACCCCGAGGGCGTCGCCGACCTGGTCCGCCTGCTCGGCCCCCTCACCACCGAGGAGGTCGCGGCCCGCTGTGTCCCGGGCGCCGACACCGGAGAGTGGCTGGACGCGCTGGCCCGGGCTCGACGCCTGGTCGAGGTCCGGATGGCCGGCGAGGAGCGCTGGGCCGCCGTCGAGGACGTCGGCCGGCTGCGCGACGGCCTCGGTGTGCCCGTGCCGCCGGGGACCCCCGAAGCGTTCGCCGACCCGGTCGAGGACCCCCTGGCCGACCTGGTCGGGCGCTTCGCCCGGACCCACGGCCCGTTCACGACCGAGCAGGTCGCCGCGCGCCTCGGCCTCGGCGCGGCCGTGGTGCGGCACACGCTGCAGCGCCTCGCCGCCCAGGGACGGGTGCTCGACGGCGAGTTCCGGCCCGCCGGCAGCGGCACCGAGTGGTGCGACGCCGAGGTGCTGCGCCGGTTGCGTCGCCGCTCGCTGGCCCGGCTGCGGCAGGAGATCGAGCCGGTCGAGCCCGAGGCGCTGGGCCGGTTCCTGGGCGCCTGGCAGCACGTCACGACCAGCCGGGGAGCGCTGCGCGGCGTCGACGGCGTGCTCGCCGCGATCGACCAGCTCGCCGGCTGCGCCGTGCCCGCCTCCGCGCTCGAGCCGCTGGTGCTCGCCGCGCGGGTGCGCGACTACGAGACGTCGTACCTCGACGAGCTGACCGCCGCCGGCGAGGTCTTGTGGGCCGGCCACGCCGCGCTGCCCGGCTCCGACGGCTGGGTGTCGTTGCACCTCGCCGACCAGGCGCACCTCACCCTGCCCGAGCCCGCTCCCTTCCAGCACAGCGAACTCCACCAGGCCGTCCTCGACGCCCTGGCCCCCGGTGGCGCGTGGTTCTTCCGCCAGCTCTCCGACGCCGTCGGCTCCACCAACGACGCCGCGCTCTCGGCGGCGCTGTGGGACCTCGTCTGGGCGGGCCGCGTCAGCAACGACACCCTCACCCCGCTCCGCGCCCTGACTCGCTCGGGCACCGCCTCGCACCGCACCCGGCGGCCACCGCCGCGCGCCGGCCGGCCGATCCGCACCGGGCCGCCCGAGACCGCCG
>NZ_DASWVI010000484.1:0-3256 GCF_036401255.1 Nocardioides sp. | reverse complement strand
GAGCGAGCGCAGCACGCCGCGCAGCGCCTTGCGCCGCTGCGCGAACGCCGCGTCCACGACCGCGAACACCTGATCGCGCGTGGCGGTCGTCGACGGCGGCTCCCGCCGGGTCCAGGCGACCAGCCCGGAGTCGACGTTGGGCGCGGGCCAGAAGACGTTGCGGCCGATCGCCCCCGCCCGGCGTACGTCGGCGAACCAGGCGGCCTTGACCGACGGGACGCCGTACACCTTCGAGCCGGGCGCGGCCGCGAGCCGGTCGGCGACCTCGGACTGCACCATCACCAGCCCCCGCTCGAGCGAGGGCAGCAGCGTCAGCAGGTGCAGCAGCACCGGCACGGAGACGTTGTAGGGCAGGTTCGCGACCAGCGCGGTCGGCGGCGGCCCGGGCACGGCATCGACGCGCATGGCGTCGGCGAGGACGACCTCGAACCGGTCGGCCTGCCCGGGGGCGTACGCCGCGATCGTCTCCGGCAGCCGGCCGGCCAGCACCTCGTCGACCTCGATCGCGACCACGCGGCCGGCGACCGCGAGCAGTGCGAGCGTCAACGAGCCCAGACCGGGGCCGACCTCGACGACGACGTCGTGCGGGCCGATGCCGGACTCGCGGACGATCCGGCGCACCGTGTTGGCGTCGATGACGAAGTTCTGCCCACGTTGCTTGGTCGGGCGGAGGTCGAGCTCGGCGGCGAGCGTTCGCACGTCCGCCGGTCCGAGGAGCCTCGGACCGGCGGAGGTGTCAGACATGGGCGCCAGCGTAGTCAGCGCGGCACCGCTCCCGTCGCGGCGGGCACCGTGACGTCAGCGGGGCAGGCCGAGCGCGGCGGCGCAGCCCGGCCAGGCGCCGTACCCACCGGAGGCGTTGCGCACCTTGGTGGCGATGGCGATCTGGGTCTCCCGGCTGGCGTTGCTCGGCAGGCCGGAGCCGCCGTACGCCTGCCAGGTGCCGAGGTTGAACTGCAGGCCGCCGTAGTAACCGTTGCCGGTGTTGATCGCCCAGTTGCCGCCGGACTCGCACTGGGCGAGCCGGTCCCAGACACTGTTGCCGGAGGCGAAGTTGGCCACCGGAGCCTTGGTGCCGACCTTGACGATCTCGTCGACGGGCTGGCGCAGCACCTTCTGGCTGACGACCTTGCGCACGGCCACCTCGCCGTTGCGGTAGACGATCCGGTAGGTCACGTCGCGCAGGCCGGTCCTGCCGGAGCGGACCACGTCGGTCTCGCCCTGGACCATCGAGCCGTCCTCCTGCTCGACGGTGCCGAAGTCGATGACCTCGCCGTCGACCTTCTTGGTGACCACCTTGATGTTGGTGAACACCAGCCGGTCGCCGTCGCGGACCAGGTGCTCGGGCGCGGGCTTGGTCTCGTCGTGCTTGCCGACCTTGACGCCGAGCTCGTCGAGGGCGTCCTCGACCGTGAGCGCGGTGACCGTCCGCTTGACCGGCTTGTGGTTGCCGATCTTGACCTTCAGCACCTTGGGGGTCACCACCGAGAGGCTCATGCCCTCCCGGTCGATCGACCCGCCCCGGCTCACGGAGAGCTCGGCACCGGTGTAGTCGCGGCCGAGCTCGTCGAGCGCGCGCGAGACGGTGGTCGCGGTGACCCAGTAGGTGTGCTTCTTGCCGTCGACGCTCAGCTCGAGCGGTCGGGCGAAGCGCACCGAGATCTTGCTGCCGTCCTCGATCTTCTCGTCGACGCTCGGGGCGACGACGTCGCGGGCGGAGACCTCGACGCCCTCCGACTCCAGCACGTCGCCGACGGTCCCGCCGAAGGCGGTGACCTCGTGCGACTGCCCGTCGAGCGACAGGGTCACGGTCTTGCTCAGGGCGCTGTAGCCCCAGGTGCTCCCCGCGATCGCGAGGACGACGACCGCCGCGAGGGCGATCATCAGCGGCCTGCTGCCGGCGGCGCGGCTCAGCAGACCGCGGTCGTGATGCTGCTCATTGCTGTGCTCACTGGTGGGCACGATTCTCCGAACGTCGTACGTCCCGGTCCTCGGGGACCAGTGCGCCCCGACGTGTTCCCCACTCGCACTGGTCTGGTGTCCTTGCAGTCCCGATCCCGGCCTTCTCGCGGTCCAGACGAACAGCCAACGTGCCAGAAATGCAAACCGAGCGGGCCGAAATCTGTGGATCGTGAGCAGGATCTCGACGGCAAATTCCGCGTACGCGACCCCCTCGGGCCCTCCCGAAAGCCACGCTGACCTGCGCAAACGCGACCGCTGGCCCTCGCGAACCGGACCAGACCGGTCGCCGTGGCTACCAGCTGCCGCCGAAGGCGGTCTCGGTGTTGGCCTCGACCGTCGCACACAGTTCCCCGAGGTCCTCGTCTCGGACCTCCGCCATCGTGCGCATCGTCAGCGGCACCAGGTAGGACGCGTTCGCACGGCCGCGGTACGGCGTGGGGGTGAGGTACGGCGCATCGGTCTCGACCAGGACCCGGTCGGCCGGGGCGATCGCGAGCGCCTCGCGCAGCGGCCGGGCGTTCTTGAACGTGACCGTCCCGGCGAAGGAGAGGTAGGCGCCGCGGTCGAGGCACCGGCGCGCGAAGCCGGCGTCGCCGGAGAAGCAGTGCATCACCCAGCGCTCCGGCGCACCCTCGGCGTCGAGGACGTCGAGCACGGCGTCGTGGGCGTCGCGGTCGTGGATCACCAGGGTCTTGTCGAGCCGCTTCGCGAGGTCGATGTGCCGGCGGAACGCCTCGACCTGCACGACCCGGCCCTCCTCGCCGGTGCGGAAGTGGTCGAGCCCGGTCTCGCCGACCGCCCGCACCTTCGCATGCGCGCCGGCCAGCCGCTCGATCTCCGCCATCGCGGCGTCGAGGTCGGGCAGCCGCGGCGCCTCGTTGGGGTGCAGCGCGACGCCGGCGACCAGCGCGTCGTACGTCGCGGCCGCCTCGACCGCCCAGCGCGCGCTCGGCAGGTCGCAGCCGATCTGGACGATCCGGGTGACGCCGACGGCCCGCGCCGCTTCGATGGCGTCCTCGGCGCGGAACCACCGATCGCCGTCGGCGATGTCGAGGTGGCAGTGGTTGTCGACGACGGGGTACGGCAGTGGCTCGGGCGCGGGAGGCCTCATGCACCGACCTCGGAGGCCAGCACGCGCTCGATGATCGCGGCGGCGCAGTCGTCGGACGCCTGGGTGGGGATCCAGTGGCTGACGCCGCTGAGCTCGAGGAACTGGTACGGCGCGTCGACCCACTCGCGGGTCGCCTCCGCGCCGGCGCGGGTGATCGCGATGTCGCGGTCGCTCCACAGGAAC
>NZ_DASWVI010000483.1:0-15396 GCF_036401255.1 Nocardioides sp. | reverse complement strand
GCCGGGCAGGCCGGCCAGGCCGCGGGCGACCCGGAGGCCGGGCCCGGCCAGGCGCTCGCCGAGGCCGAGCCTGCGCGCGTCGGAGAGCGCCGCGGCCGCACCCTTGAACGCCAGCGCCTCGGCCGTGGGCACCCCGCCCCTGTGGGCGTCGACGACCTGGGCGCGCAGGTCGACGAGCACCGACGGGATGTCGATGCGCACCGGGCACACCTCGAAGCAGGCGCCGCACAGGGAGGACGCGTACGGCAGCGAGTCGGTCCGGGGGTCCGACCCGACGCCCTCGAGCAACGGGTTGAGGATCGCGCCGATCGGGCCGGGGTAGACCGAGCCGTAGGCGTGCCCGCCGACCCGCTCGTAGACCGGGCAGACGTTCAGGCACGCCGAGCACCGGATGCACCGCAGCGCCTGGCGCCCGACCTCGTCGGCGAGTGCGTTGGTGCGGCCGTTGTCGAGCAGGACGACGTGCACCTCCTGCGGCCCGTCACCGGGCGTCACGCCCGCCCACATCGAGGTGTAGGGGTTCATCCGCTCGCCGGTCGAGGAGCGCGGCAGCAGGCGCAGCAAGGGGTCCAGCCCCTCCCAGGTCGGCACCACCTTCTCGATGCCGACGACCGAGACGAGCACCTCGGGCAGCGTCAGGCACATCCGGCCGTTGCCCTCGGACTCGACGACGACGAGCGTGCCGGTCTCGGCGACTGCGAAGTTCGCGCCCGACACCGCGACCTTCGCGCGCAGGAACTTCTCGCGCAGGTGCGCCCGAGCCGCCGCGGCGAGCACGGCCGGCTCGTCGGTGAGGTCGGCCGGCGCGGGCCGGCCCGCCGCCGCCATCCGCGCCAGGAAGATCTCGCGGATCTCCGCGCGGTTGCGGTGGATCGCGGGCACCAGGATGTGCGAGGGCAGGTCCTCGCCGAGCTGCACGATCAGCTCGGCGAGGTCGGTCTCCCATGCCGCGATCCCCTCGGCCGCGAGGGCCTCGTTGAGGCCGATCTCCTGGGTGACCATGGACTTGACCTTGACGACCTCGTCGACCCGGTGGGCCTTGGCCACCGACGCGACGATCGCGTTCGCCTCGGCGGCGTCGCGCGCCCAGTGCACGGTGGCGCCGTTGGCCGTGAGGGTCTCCTCGAGCCGTTCGAGGTGCTCGGCCAGCGAGCGCAAGGCGGACTCCTTGACCCCTGCCCCTGCGAGCCGCAGCTGCTCCCAGTCGTCGACCTCGGCGACCACGCGGGCCCGCTTCGCGCGGATGGTTCCGGTCGCGTGCGCGAGGTTGTGGCGCAGCTGGGAGTCGGCGAGCGCGGCGCGCGCCGCGACGGGGAACTTCGGCATCCCGACGAACGTGCCGGTCATCGCACGTCCGCCTCGGTCGACGCCAGGATCTCGGCGAGGTGCACGGTGCGTACGCCGGAGCGCTGGCGGCCCAGCAGACCCCCGATGTGGGTGAGGCACGAGTTGTCGCCCGCGACCACGACCTCGGCGCCGGTGTCCCGGATGTGCCGCACCTTGTCGCTGCCCATCGCCACCGACGTGTCGGCGTTCTTCACCGCGAACGTGCCGCCGAAGCCGCAGCACTCCTCGGCGTGCGGCAGCTCGGCCAGCCGCAGGCCCCGGACGGCCTCCAGCAACCGCCGCGGGCGGTCGCCGACGCCGAGCATCCGCAGCGAGTGGCAGGTCGGATGGTAGGTCACGGTGTGCGGGTAGTAGGCCCCGACGTCGGTGACACCGAGGACGTCGACGAGGAACTCCGAGAGCTCGTGGACCCGGGGCGCGACCTCGGCGACGGCCGACGCCAGGACCGGGTCGCCGGAGCGGCGCGCGACGATCGCGTGCTGGTGGCGCACCGCGCCGGCGCACGAGCCCGACGGGGTCACGACGGCGTCGTAGCCGGCGAACGCGCCGACGAACGTGCGGACCACCGGCACCGCCTCGTCGAGGTAGCCGGTGTTCACCATCGGCTGCGCGCAGCAGGTCTGCGCCGTCGGGAAGTCGACCTCGACGCCGAGCCGGCGCAGCAGCCGGACCACCGCCTTGCCGGTCTCGGGATAGATCGCGTCGTTGATGCACGTGACCATCAGCGCGACCCGCATGCCGCCCATCATGCCTCCGCGCGGACCCGGTCGAGGCGCTGCTCGGCGGCGTCCCAGTCGGCCCCGGGCCTCGGCTCGTAGCGCCGTGGCGGGTGCGTACGGCGTACCAGCGCGCGCATCGCGGCCAGGTCCGGCAGGTCGACGCTCCCCTGCAGATGGAGGAGCGCGCGGGCCTGCACCAGGCCGTTGCCGATCGCCGCCGCCTCGGCCGGTCCCGCGAGGACGGGCAGCCCGAGCGCGTCAGCGCTCAGCTGGCACAGCAGCTCGTTGCGCGAGCCGCCGCCGACCACGTGCACGACCCGCGGCTCCCGGCCCGCGAGCGCGCCCGCCCGTCGCACGGTGCGGCGGTAGGCGAGCGCCAGGCTGTCGAGGATGCACCGGGTCACCTCGGCCGGCGTCGACGGCACCGGCTCCCCGGCGCTCCGCGCCAGCGCCGCGATCCGCGCGGGCATGTCGCCGGGCGGCAGCAGCGAGGCGTCATCGATGTCGACCACGGTGCGCAGCGGCTCGCAGGCCGCCGCAGCGGTCAGCACCGTGGTCAGCTCGGTCCCCCAGGCGTCGACGGACTGGGAGAGCACCCACAGCCCCATGACGTTCTTGAGGAAGCGGGTGGCGCCGTCGACCCCGGCTTCGTTGGTGAAGTCGGCGAGCCGGGCGGCCTCGGAGAGCACCGGCGCGTCGAGCTCGAGGCCGACCAATGACCAGGTGCCCGAGGAGATGTACGCCGCCGACGGGTCCGCGAACGGGACCGAGACCACGGCGGAGGCGGTGTCGTGGGAGCCCACGGCCACCACCGGCACGTCCAGCCCGACCGCCGGGCCGAGCACCTCGCCTGGCGAGCGGAGCGGCGGGAGCAGGCCCGGGTCGATCCCGACCCGGGCGGCGAGGTCGGTGTCCCAGGCCTGCGCCCGCACGTCGTAGAGGCCCGTGGTCGAGGCGTTGGTGCGCTCGGCGCCCGGGACGCCGGTCAGCCAGTAGCCGAGCAGGTCCGGCACCAGCAGCATGGTCCGCGCCCGGTCGATGGCGGGCGAGTCCGCGGCCGCGACCAACTGGTAGATCGTGTTGAACGGCAGCTGCTGCACGCCGGTGCGACGGTAGAGCTCGGCGGCGCCGACCTGCTCCCGGACCCGGGCCGCGACACCGTCGGTGCGCCCGTCGCGGTAGCAGTACGGCGCCTCGACCAGCTCGCCGGCATCGTCGAGCAGGCCGTAGTCGATCGCCCACGCGTCGATCCCGACGCCGTCGATCCGTCCGGCGTGGGCGAGCCCGGCACGCACCTCGTCGTACAGTCGGCGGACGTCCCAGCGCAGGGACCCGTCCGCGGCCCTCGCGGCCCCGTTGGGGAAGCGGTGCACCTCGGTCAGCCCGAGGTCGTCGGGACCGACCTCGACCACCATGACGCGGCCCGAGGTGGCCCCGAGGTCCACCGCGGCGAGCCGGAGCGTCATCGTGGGCTCATCGCAGGAAGGCCGCCGCCACGCCCGCGTCGACCGGGACGTGCAGGCCGGTGGTGTGGCTCAGCTCAGCGGAGCACAGGACGAAGACCGCGTTGGCGATGTGCTCGGGCAGCACCTCGCGCTTGAGGATCGTGCGTTGGGCGTAGAACGTGCCGAGGTCCTTCTCCTTCACGCCGTACACGGCGGCCCGGTTGGCGCCCCAGCCGCCGGCGAAGATGCCGGAGCCCTGGACCACGCCATCGGGATTGACGCCGTTGACCTTGATGCCGTGCTCGCCGAGCTCGGCGGCCAGCAGCCGCACCTGGTGGGCCTGGTCGGCCTTGGCGGCGCCGTACGCGACGTTGTTGGGTCCGGCGAAGACGGAGTTCTTCGAGGAGATGTAGACGATGTCGCCGCCCATCCCCTGGTCGATCATCGCCCGCGCCGCGGCCTGGGCCACGAGGAAGGAGCCCTTGGCCATCACGTCGTGCTGGAGGTCCCAGTCCTGCTCGGTGGTGTCGAGCAGCGACCGCGACAGGGAGAGGCCGGCGTTGTTGACGACGAGGTCGACGCCGCCGAAGGCGAGCACGGTCTCGGCGAGCAGGCGCTGGACGGCGGCGGCGTCGGACACGTCGGTCTGGACGCCGACGGCGACGTCGGTGCCGCCGATCTCGGCGGCGGCCGCCTGGGCCTTCTCCAGCGACAGGTCCGCGATCACGACACAGGCACCCTCGGCGGCGAGCTTGCGGGCCGTCGCCTTGCCGATGCCCGAGGCCGCCCCGGTGACCAGTGCGACGCGGGTGGCGAGCGGCTTGGGCAATGGCTGCCGTTGGAGCTTGGCCTCCTCGAGCGCCCAGTACTCGATGCGGAACTTCTCGGCCTCGTCGATCGGCGCGTAGGTCGAGAGCCCCTCCGCCCCGCGCATCACGTTGATCGCGTTGACGTAGAACTCCCCGGCGACGCGGGCGGTCTGCTTGTTCGCTCCGTAGGAGAACATGCCGACACCGGGCACCAGGATGATCAGCGGGTCGGCGCCGCGCATCGCCGGCGAGCCCTTGACCTTGTTGCGCTCGTAGTAGCCGGCGTAGTCGGCGCGGTAGGCCTCGTGGATCTCGGCGACCCTGGCCTTGACCTTCGCCAGCGGGGCGTCGGCCGGGAGGTCGACGACCATCGGCTTGACCTTGGTGCGCAGGAAGTGGTCGGGGCACGAGGTGCCGAGCTCGGCCAGGCGCGGGTGGTGGCGGCTGGCGAGGAAGTCGAGGACGACCTTGTCGTCGGTGAAGTGCCCGACCATCGGCCGGTCGTGGGAGGCGACGCCGCGCAGCAGCGGGGCGAGCTCGGCGGCACGGGCCCGCCGCTTGGCGGGGCTCAGGGGCTCCCACTTCTTCACGCGCGGGCCGAACGGCTCCTTCTTGGAGTTCGCCTTGATGTACCTCTCGGCGGTCCGGATCATCCAGAGCGAGTTCTTCTCGCACTTCGCGCTGGTGTCGCCCCAGGCGGTGATGCCGTGGCCGCCGAGGATGCAGCCGATCGCCTTCGGGTGCTGCTCCTTGATCGCGGCGATGTCGAGGCCGAGCTGGAAGCCCGGGCGGCGCCAGGGCACCCACACGACCCGGTCGCCGAAGATCTTCTTCGTCAGCGCCTCGCCGTCGGCGGCGGTCGCGATCGCGATGCCGCTGTCGGGGTGCAGGTGGTCGACGTGCGCGGCGTCGACGAGACCGTGCATCGCGGTGTCGATCGACGGAGCCGCGCCACCCTTGCCATGCAGGCAGTAGTCGAACGCCGCGACCATCTCGTCCTCGCGCTCGACCCCGGGGTAGACGTCGACGAGCGCGCGCATCCGGTCGAGGCGGAGCACGGCTAGGCCGGACTCGGTCAGCGTGCCGAGGTCGCCGCCGGAACCCTTCACCCAGACCAGCTCGACCGGCTGGCCGGTGACCGGGTCGGTCTCGGTGCCCTTGGCAGAGGTGTTGCCGCCGGCGTAGTTGGTGTTCTTCGGATCCGCACCCAACCGGTTCGAGCGTGCGATCAGGTCTGCCGCCGTCGTCATCAGTTCCACCCTGCCTGCGTCCCGCCCACGCGGTCCGCCTCGATCTGCTCCTGATAGCCGCTCTCGAGGTAGGCCCGCATCGGGTTCGCGGGCAGACCGCGGTCCTCGCGCCAGGTGGCGAGGTCGGCGCGGACGTCGGTGTAGAAGGCGTCCATGAAGATCTCGTTGGCCAGCAGGACGTCGCCGTCCTCCTGCGCCTGCGCGAGGGCGTCACGGTCGACGAGCAGCGCGCGGGCCGTCATCTCCTGGACGTTGAGCACCGACCGGATCTGGCCGGGGATCTTCTTCTCGATGTTGTGGCACTGATCGAGCATGTAGGCCACGTCGCTGTCGGCTCCGAACGCGCCACCGCGGATGCACTCGAACAGGATGCGGAAGAGCTGGAAGGGGTCCGCCGCCCCCACGATCAGGTCGTCGTCGGCGTAGAAGCGGCTGTTGAAGTCGAACGAGCCGAGCTTCCCGAGCCGGATCAGCTGGGCCACGATGAACTCGATGTTGGTCCCCGGCGCGTGGTGGCCGGTGTCCAGGCAGACCAGCGCACGCTCGCCGAGGGCGGCCACGTGGGTGTACGACGTGCCCCAGTCCGGGACGTCGGTGTGGTAGAACGCCGGCTCGAAGAACTTGTACTCCAGCACCAGCCTCTGGTCGTCGTCGAGCCGGTCGTAGATCGTGCGCAGGCTCTCGGCCAGCCGGTCCTGGCGGCCCCGGATGTCCCCCTGGCCCGGGTAGTTCGTCCCCTCGGCCAGCCAGATCTTCAGGTCGCGGGACCCGGTGGCGTGCATGACGTCGATGCACTCGAAGTGGTGGTCGATCGCCTTCTGCCGGATCTTCGGGTCGACGTGGGTGAGCGCCCCGAGCTTGTAGTCGTCGTCCTGGAAGGTGTTGGAGTTGATGGTGCCGAGTCGGATGCCGAGGTCCTCGGCGTACCGCCGCAGGGCCCCGAAGTCGTCGACGAGGTCCCACGGGATGTGCAGCGCCACCGAGGGTGCCAGCCCGGTGAACCGGTGGACGGCCGCGGCGTCGGCGACCTTCTCCTCGACGGTGCGTGGGGTCCCGGGGGTCCCGAACACCTTGAACCGGGTGCCGGAGTTGCCGTAGGCCCACGAGGGGACCTCGATCGCCTGGCCCTCGAGGAGGGGTGCGATCTCGGCGAAGCTGGGCATGGTGGGGTCACTCTCCGTAGGTCGTTCGGCGGTCGTGGGGTCGGCCGGTGGCGGTGGGGCTGGCTGAAACGGCTGGCTGAAAGGACTGGCTGAAAGGACTGGCTGAAGGGACTGGTGTCCCGGGCCCGCCCGTACTGGTCGAGGCGGCAGGGCGGGCCCGGGAGCCGGTGGTGGGTCAGGCGGGTCCCTGAGCCCAGGCGTCGTCCATGCCCTTGAGGACGTCATCCATCGACTGGCTGCCGTCGAAGTAGCCCTGGATGCCCGTCAGGTGCGCGTTCTGCACGTCGGGGTTCGGCCAGAGCTGGTCCATGAACGGGTAGGTCTTGCCGCCGTTGAAGTAGTCACCGAGGGCCTGGAGCGACGGGTCGAGCTGGAACTCGTCGTTCGGGATGCCAGGCAGGCCGGCGTTGACCTCCGCGAAGGCGTTGGTGCCCTCGGCGCCGGCGAGGAAGTCGATGAACGCCAGTGCTGCGGTCTTGTTCTCGGCGTTCGCGTTGACGCCGTACGTGCCGGAGGCGGCCGCCGCCATCCGCGTGGCCTCGGTGTCGTCGCTCGCCGGGACGGCGTTGAGCGTGAAGGTCGCGTCAGCGGGGGCCGCGTCCTTGAGGGCGGCGATCGCCCAGTTGCCGTTGACCAGGCCGAGCGCGTCGCCCTTGGCGACCATGGAGATCGAGGTGTTGTAGTCGGTGCCGTTGGGGTCGTCCTGGAAGCAGCCGGCGTCGTCCATCTCGCTGTACTCGGCCAGCACGTCCTCCCAGGCGCTGCCCGCGAAGTGCGGAGCCGAGTAGTCGTCGGTCATGTCGAGCTCCGGGTCGGCGGTGTAGACGAGCTCGGGCGCCAGCGCGTAGGGGATCAGCTGACCGACCCAACTGTCCTGGGTGCCGAGCGCGAACGCGACCGTGCCCTTGTCCTGCGCGGTCTGGCACAGGTCGAGCAGCTCGGTCCAGGTCGTCGGTGCGGTGGCACCGATCTTCTCCATGGCCTGGTCGTTGAAGATCGCGCCGATGCCGCTCACGGTGACCGACAGGCCGTAGACCTGGTCGTCCACGGTCAGGACGGGCTTGAGGCCGTCCGGAACGTCCGCGGCCCACGGCCGGTCGCTGAGGTCCTCGAGCAGGCCGGCGGGCTGGAGCACGGAGATCGCGGCGGAGTTGCCGGCGCCCGGCCAGATCTGGATGACGTCCGCGGCCTGGCCTCCGGTGAGCTGGGTGCGCAGGGTCGGCTGGTACTGGTCCGTGTCGGCCCAGGTGGTCTTGACGTCGAGGTCCGGGTACGCCGCCTGGAACGCCTTGATCGATGCCTCGAGGGCGGCCTTGTCGGAGTTGAGCGCGGAGATCGTGAGGGTGCCCGTCGGCTCGGAGGTCTCGGCCGAGCCCGAGTCGTTCGAGCCGCCCTCGCTGTCGCTGCCGCCGCACGCGGCGAGCGAGAACAGTGCCGCAGCGGTCGCCAGGCTTGCTGCGATGAGGCGTTTCCTGTGCATGTTTCCTCCATGGGATGCGCGCCGCGGGACCATTGCGACGACGATGGTGTTCCTTCCCGACGCCCCGGAGCGGCGGCGAAGCGTGGATGGGCCGACGGACGCGTCGGCGTAGGGCCGGATCAGGCCTTCAGGCCACCGCTGAAGCCCTTGATGATGCTGCGTTGCATGAGGAAGTAGACGATCAGCACCGGCAGCATCCCGATGAGGAGGCCGGCGAAGACGACGTTGTAGTTGGAGAGGTACTGCGCGACGAAGGTCGAGACGGCGAGCGGCATCGTCGAGGTGTCGGTGCCGGACAGGTACAGCAGGGGCGTGAAGAAGTCGTTCCAGACGAAGACCGCGTTGAGGATGACGACCGTTCCGGTGATGGGCCGGAGCAGCGGGAAGACAACGCTGGTGAACGCGCGCAGCGGGGAGCAGCCGTCGAGCATCGCCGCCTCCTCGTAGTCCGTGGGCAGCGCGCGGAGGAACCCGACGTACAAGAACGTCGCGAACGGCACCTGGAGCCCGCTGTAGAAGAGGATCAGCGACCAGATCGACCCGAGCAGGTCGAGGTCGCGCATCGTGCTGTAGAGCGGCAGCAGCGCGAGCTGGAAGGGGAGCAGCAGGCCGATCATCACCACGACGAACGCGATCCGGGACCAGGCGCGGGTGACGCGGGCGAGCACATACGCCGCCATCGAGGAGACGACGACGATCACCAGGACGCTGACGACCGTGACGATCGTGCTGTTCAGCAGCGCGCTCCCCAGGCCGGCATCGCGCCAGGCGGTGCGGTAGTTGTCGAACGTCGGGTCGGTCGTCGGGCTCAGGATCGACTGGCCGGACCTCTTGTCGCGCAGGGACAGGTTGACCAGGACGTAGATCGGGAAGGCGATCACGACGGCCGTCGCGATCATCACGAGCTCGAGGACCAGGGTGCGTCCGGTGTAGCGCTTCACGAGGCGTTCCTCTCGGCCCGGCGCAGGAAGGCGAACTGACCGAACGCCAGCACGGCGACCAGCACGGTCAGGACGACCGACATGGCGATCGCGAACGAGAACTGTCCGGAGTTGAAGGCGTAGCGGTAGATCAGCGCCGACAGGTTCTGCGTGGAGTTGGCCGGCCCGCCCCCGGTCGTCGCGTAGATCTGGTCGAACAGCTTGATCCCGCCGATGATCGAGAGCATCAGGTTGATCGTGATCGCCGGAGCCAGGAGTGGCCGCTCGACGTACCAGAACCGGCGGATCCGGCTGGCGCCGTCGACCTCGGCGGCCTCGTAGATGTCCTGCGAGATGCTCTGCAGACCAGCCAGGAAGATCACCATGGAGTACCCGGCGTACTGCCACACGACGATGAACACGATCGACCAGGTCGCGTACCTCGAGTCGCCGAGCCAGGCGTGCTCGAACCGGTCGAGGCCGACCAGGTCGAGGAGGGCGTTGACCGCGCCGGTGGGCGCCAGCAGGTTGCGCCACAGGTACGCGGTGACGACCGGGGTGAGCACAGCCGGGGCGAAGAGCAGCACCCGCAGCACGTTGCGGGACTTGATCTGGGAGTTGACCCCGAGGGCCAGCAGCAGGCCGATCGCGTTCTGCACGATCGTGATCGCGACCGCGATCACCACCGTGCGCACGAGGGCCTCGCGGACGAGGTCGGTCTCCCACAGCTTCGAGAAGTTGTCGAACCCGACGTAGGAGTAGGTCGGGTTGATGCCGTTCCAGTCGGTGAACGCGAGCGCGATGCCGCGAGCGCTCGGGATCAGCACCACGAACGCGTAGAGGGTCAGGCCCGGGAGCAGGAACCACCACGGCGCGCGGGAGCGCCGTCCGAGGAGGTCGAACCGCGGCCACCGGCGGCGCGCTGCGGCCGTGGTGGCCGCCGGTTCGCTGGTCAGAGTTGCCACGCGCCTGCCTCTCACGGAACGTGCTCGGTCGAGGGGGTGTGCCGTGCTGGTGCACCCGTCTCGCGGTGTTGTGAATCGTTACAAAATCGCACCGCCGTGTCAACGGTCACAGCGAAACAATTTGGTCACGCTCGCGACGACAGGGCCACGGGAACCGGGATCGCGGCGCGACATGGGCGCGGCCCGACGCGCTGAAACGATCCGCCCAGAAGCCAGGGCAGCGGGTTGGGAGTCAAGACGCGCTTCGCGCGGGCCGCGCGTCCAGGAACCCCCGACACTAGAAGCGGGGGGCGGGCACGTGCGCGACCGACAGCCGGTGCCGGCCCGGGACGACCGACTGCGGTGGCTGACCGGGCAGGTCCACGACCGCGTCCACACCCACCGGCACCTCGACGTCGACGTCCAGCCGCTCCCCGTCGATCCGCCACGCGATCGCCACCTCGCCGTACGGACTCAGGTGGCGAGCCGACGCGTGGGTCAGGCCCCCACCGGGGCGCGGGGCGAACCGCACGGCGCGGTAGCCGGGCGCCGTCGCGGCCAGGCCCGCGACCGTCGAGTGGAGCCACGCCGCGACCGCGCCCAGGGCGTAGTGGTTGAACGACGTCATCTCCCCGGGATTGACGGTGCCGTCGGGCAGCTGGCTGTCCCAGCGCTCCCAGATCGTCGTGGCCCCCTGGTCGACCGCGTAGAGCCACGAGGGGCACTCGCGCTCGAGCAGCAGCGCGTAGGCGCGCTCGAGATGTCCGGTCCGCGTGAGCGCCCCGGTCACCAGCGGTGTGCCGGCGAAGCCGGTGGCGATCCGGTTGCCGGCCGTCTCCACGAGCTCGGCGAGCCGGTCTCCGGCGACGCGCTCGGCATCCGCGTCGAGGAGGTCGAAGCTGATCGCCAGGGCGTGGGCGGTCTGGGTGTCGACGACCGGGCCGCCGCCGGGGTAGTAGCGCGACCGGAAGGCGGCGCCCACGCGGTCCGCGAGGGCGGCGTACCGGTCCTCGTCGTCACGCCGGCCGAGGACGGCCGCGATCCGCGCCAGCGTGCGAGCCGACCGCGCGAAGTACGCCGTCGCGACGAGCGCGGGGTCGGTCAGCGCTGCGGCCGGGTCCTCCGGCGGCGCCGCGGGGTCGAGCCAGTCACCGAGCTGGAAGTCGGCGTCCCACACGAGGTCCGCGCCGGCCCGGCGCTCGACCATGTCGACCCAGGCCAGCGCGGAGTCGTACTGGTCCTCGAGGACCCGGACGTCACCGGACGCCTGGTAGACGTCCCACGGCGTCAGGACCGCCACGTCGCCCCACACCGCGGAGGGACGGGGCGGGGTGCAGAACTCGTCGGTCTCGAGGTACGGCACGTACCACGGCACGTTGCCGTCCGGCAGCTGGTCGGCCGCGACGTCGCGCAGCCAGCCGCGCAGCATCCCCGATGCCTGGTAGAGGAAGACCGCGGTCGGCGCGAACACCTGGATGTCCCCGGTCCAGCCGAGGCGCTCGTCGCGCTGGGGGCAGTCCGTCGGCACGTCGACGAAGTTGCCACGCATCGACCACACGACGTTCTCGTGCAGCCGGTTCACGGCCGGGTCCGAGCACTCGAACCAGCCCGCCCGGAGCAGGTCGGTGTGGTGCACGCGAGCCACGACGTGGGCGGCGATGTCGCCGCCGGTCCAGCCGTCGACCTCGGCGTACCGGAACCCGTGCAGGGTGAACCTGGGCTCCCAGGTCTCCGGCCCCCCACCCGCGAGCGTGTAGGTGTCGGTCGCGTCGGCGAACCGGAGGGGTCGCGTGCACAGCTCGCCGTCCTGCAACACCTCCGCGTGCCGCAGCGTGACGGTGTGCCCGGCCTCGCCCTCGACGGTGATCCGGAGCCGGCCGACGAGGTTCTGCCCGAAGTCGAGCAGGGTGGCACCGGACGGCGACCGCCAGACCCGGACCGGCGCGACCTCCTCGGTGCAGCGCACCGGCGGCCCGTCGGGTGCGACCAGGGTCGCGGGATCGCGCGGGACCGCGCGCACCGGGCTCCAGTCGTGGTCGTCGAAGCCGGGCCGGCTCCAACCCGGCGCCGACCGGCGGGCGTCGTGCTGCTCCCCGTCGTAGATGCTCGTGGTGAGGATCGGCCCGGTGCTTGCACGCCAGTCCTCGTCGGACACCACGTGCAGACGACGGCCGTCGGTGAGCTCCACCTCGAGCTGGGCCAGGACCCCGAGCTCGGCGCCCCAGTTGTTGCGGCGCCCACCGTGGAACCCGAGCCGGCCCCGGAACCAGCCGTCGGCGACCATGACACCGAGGGCGTTCGCCCCGGTGCGCAGCAGGTCGGTCACGTCGTAGGTCTGGTAGCGCAGGCGGTGGTCGTACGACGTCCACCCGGGCGCCATCGCGTCCTCGGCGACCGACGACCCGTTGAGCTCCGCCTCATAGACGCCGTGCGCGGTGATGTAGAGCCGCGCCGACCGGACCTCGCCGTCGAGCGCGAACTCGCGGCGCAGCAGCGCCGGCGCGGCGTCCGCGTCCGGGTCCTGCCGCCAGGCCGGGGTGATCATCCGCGCGGTCCAGTCGGCGGCTCGGAGCAGTCCGGCCTCGACCGTCGAGACGTCCGACCAGGAGCTGGCGCGGCCGTCGGCACCCAGGGCGCGGACCCGCACGGTGGCCCGCTCGCGGGAGCCGAGCGGTGCCCCGGGCCACGCCAGCAGCACGCTTTGCGCGGACTCGACCCTGACCACGCTCGTCGTACCGCCCCGTTCGACCTCGACCTCGTAGCCCTGCTGCCGCCACGTGCCGTCCGCCGTCGTGCGGAACGACCACCGCGGCTCGGCGACACCGACGCCCAGGGCGTCGCGGAGCTGCTCGAAGGTGGGCGGGGTGACGGTCACGTCGGTCACGGCTCGGTCCTGGTTCCTCGGGTAGTCTGGCCCTGCGATTGAACCGTTTCATGCCGCGCCTGTCCAGTGCCCCACGTCGATCCGGGCCCTCCCGATCGACCCGCCGTGCGGTCGCGCGACCGGTACGATCCATCACGCCACCCAGGAGGATGAAACGATGACGGTGCGAGGCGCCTCGGTGAAGGACGTCGCTCAAGCGGCCGGCGTGTCCCTCGGCACCGTCTCCAACGTGCTCAACCGACCCGAGCGGGTCACGGAGAAGACCCGCTCCCGCGTGGAGCAGGCGATGCGCGACCTGGGCTTCGTGCGCAACGAGTCGGCGCGCCAGCTGCGGCTGGGCAAGAGCCGGACGCTGGCCTACGTGATGCTCGATGCCCGCAACCCGTTCTTCACCGACGTCGCCGCCGGGATCGACGACGCGGCCGAGGCAGCGGAGCTGTCGCTGTTCTTGTGCAACAGCGACAACCGTGCCCGCAAGGAGGCCGAGCACCTCGAGCACCTCGAGCAGCAGCGCGTCCAGGGCATCCTCATCACGCCCGTCGACCCGAACTCCGAGCTCCTCGAGACGGTCGCGCGGCGCGGCACCCCGATCGTCGTCGTCGACCGCAGCTCGAACGTGGCGGGCTTCTGCACGGTCGCCGTCGACGACGTGCTGGGCGGCCGCCTCGCTGTCGAGCACCTCGTCGACCAGGGCCACGAGCGGATCGCGTTCGTGGGCGGGCCGTTCGGCATCGGCCAGGTCGCGGATCGCCATGACGGGGCCAAGGCCGCGTGGCTGGCCGCCGGGCGTCGCGAGGAGGACTTCGTCGTGCTCGCCACCGATGCCCCCACGGTGGCCGATGGCCGCGCGGCGGGCGAGCGGCTCTCCGGGCTGCCGAAGGGACGACGGCCGACGGCTGCCTTCTGTGCCAACGACCTGCTGGCCCTCGGCCTGCTGCAGCAGACGATGAGCACCGGTCGCCGGATCCCCGACGACCTGGCCATCGTCGGCTACGACGACATCGACTTCGCGGCCGCCGCGGCCGTGCCGCTGACCTCGGTGCGACAGCCGCGCCAGCAGCTGGGAGCGAGGGCGGCCGAGCTGGTGCTCGACGAGGCGAACAACCCGCAGCACACCCACCAGCAGGTCGTCTTCACACCCGAGCTGGTGGCGCGGGCGTCGACCCTCGGCTGAGGCGCGGCGCGGCCGAGGGTCAGATCCAGCTGGTCTCGACGCCGAACTCCTCGGCGACCCGGCGCAGCTCCCCCTCGGACAGGCCCTCGCCCCGACCCCCGGCGACGAGGTCCATGTACTCGTAGCGGGCGCCGGTCTCGGCGTACTCGACCCGGTCGACGGCGCGCGTGACGGAGACGTCGGAGCGGGACATCACGCCGTGCTTGGACCACAGCACGATCTCGTGGTCACGCAGCCCGGCGACGTTGGCGGCCATCATCTCCGCCGAGCCGGGCACCAGGAACGGCAGCACCCCGATGCCCGCCGCCAGGCTCACGACCGTCTCGGGCTCCCAGCGCAGCACCCGGCGGTTGAACGTACGGGTGTCGCGATAGCCGGCCAGGTGGCTGAGGTAGGTCAGGTGCGGGGGCTGGGCGTGCACGACGGCCTGGAAGTCCACGCCGCGGCGGGCGACGTGGTCCTGGTGCACGCCGAGGTGGGAGTTGAACTCGCTGGTGAGCCGCTCGAAGAGCCGGCGCGGGTGGTGGTGCAACGTCGCCGAGGCGCCGTCGGGGCCGACCCGGACCGCGCCCACGTTGGCCAGCGGGTCGGCGGCGATCTGGCGCAGCCGGCGGCCCGACCCGGTGACCAGGAGCGTGTGGCCGGCCAACGCCGGCGCCGGCACCGGCAGCTCCAGGGCGACCTCGCCGGGGAAGTGCTCGGAGAGGTCGACGTCCCATCCGACCAGCACGGAGATGTTGCCGGCACCGGCCTCGCTGGCGTCGATCTCGCTGATCCGGGCGCCGGCCGCGCCCATCGCGTCGAGCAGCTCGTCGAGGTCCGGGCGCGAGCTGGTGTCGGTCATGGGGTCTCCATCGGGCACGGGAATGAATCGTTTCATAGTCTAGCCGGACCGACTCGGGCCGCGCGAGGTGGGTACCCCCCGCCCATGAGCCCGACCCTGCGGAAGACGACCCTCGCTGCCCTCCCGGCCGCCGCACTCGGCGCCGTCGCCGCGCACGACCTGCTGCAGCGACGGCACGCGATCCTGCGCAACTTCCCGGTACTCGGGCACGCGCGGTACTGGCTGGAGTCGGTCGGGCCCGAGCTGCGGCAGTACATCGTGGCGAGCAACGACGAAGAGCGGCCGTTCAGCCGCGACCAGCGCCGCTGGGTGTACTCCTCGGCCAAGCTGCAGAACAACTACTTCGGGTTCGGCACCGACAACGACCTCGAGCACAGCTCCGGCAACGTGATCGTCCACCACCGGACGTTCGGGCGG
>NZ_DASWVI010000482.1:0-16294 GCF_036401255.1 Nocardioides sp. | reverse complement strand
CACCCTGATGGGCGACCCCGCCGCGCTCGAGCTCAACGCCCGGCGGCTCGCGAGCCGGATGGCGCTGTGCCTCCAAGGCGCGCTGCTGGTGCGCTTCGCGCCCGCCGAGGTCGCCGACGTCTTCTGCGCGTCCCGGCTCGGCACGTCGTACGACGGCGTGTTCGGCACGCTCGAGGGCGGCGACCTGCGCGCGATCGTGGAGCGGGCGACGCCGCAGGTCTAGCTACGCAAGGTCCAGGCCCGGGTAGAGCGGGTGCTTGTCGAGCAGCTCCGCCGACGCCGCGTGCACCTTGTCCGAGACGCCGTCCGCGAGCCGGTAGGACGCCTTCGACGGCTTGCCGTCCTTGGTGGTGCCCGGCTCGGTGGCGGTGAGGACGTCGACGATCAGCTCGGCGACCCGGTCGAACTCGTCGTGGCCGAACCCGCGCGTCGTGAGGGCCGGGGTGCCGAGGCGGATGCCCGAGGTGTACCACGCGCCGTTGGGGTCCTGCGGGATCGAGTTGCGGTTGGTGACCACGCCCGCCTCCAGCAGCGCGGACTCGGCCTGTCGGCCGGTGAGGCCGAAGCCGGAGACGTCGAGCAGCACGATGTGGTTGTCCGTGCCGCCCGTGACGAGGCGGGCACCGCGCGACAGGAAGCCCTGTGCGAGGGACTGGGCGTTGTCGGCGACGTCCTGGGCGTAGCCGCGGAACTCGGGCTGGCGCGCCTCGGCGAGCGCGACGGCCTTGGCCGCCATCACGTGCGAGAGCGGTCCGCCCAGGACCATCGGGCAGCCGCGGTCGACGTCGGCGGCGAACTCCTCCTGGGCGAGCACGAGGCCGCCGCGCGGGCCGCGCAGCGACTTGTGCGTCGTCGTGGTCGTCACGTGGGCGTGCGGGACCGGGTCCTCGTCGCCGGTGAACACCTTGCCGGCCACCAGCCCGGCGAAGTGGGCCATGTCGACCATCAGCGTCGCGTCCACCTCGTCGGCGATCTCGCGCATCTTCGCGAAGTTCACCCGGCGCGGGTAGGCGGAGTAGCCCGCCACCAGCACGAGCGGCTTGAACTCCTTGGCCTTGGCGCGCACGACGTCGTAGTCGAGCAGCCCCGTCTCCGGGTCGGTGCCGTACTGCTGCTGGTGGAACATCTTGCCGCTGATGTTGGGCCGGAACCCGTGGGTGAGGTGGCCGCCCGCGTCGAGCGACATGCCGAGCAGCCGCTGGTTGCCGAGCTCGTGGCGCACCGACTCCCAGTCCGCCTCGGTCAGCTCGTTGACGTTCTTGGCGCCCAGGCGCTCGAGAGCCGGCGTCTCGACGCGGTGGGCCAGGATCGCCCAGTACGCCACCAGGTTGGCGTCGATGCCGGAGTGCGGCTGGGCATAGGCGTACGGCGCGCCGAACAGCTCGCGCGCGTGCTCGGCGGCCAGCGCCTCGACGGTGTCGACGTTCTGGCAGCCCGCGTAGAACCGGTGGCCGACGGTGCCCTCGGCGTACTTGTCGCTGAACCAGGTGCCCATCGTCAGCAGCACCGCCGGCGAGGCGTAGTTCTCGCTCGCGATCAGCTTCAGCGAACCTCGCTGGTCGGTCAGCTCGCGGCGGGTCGCCTCGGCGATCCGCGGCTCGACCGAGGCGATCACCTCGAGAGCCTGCTGGTAGGCGCTGCTGGTGAGGGAACTGATCCGGGCGTCCGTCATGGACCCCAGCCTAGTGTCGGCTGCTGACGGCGGTCGACGTCGTCCGCCGGACCCCTGCCGTGTGACCTGGCTCGCAGCGGCTTTCCCCGTCAGGCGGACGGCTCCGGGCCGGCGTCTCACATTCCAGACGGCCGTTCCACATCATGAGATTTCGCCTTGTGGGATGGCCGTCCGCCCCCTGAGACTCCTTGACATGGTCTCCGCTGTGACGCACGCCTACCTCGTGGTTCGACGCCACGTGGACCTCGGGCGCACGCGCAGCATGATGTGTTGGCATTCCTGACCCGCCGCCCACCGCGCAGCTGACCGCACCGGTTGACCGAGGCCCCGACGACGTGGCCCGCCCGGTTCGAGGGGTCGCGCGCCACCCGTCCAGGAAGCCACCGATGACCGACCTGCGCTACACCATCAGTCCCGCCGCCCGCACCGAGATCCCCCGGCCCAAGCGCGCCGAGGGGCAGTGGGCCCTGGGGTTCCGCGAGCCCCTCAACGCCAACGAGCAGTCCAAGAAGGACGACGCGCCCCTCAACGTCCGCGACCGGATCCTCAACATCTACGCCCGGCGCGGCTTCGCCTCGATCGACCCGGCCGACCTGCGCGGCCGGTTCCGCTGGATGGGGCTCTACACCCAGCGCGCCGAGGGCTTCGACGGGGGCAAGACCGCGACCGTCGACCCGAACGACCTGGACGCGCCGTACTTCATGATGCGCGTCCGCACCGACGGCGCCCTGCTCGGCCCGGACCAGCTGCGCACGCTGGGTGGCATCTCGACGGACTTCGCCCGCGGCACCGCCGACGTCACCGACCGGCAGAACATCCAGTTCCACTGGATCGAGATCGAGTCGGTCCCCGAGATCTGGAGCCGCCTGGACCAGGTCGGGCTGAGCACCCTGGAGGCCTGTGGCGACTCGCCGCGAGGCTTCCTCGGGTCGCCCGTCGCCGGCGTCGCGAAGGACGAGATCATCGACGGCACCCCGGCGCTGGCGGAGATCAAGCGCCGCTACATCGGCAACCCGGACTTCGCGAACCTCCCGCGCAAGTTCAAGACCTCGGTCTCCGGGCACCCGAGCCTGGACGGCGCCCCGGAGATCAACGACGTCTCGTTCGTCGGGATCGACCACCCCGAGCACGGCCCCGGCTTCGACCTGTGGGTCGGTGGCGGCCTGTCCACCAACCCGATGCTCGCCCAGAAGATGGGTGTCTGGATCGCGCTCGAGGACGTCCCGGACGTCTGGGAGGGCGTGATCTCGATCTTCCGCGACTACGGCTACCGGCGACTGCGGTCGCGGGCCCGGCTGAAGTTCCTGGTCGCCGACTGGGGCATCGAGAAGTTCCGCAGCGTGCTCGAGGGCGAGTACCTCCACCGCGCCCTGCCCGACGCGGTCTCCCCCGAGTCCGGCACCGTCTCCGGCGACCACATCGGCGTGCACGAGCAGAAGGACGGCCGGTTCTACCTCGGCATCACGCCGACGGTCGGCCGGATCGACGGCCCGACCCTCACCGCGCTCGGCGACCTCGTGGAGAAGTACGGCGCCGCCGGGGCCCGCCTGACGGCGTACCAGAAGATCGTGGTGATCGGCGTCGAGGGCGCCCGGGTCGAGGCGCTGGCCGACGACCTCGAGCTGATCGGCCTCAGCGCCCGCCCGTCGAACTGGCGGCGCGCGACGATGGCCTGCACGGGCATCGAGTTCTGCAAGCTCGCGATCGTCGACACCAAGCAGCGGGCGATCGACCTGGTCGCCGAGCTGGAGCGTCGCTTCCCCGACCTGGACACCCCCATCACCGTCAACGTCAACGGCTGCCCGAACGCGTGCGCGCGCACCCAGATCGCCGACATCGGCCTGAAGGGCCAGCTGGTCATGCACGAGGGCCGGCAGGTCGAGGGCTTCCAGGTGCACCTCGGCGGCGGGATCGGGCTGCACAACACCCTCGGGCGCAAGCTGCGCGCCCACAAGGTCACCAGCGCCGGCCTCGACGACTACGTGACCGCGCTGGTCACGCACTACCTCGCCGACCGCGGCGAGGGCGAGTCGTTCGCGGCCTGGGTCGCGCGCGCCGACGAGGAGCAGCTGCGCGGCGACAAGGTCCTGGACGCGGTGGGCTCATGAGCGAGCGCGCCGTCCCCTTCCACTGCCCCTACTGCGGCGACGAGGACCTGCGCCCCCACGAGGGCACCCACGGCGCCTGGGAGTGCCGCTCGTGCCTGCGGGCCTTCAGCCTCAAGCTCATCGGCCTGCTCCGCCCGGGAGGTGACCTCGCATGAGCGCCGCCACCACCCGCTCGGCCCGCGCGTTCCGCGGCACCGAGACCGCCGGCCGCTCGGCCGAGGAGCTGCGCGAGCTGGTCTCCCACTGGGGCGCCGAGCTCGAGCTCGCTCCGGCCGAGCACATCGTGGAATGGGCCGTCGCGACGTTCGGCGCCCGCTTCTGCGTGACGTCCTCGATGGGCGACGCCGTGCTGACCGACCTGGTCTCGAAGGTCGCGCCGGGCATCGACGTGGTGTTCCTGGACACCGGCTACCACTTCGCCGAGACCATCGGCACCCGCGACGCGGTGCAGGCGACGATGCCGGTCAACCTGCTCACGATCACGCCCGCACAGTCGGTCGAGGAGCAGGACGCGGCGTACGGCAAGGACCTCTACAAGACCGACCCGGACCGGTGCTGCCAGCTGCGCAAGGTCCAGCCGCTCGCGGACGCCCTCGACGGCTACGACGCCTGGGCGACCGGGCTGCGGCGCGCGGAGACCAAGCACCGTGTGGTCGCCCCGGTGATCGGGTGGGACGCCCGGCGCGGGAAGGTCAAGGTCTCGCCGCTCGCCCGCTGGAGCGACGAGCAGGTCGAGCGCTACATCGCCGACCACGGCGTGCTCGTGAACCCGCTCGTGTACGACGGCTACCCCTCCATCGGCTGCTGGCCCTGCACCCGGCGCGTCGCCCCCGGCGAGGACGCCCGCAGCGGCCGGTGGGCCGGCACCGCCAAGACCGAGTGCGGGATCCACTCATGAGGACCCCCGCACTCCCCCTGCTCAGCACGACCGGCAGCGTGGCCGGCCGTGAGCGGATGTTGAAGCACCGCACCGCACCAACCACACGCACACGTAAGGAGGCGGCGTGATGGCTGCTCCTGCACTGGTGGCCCTGGCTCACGGCAGTCGTGACCCTCGCTCGGCCGCGACCATCAAGGCCCTGGTCGACGAGGTCCGGGCCATGCGACCCGACCTGCGCGTCGAGCCGGCGTTCCTCGAGCTCTCGCGCCCGTCGTTCGGCACGGTCGTCGACCGGCTGGTGAAGGCCGGCCACGACGAGATCGTCGTCGTGCCGCTGCTGCTCTCCGAGGCCTACCACGCCAAGGTGGACGTCCCGAGCGCCGTGGCCGAGGCCGTCGACCGGCACCCCGGTCTCCAGGTCCGGGCCACCTCGGTCCTCGGCCTCGAGCCGCGGTTCCTCGAGGTGCTCGACCTCCGGATGCGCGAGGCCCTGCGGGTCAACCGCGTCCGCGAGCTCGATGCTCTCGTGCTGGCCGCCGCGGGCTCCAGCGACCCGCTCGCGAACCAGGCCGTCGCTCGCCTGGCCCGGGTCTGGGGCACCCACCACCGGCTGCCGGTGACCGCGGCGTTCGCGTCGGCCACTCCCCCGGCGACCGGCGAGGCCGTCCGCGCGTTCCGGGCCGAGGGTCGGCGCCACATCGCGGTCGCCTCGTTGTTCCTGGCCCCCGGCTTCCTCCCCGACCGGGCGGCCGAGCTGGCCCTGGAGGCCGGCGCGGTGGCGGTCTCCGAGCCGCTGGGCGCGCACCCGGAGCTGGCCCGCACCGTGCTGGCGCGCTACGCGGTCGGCGCCGTCGAGCTGGTCCCGGTCTGACCCGTCGACCCGCCCGAAAGTCTCGGGCGGGTCAACCCACCAGCTGCTCGGCGAGATGCTCGAGCTGGCGAGCGGGGTCGCGGGTCAGGCCGCCGTGCACCGGCCCCGGCTGGAGGACCGTGCTCCGGGGCGCCTTGAGGAACCCGAACCGCTCGCCGAGCGGCCTGCTCGCGGCCAGCCCGGCCCGCTCCTCGCCGCGGCACACGCCCGCGACGAACTCGAGGGCCTCGCACACCTGGTCGAGGTCGAGGTCGGGCGCGAAGGCGCGCAGCCGCTCGCGATCGACGTGCCAGGCCACCTCCAGATAGTCCGAGGCCTGGCAGTAGACCACCACCCCGACGTTGAGGAACTCCTCCCGGTCCACGCGGGGGACGCAGCGCAGGACGACATACTGGTAGGCCAGTCGTGGGGTGGTGGTCATCGTGCGGCCACCTCCGGCAGCCACTGGCGCGAGCCGAGGCGCTCGGTGAGGAAGCCGACGTACGCCGCGCGCACGGCCTCGGGGCTCTCGGCGCCGGGCACCGGCTCCAGCCACGGGTCGGGCACCTCGGCCAGCACCTCGGCGAACACGTCGGTGGAGAGCACCGCGCGGACGGCCTCGTCCGCGGCGGGGAGCTCCCGGGCGCACGAGAGCAGCACGTGGTCGTCGGGGCTCCACGGCTGAGCGGCGAAGCGTGCGGCGGCACCCTCCTTGAGCAGCGCGCCACCGGACCAGGCGTGGTGGAAGTACAGCGCCGCCCCGTGGTCGATCACCCACAGGTCGCCGTGCCACACCAGCAGGTTGGGGTTGCGCCACGATCGGTCGACGTTCGCGCAGAAGGCGTCGAGCCACAGCACCTTGCCGGCCACGTCGGGGTCCGCCGGCAGCTCGCCGTCGAACCCGAACGCCCCGGGCAGGAAGTCCACGCCCAGGTTGAGCCCCGGGCTGGCGTTGATGAGGTCCTGGACCTCCTCGTCGGCCTCGTAGCGGGCGATCTCGGGGTCGAGGTCGAGCGCGACCAGCTGGGGTGTCCGCAGCCCGATCCGGCGCGCCAGCTCACCCACGACCACCTCGGCCACCAGCACCCGCACCCCCTGGCCGGCGCCGCGGAACTTGCACACGTAGGTGCCCAGGTCGTCGCCCTCGACGATGCCGGGCAGGCTGCCACCCTCGCGCAACGGCGTGACGTAGCGAGTGACGCTCACCGTGGGGATCACCGGCACACCCTAGCGAGCCGGGCCGAGATGTTCGTTTACCGCAAGCCCCGGCGGGGTAGTCGAGGGCTGGTCGGCTCGGCGACCACCCCACAATCCCTATGACAGACAGGATCCTGATGCGCACCCGCCGCCTCCTCGCCGCCCTGACGACGGCCTTCGTCGCCGGCCCGGCCCTCGCCGTCGCCACGGCTGCCCCGGCCGCCGCCGCCACCGCCACCCACATCGTCGGCTCCGACGGCGGGGCGTGGATCTCCGGCCCCGGCTACCGCACCCAGCCCGGCGTCCCGGTCTTCGGAGACTCCCTCTCGCTCTCGATCAACGTCGTGACCGACAGCGGCGAGCAGGTCTACGACGGCACGCTGACCGTGCAGCGCCAGCTCGCGGGCCAGTCCACCTGGACGACGGTGGCCAGCTCGACCAGCGCGTACCTCTACGACTCGACCAGCGCGAAGGGCAACGCCACCTATCGCGTGATCTACAGCGGCAGCGGCGACTACGCGGGATCGACCGCGACGGTGGCCGCCAAGATCCAGCGCAAGTTCGACATCACGCCCACCAGCGGGCGCACGGCCGGGATGAAGGTCAAGGTCAGCCCGAAGTACAAGGGCGCGATCACCATCATGAAGAAGCAGGGCAAGACCTGGAAGAAGTTCAAGACCGTGCGCACGAACTCCAAGAGCCGGGTCTCGTTCTCGCTCCCCGCGCCGCGCAAGGGCAAGTACTTCTGGCAGCTGGTGATCCGGTCCTCGAAGGCGTTCGCGACCACCAAGAGCGTCGTCTACTACACCCGGAAGTACTGACCGCGCTCGGCCCGCATCCGAGACGGGTCAGGCGACCGGCGTCTCGCCGGTCAGCCTGGCCCGTTCCGCGTCCACGTCGAAGTCGGCGGCGGGCCAGTCCAGGTCGAAGCCGCGGAGGGTCTCCAGGAGCAGCTCGCCGATCGCGAGGTTGCGGTACCACTTGCTGTCGCTGGGCAGCAGGTACCACGGGGCGACGTCGGTGTTGGTGCGCTCGACCGCGATCTCGTAGGCCCGGCGGTAGTCGGCCCACCGGGCCCGCTCGTCGACGTCGTGAGGGTTGTACTTCCAGTGCTTGCTCGGCTGGGCCAGCCGGGCCAGCAGCCGCTTCTTCTGCTCGTCGGGCGAGATGTGGAGCAGGCACTTCAAGATCGTGGTGCCGCCCTCGGTCAGCTCCCGCTCGAAGTCGTTGATCGCCGCGTAACGACGCTCGAGCTCGGTCTCGTCGACCAGGCCGTGGACCCGTGGGACCAGCACGTCCTCGTAGTGCGAGCGGTCGAAGACCCCGACGATCCCCGGGCCGGGAAGCGCTCGGCGGATCCGCCAGAGGAAGTCATGGGCCCGCTCCTCCTCGGTCGGAGCCTTGAACGACATGATCCGCACCCCTTGGGGGTCGACCAGGCCGACGGTGTGGCGCAGGGTGCCGCCCTTGCCGGAGGTGTCCATGCCCTGGAGCACGAGCAGGATGCGGCGCGCCGAGCCCTTACGCCCGTGGGCGTAGAGCCGCTCCTGGAGCTCCGAGAGCTCCGGGCCCAGGTCGACGAGTGCCTGCTTGCCCTCCTTCTTGGCACCGGAGAAGCCCCGGGTGCGGTCGGTCGGGATCGAGGCGAGGTCCACGGACCCGCTGGGGAGTCGCTGGGCGTGAGCGGTCATCGCCGCATCATCAACCGAGCACCCGCCCCACGTCGAGACTGCAGCCGACGACGGTGTCGACCGAGCCGTCCTCCTGGGGCTCGTCGAACCACAGCCCCTCGGTGAACCCCGCCTTGGCGAGCATCCGCAGCGACGCCGCGTTGCGGTGGTCGGGCGCCGCGAAGTAGGTCCGCACCTGCGGGAAGCGCTGCCGCGCCCGCGACATCCAGGCCCACAGCACCCGGGCACCGAACCCGCGGCCGCACCACTCCTCGGCCAGGGCGTAGTCGACGGCGACCGCGTCCGGGTCGGGGCCGAGCACGGCGTACTCCGGGTAGTCGCCCACCCGGTAGTCCTGGACGAACCCCACGGAGCGTCCGTTGACCTCGGCCACCCACATCCGGGTCGGGCGCATCCCGTCGATGCACGGGCCGTAGCGGGCCTCGATCCGCTCGGGGGTGGGCTCACCCTCCGAGGCCCACCAGCGGCGTACGTGCTCGCTCTGGCGCCAGCGGGTGACGTCGGGCAGGTCGCCGCGGGTCATCGCCCGCACGGTCACCCGGTTGTCGTGGTCGACCACGAAGTGCTTGACCTCGCCGGACAGGTCGACCGGCACCGGTTCGGCGTGCAGGCTCGCGACGGTACGCCGAGCGGCGGCCGCCCACGCCTCGCCCTCGTGGACGACGCCGGCCAGGTCGTGGCCGCGGTCGTGCACGACCAGCCGGTGCCCGTTCACGGCCGCGCCCCCTGGCGACGCACCAGCGGCGGCGCGGCCGACCACGGGAAGTCGATCCAGGCCTCGGTGCGCCGCCAGACGTAGTCGGGATGCACCACGGTCCAGGGCTTCTCGTAGATGACGGCGATCCGCGCCTCGGCGACGTGGTCGGCGCAGAAGTCGCGGACGATCTCGAGCGTCCGGCCGGTGTCGGCCACGTCGTCGGCGATCAGGACCTTCAGGCCGGCCAGGTCGACGGCATCCGGGGTCGGCGGCAGCACGACCGGGAGCTCGAGACGCTCGTCGACGCCGGTGTAGAACTCCACGTTGATCGCCGAGAGGTTCTTCACGTCGAGGGCGTAGCCGAGGCCCATCCCCAGACCCAGGCCGCCGCGGGCGATGGAGAGCACGATGTCCGGCTCGTAGCCGGAGTCGACCACCTGCTGCGCCAGGTCGTGGACCGCGGTCCCGAACAGCTCGTACGTCAGGACCTCGCGCTCACTCGCCACCCTCGCATTGTCGCCCAGCACGGGCCAGCTCGTCTCGCACCACGGCGAACGCGAGGCCGGAACCGTAGCCCTTGCGGGCCAGCATGCCGACCAGTCGCCGGGTCGCCGTCGTGTCGTCGACCGCGGCGAGCGAGCGCATCCGCTTGCGCACCAGCGCCCGGGCGGCCTCCTCCTCGTCGGCGGGATCGACCTCGGCGAGGACCTCGCGCGCCACCTCGTCGGCGACGCCCTTGCGCCGCAGCTCCTGGGCGAGCGCGCGACGAGCGAGCTTCTTGCCCGGTTGGCGGGACTGGACCCACGACCGCGCGAACGCCTCGTCGTCGACCAGGCCGACCTCCTCGAACCGGTCCAGCAGCCGGGTCGCGATCTCGTCGGGGACGTTGCGCGCGGCGAGCTTGTCGCTCAGCTCCTTGCGGCTGCGCGCCTGACCCGTCAGCTGGTCGAGCAGGATCTTGCGCGCCACCGACTCGGGGTCGGCCTCGGGCACCTGGACCGCGACGTCCTCCGGCGGGGCCGGCGCGCGCTTGGTCCACGCGTCGACCCCGGCCGAGACGTCACCGAGCCAGTCGGGGGCAGGGGGCCCCATCGGTGATCGAGCCCGTCGGGACTCAGAAGTCCCCGACACCGATCGGCTCCGCGGGCAGCTCGGCGACGTCCTGGTCGACGGTCGGGCCCACGCCGAGCTTCTCGAGGATCTTCTTCTCCAGCTCGTTGGCCAGGTCGGGGTTGTCGCGCAGGAACGTGCGAGCGTTCTCCTTGCCCTGACCGAGCTGGTCGCCCTCGTAGGTGTACCAGGCGCCGGCCTTGCGCACGATGCCCGCCTCGACGCCGACGTCGATCAGGCCGCCCTCGCGGCTGATGCCCTTGCCGTACATGATGTCGAACTCCGCCTGCTTGAACGGCGGGGCCACCTTGTTCTTGACGACCTTGACGCGGGTGCGGTTGCCGACCATGTCGGTGCCGTCCTTGAGCGTCTCGATGCGGCGCACGTCGAGGCGGACGGACGCGTAGAACTTCAGCGCCCGGCCACCGGTCGTGGTCTCGGGCGAGCCGAACATCACGCCGATCTTCTCGCGCAGCTGGTTGATGAAGATCGCGGTGGTCTTGGAGTTGTTGAGCGCACCGGTCATCTTGCGCAGCGCCTGGCTCATCAGGCGGGCCTGGAGGCCGACGTGGCTGTCGCCCATCTCGCCCTCGATCTCGGCGCGGGGCACCAGCGCGGCGACCGAGTCGATGACGATCAGGTCCAGCGCGCCGGAACGGATCAGCATGTCGGCGATCTCGAGCGCCTGCTCACCGGAGTCGGGCTGGGAGACCAGCAGGGCGTCGGTGTCGACGCCGAGGTTCTTGGCGTACTCCGGGTCGAGCGCGTGCTCGGCGTCGATGAACGCCACGATGCCGCCGGCGCGCTGGGCGTTGGCCACCGCGTGCAGGGCGACGGTCGTCTTGCCCGAGGACTCCGGACCGTAGATCTCCACGACGCGGCCGCGCGGGAGCCCGCCCAGGCCGAGCGCGACGTCGAGGGCGATCGACCCCGTGGGGATGATCTCGAGCGGGGCGCGGGTCTCGTCGCCCAGGCGCATCACCGAACCCTTGCCGAACTGCTTCTCGATGTTGGCGAGCGCGACGTCCAGCGCCTTCTCGCGGTCTCCTCCGGCCATCTGGGGCTTCCTCTTCTCTCGTCGTGGTCCAGGCACGTCGGCGACGCTAGAGCGAGCCACCGACAGCGCCTGATCAGCGCCGCCGCGAGCTGTGGACGACCTCGTCCAGCGTCATGCCTGTGGACCCAACCTAGCCCGAACACGTGTTCGACCGGAGCAGGAGGGACCGGCGTGTCGGGCTCTCCTCAGGGCACGTCGTAGGTGAGCTCGAGCCCATCGGCCCACGACGAGCACGTGCAGCCCTCGGGGTCCGGCAGGCCTTCGACCGCCCGGGTGAGCAGGCCGCGCAGCCGGTCGAGGTTGGCGCGGAAGAGCGCGAAGACCTCCTCCTGGCCGACGCCCTCGCCGGTCTCGGCGCCGGCGTCCATGTCGGTGACGAGCGCGATCGCCGAGTAGCACATCCGCAGCTCCCGGGCGAGCGCCGCCTCGGGCGCGCCCGTCATGTTGATCAGCGTCCAGCCCTGGTCGGCGTAGTGGCGCGACTCGGCGCGCGTCGAGAACCGCGGCCCGTCGATGACCACCATCGCTCCCCCGGCGCGGGCATCGGGTGCGGCCGCCAGCAGGGCGCCCGACACGCGTGGGCAGTAGGGGTCGGCGAACGGGAGGTGCACGGCCCCGGTCTCGACGTACGTGCCGGACCGGCCGTGCGTGCGGTCGACCAGCTGGTCGGGTACGACGACGTCGCCGGGCGCGACCTCGGCCCGCAGCCCGCCGACCGCGCACGGGGCGAGCACCTGCCGTACGCCGAGCGAGCGCAGCGCCCACAGGTTCGCGCGGTAGGGGATGCGGTGCGGCGGGTGCTCGTGGTGCCGGCCGTGCCGGGGCAGGAACGCCACCCGCCGGCCGGCGACGGTGCCGATCGAGACCGGCGCCGAGGGTGCGCCGTACGGCGTCTCCACAGCGTGCTCCTCCACGCCGCCCGGGGACCCGTCGAGGAAGGAGTAGAACCCGGTGCCGCCGATCACCGCCACGTCCGCGTGCGCCATGGGCCTCACCCTGCCAGCCGGGCGGTCGCCCGCGCCCCGAGACCCCCGATCGCGACCAGCGCGACCAGGCCGATCGAGGAGATCGAGAGCTCGGCGTACCCCCAGGCGTCGACGACCACGCCGGCCAGCCCACCCGCGCCCGCCGCGGTCAGCCCCATCACCAGGTCCGCGGCGCCCTGGACGTCGGTGCGTGCCTCGAGCGGCGCGTGCTGGGCGATCAGCGTCGAGGCGGCGACCGTGACGAACGACCAGCCCAGTCCGAGCAGGAACAGGCCGACGAAGATCTGCCACGAGCTGCCCTCGGGCGAGCGTGCCGAGAGCACCAGGGAGATCAGCAGCAGCACCGCCCCCTCCACGACGACGGCGGCCCGGCCGGTGCGGTCGGCGAGCATGCCGACCAGCGGCGAGAACGCGAACATGCCGAGCACGTGGATGCTGATCACGACGCCGATCACCCGCAGCTCCGCGTGGCCGTGCTCCATGTGCAGCGGCGTCATCACCATCACCGCGACCATCGCGGCGTGCGAGCACGCCATCGCCAGCCCCGCGAACGCGATCACCGGACGCTCGCGGGCGGCCTCGACCGCACGCCGCCAGGCGGTGCCCGCCGGCGCCTCCTCGGGCTCGCCGGCGGCCTCGCGGGCGAGCAGCAGCGGGTCGGGGCGCAGCAGCAGCCAGGTGATCACCGCGGCGCCGAGCATCCCGAGGCTGCCGAGCGCGAACGGGCCGGTGAGCTCGGGGATGCCGAGCCACTCGGCCAGGCGGCCGGAGGGGCCGGTGAGGTTGGGGCCCGCGACCGCACCGATCGTGGTCGCCCACACGACCGTGGAGAGCGCCCGGCCCTTGTGGGCGTCCTCGGCCAGGTCGGTCGCGGCGTACCGCGCGCTGCTGTTGGCCGCCGACGTCGCACCGAGCAGCACCGCCCCCACGAGCAGGACGACCATGGAGTCGAGGACGCCGGCGAGCACGGCGAGGACCGCGCCGGTGGCACCGAGCAGATAGCCGCTCACCAGGCCGAGCCGGCGGCCGCGCTGGGACATCAGGCGGGCCAGCAGGTACGACGCGACCGCGGCGCCGAGCACCTGGAAGGTCTGGGCGAGCCCGGCCTGGCTCTCCGAGCCCGAGATGTCGCGGGCCAGCAGCGACGCGGTCGCGATGCCGATCGTGATGCCGATGGCGCCGACCGCCTGGGCGGCCACGAGCGTCCGCATCGTGCGCCGCTGCACCACCGCGAGGTCGGGCAGCTCCCGCACGCTCACGGGGTCGCTCACGGGTTCGCTCACCGCTCGCTCGCCGGCAGCCCGAGCGCGCGCCAGACCGCCGCCCACACCTGCTTGGGCGGCACCCCGGCCGCCAGCGCCTGCGAGGCGGTGCGTCCGCCCAGGTCGGCCATGACGTACATGTCCGCCCAGGAGCGGGCGTACGCCGGGCCCAGGGCGTCCTCCAGCCGGGACCAGAACTCCGTGTGCTTCACGCCCGCCTCACGCCCGCCCCGGCTGCCCAGGCCGCTCGGCCCGCACGTCCAGCCACGGCTCCCCGGTGCGGCTGCTGACGCGGTGGTCGACCCGCGTCACCGCCCAGCCGGCCTCCTCGAGCACCGGCCGGAGGTCGTCCTCGCGCCAGTAGACGAACCGGCGCGGCGCGCCCACGGCGCCGTGGGTCGACCAGCCGTCGCCGTCGCCCTCCTTCAGCCACAGCGCGAGCACCCCGCCGCCGCGGGTCGCCTCCGCCAGCCGCCGGAGCACGGTCGGCAGGTCGCTGCGGTCGACGTGGAGCAGGCTCGCGCTCGCCCACACGCCGTCGTAGGGCGTGCCGGGGCGCTGCGGGTCGTCGAGGTCGTCGGTGAGCGGGTCGAGCAGGTCGGCGTCGTGGCCGGCCGCGCGCATGAGGTCGACGAACGCCGGCGTGATGTCCGTGCGCCGCACGCTCAGCCCGGCCCGCTCCAGCGCCAGCGCGTCGCGGCCGCCGCCGCTCCCGATCTCCAGGATGCGGGCCTCGGGGCCGAGCAGCTCCGCGACCTCGGCGACCTGCGCGAGCGACTCCTCCGACATCTCGGACGTGCGGTCGTGGTAGGCCGCCGCGTGGGCGTCGTAGGACTCCACCGTGGCGCGCGCGGCGGCCGCGCGCACGTCCCAGGCGTGGTGGACGATGTCGTGGAGGTGGTAGCGGCCCAGGCTCTCCACGGTGAACTCGCTGCCGTTGCTGCGCAGCCCGCGACGGCCCCAGGCGTCGGGCGGCACCGACTCGTAGCGTGCCGCGACCAGCGCCGCGGCCTCCAGCAGCTCCCGGGCGACGGTCGCCGGGTCCTGCTCGGCGTACCGCTCGGCGATCGCGGTCTCGTCCTGGTCCCAGTTGGGGAACTCCGGGTCGATCTCCTCGAGCATCAGGCCCAGACGGGCGTCGAAGACGCGGTGCACGTCGCGGACGTGGCAGGCGTACTCGAGCGGCGACCAGGTCGTCGCGTCCGGCCGCGCCGCGGCGTCCGCGAGCGTCAGCACGGCCTCCCAGGTCGTCGCGTTGTCGCGCACGACCTCGGCGAGCCGATCGACGGTCACCCGCGACGCGTCGAACCCGCACTCGGGGCAGGGCCGGTCGAGGACCCAGGTCCAGTCCTTGGTGTCGGGGAGGATCGCGCCACTGCTCATGGCGCCCATCCAACCAGCCGACTCCGAGCCGGGCGCGCGAGATCCGGACAGGCTCCGCGAAGATGGCGCCATGCGCGCAGTGGTCCGTCCCGCGACCGAGGCCGACCTGCCCGGGGTCGCCGCGATCTACGACGAGGAGGTCCGGCACGGGATCGCCACGTTCGCCAGCGAGCCCCCGGGGCCCGATCACTGGCGCCCGCGGCTGGCGAGCACCGGCCCCGGGGACCACCTGCTCGTCGCCGAGCACGACGGGACTGTCCTGGGCTACGCCTCCTCGGGCAGCTACCGGCCGCGCACCGCCTACGCGCGGACCCGGGAGAGCTCGGTCTACGTGGCCGCCGAGGCCCGCGGCCACGGCGTGGGTCGCGCGCTGTACGACGAGCTGCTGCGGCTGATGCGCGCCGACGGCGTACACCTCGTGGTCGCGGTCGTGGCGCTGCCCAACCCGGGCAGTCAGGCGCTGCACCGGGCCTGCGGGTTCACCGCCGTCGGTGTGCTGCACGAGGTGGGGCACAAGTTCGGCCGGTGGATCGACACCGAGATGTGGGAGCTGCGTCTCGGGCCCGGGCCTAGGCTGCTGGCATGACGCGCTCCTCGGCCCGGTCCGGGTCGCCCTTCGAGTCCTCCATCGGCTTCAGCCGCGCGGTCCGGACCGGCTCGACGGTCGCGGTCAGCGGCACGGCCCCGGTGTGGCCGGACGGGGAGGTCGACCCCGACCCGGCCGCGCAGGCGCGACGCTGCTGGGAGATCTGCCTGGCCGCGCTCTCCGAGCTCGGCGGGTCGATCGCCGACGTCGTGCGCACCCGGCAGTACGTCGTCTCCGCCGACGACGCGGACGCGGTCGGGGCGGTGCACGGCGAGCTCTTCGACGACGTGCGGCCGGCCTCGACCATGGTGGTCGTCGCAGGCCTGCTCGACCCGCGGTGGAAGGTCGAGGTCGAGCTGGACGCGGTGGTCACCGACACCGGAGACTTCTAGGCCCACTCGACCTCGAGGCCCAGCCAGCGCGCGAGGTCCGCGATCTCGGCGTCGACGGCGGTCCGCATCGGCGCGGTGAACGGCTCGTCCTCGTGCAGCGCGGCCACCCGCAGGACACCGGCCGCGCGGTCGGCGGTGGCGTCGAGCTTGCCGACCAGCCGGTCGGCGTACAGGACCGGCAGCGCGTAGTAGCCCCAGCGGCGCTTGGCAGCGGGCTTGTACATCTCGAGCAGGTACTCGTACTCGAACAGCTCGGCGAGCCGCTTGCGGTCGGCCACGAGGCGGTCGAACGGCGAGAGCAGGGCGGCGCGGCCGGCGAACGGCGCCGCGTCGAGGTACGCCGGGTCGACCCGCCACTCCCCCTTGACGCCCTCGACCACGGCGGGTTCCCCGGCGTCGCCGACGTCGTAGGGCTCACCGGGC
>NZ_DASWVI010000481.1:0-25056 GCF_036401255.1 Nocardioides sp. | reverse complement strand
AACGCACCAGCCACCCCGGCGACGGCCGCGCCACCGCCGAGGAGCCCTCGCCTGCTGACCTTCACGCTTACCCGAGCCCCATCAACCCAGCACCGCCGCGGTCAGCCTCGACAGCGGCTCGGACAGCGCGTTGACCGCGTGCGAGAGCTCCTTGACCTCGTCCTGCGTGAGCCGGTCGTAGGACACGAACCCGTCGCCCTCGCGCTGGGCGTCGAGCAGCTTCTGCAGCTCGGCGAACCGGGTCTCGAGGGCGTCGGCGAGCTCGGGGTCGTTCTGCTCGACGATCGGCTCGAGGCCCTCGAACGCCACCCGGGCGCCGTCGACGTTGGCCTGGAAGTCCCACAGGTCGGTGTGCGACCAGATCTCCTCCTCGCCGGTCACCTTGCCGGTCGCGACCTCCTCGAGCAGGCCGCGGGAGCCGTTGGCGACCTGGTCGATGGTGAAGCCGAGCTTCTCGATGCGTCCCTCGAGGGTCTCGGTGTTGGCCATCAGGTCGTCGGCGTACGTCGTGCGCTGCTGGTCGGTCAGCGGCCGGTAGCCACTCGCCGGCGGCCACAGGTCCTTCTCGATGCGGTGCCAGCCGGTCCACTTCTGGCCGGGTTCGAGGTCGGCCTCGCGCGCGTCCATCTTGGGGTCGAGGTCGCCGAACGACTCCGCGACGGTCTCGATCCGCTCCCAGTGGGTGCGGGCCTCTGGGTAGAGCGCCCGGGCCGCGTCGTCGTCGCCGGACGTGTAGAGGTCCACGAACTGCCGGGTCTTGTCGACCAGCTGCTCGGTCTGCTCGTGGATGTAGTCCTCGTAGCTCGCCAGCGCCTGGTCGACGGCGGCGTCGTCGGTGGCGGCCGTGGGCTCCTGGTCGGACGTGGTGACGGTGAAGTCGCCGCGGATGCCCTCTCCCTTCATGCCGGGCTTGCACGCGGTGACGTAGCGGCCGGCCGGGGCGCTGACGACGAGCTCGCGCGAGAGGTCCGGGCCGATGTTCTCGACCTCGCCGACGATGCGCTGGCCGTCCTCGCCGAGCAGGTAGAACTCGGTGACGGCCGAGCCGTCGTTGGCGACCCGGAAGGTCAGCGTGCCCGAGGGCGCCTCGGTGGCGGACAGGTCGCACCCGTCGTCGGTCGAGGTCACCGTGATCGTCCGCTCGCCTCCGGCGTCGGACGCCTGGGAGCCGTCGGTGTTCTGGGTGCACGCGGCGAACAGCGGCAGGGCGGCCAGGAGCGCCACGAGCAGGGGCTTGCGCATGGTGGGTGGAGGTCCTTCTTCAGTGGGTCAGGGCGGGCGGGTCAGTGACCGACGGGTGCGGCGGGCTGCGCCGCCGGCCGCGCGGGCGCGGCGCTGCGGCGGCGCACGCCGCGGACGAACAGGGTCATCGTGGGGACGGCGTACAGCACCCACACGACGGCCTCCAGCACGGTGGTCGCCGGGGAGAAGTTGAAGACGCCCTTGAGGAGCGCGGCGTACCACGTCGAGGGCTCGATCACGTCGGAGACGTCCCACGCGAGCGTGTTGAGGCCGGGGAGGATGCCGGCCTCCTGGAGGTCGTGGACGCCGTAGGCCAAGACGCCGGCCGCCACGATGATCAAGAAGCCGCCGGTCCAGGCGAAGAACCTGCTGAGGTTGATCGTGATCGCGCCGCGGTAGAGCAGGTAGCCCACGGCCGCGGCGGTCGCGATGCCGAGGCCGGCGCCGAGCAGCGGCTGCCAGGTCGCGTCGCTGTCGCGGGTGACGGCCTCGGTCGCCGACCAGAGGAACAGCGCCGTCTCGAGGCCCTCGCGGCCCACGGCCAGGACCGCGACGAGCACCAGGGCGAACCAGCTGCCCTCGGCGGCCCTGTCGATCTGACCGCGCAGCTCGCCGCTGAGCGTGCGGGCGGCCGTGGCCATCCAGAAGATCATCCAGGTGACCAGCCCGACGGCGAGGATCGAGAGGGTGCCGCCGATGGCCTCCTGGGCCTCGAAGGTGAGCCCCCGCGGGCCGTAGAACAGGGCGAAGCCGAACGCCAGGGAGACGCCGACGGCGAGGGCGACCCCCGCCCAGATCCGCGCCAGCAGCTCGCGGCGCTCGGACTTGACCAGGTAGGCGACGAGGATGCTGACGACCAGCGCCGCCTCGAGGCCCTCACGCAGGCCGATCAGGTAGTTCGCGAACACGGGACCCGATCGTACGCCTATTGCTTAGGTTTGCCTAACCTCAGATGGCGCAGCCGTCCGGGCCGCATGCCTCGGCGTCGCCGCCGACGGTCTGCAGCGCGGGGTGGGACTCGCTCCAGGCCTGCTCGAGGAGCTGGCTGAACACCGCGGCCGGCTGGGCGCCGGAGACGCCGTACCTGCGGTCGACGACGAAGAACGGCACGCCCGTCGCGCCGTACGCGCGGGCCTGGGCGATGTCGGCCGCGACCGCCTCAGCGTAGTCGGTGCCGGCGAGCACCTCGCGCACCCGGGTCTCGTCGAGCCCGGTCGCGACGGCGACCTCGGTGAGGACATCGTGGTCACCGACGTTGCGCGCGTGGGTGAAGTACGCCGCGAGCAGCGCCTCCTTCAGGTCGCGCTGGAGCGCCCCCCCGGTCTCGAGCGCGAGGTGCAGCACACGGTGGGCGTCGACGGTGTTGGTGTGGACGGTCTCGAAGAGCTTGAAGTCGAGGCCGTCTTGCGCCGCGAGCTCGATGAGCTGCTGCTGCATGTCGCGCATCTCGTCCTCGCTGCGACCGTACTTGCGCGCGAGGACACCGGTGCTCAGCTCCTCACCGTGCCTGGGCGCGCTGGGGTCGAGCTCGAAGGACCGGTAGACCACCTCGACGTCGTCGGCGTGCTCGAAGCCGGCCAGGGCGGACTCCAGGCGCCGCTTGCCCACGTAGCACCACGGGCAGACGACGTCGCTCCAGATCTCGATGCGCATGATTGGTTGAACAGGCAACGAGGCCGGCGCATTCCGCGCCGGCCTCGAAGCCTCTGGATCGCAGGGATCAGCGGGTGGCGGTGCCCTCGGTGTAGTCGGAGTCGTGGGACTTGACCCAGGCCATCAGCTTGCGCAGCTCGCGGCCGGTCTGCTCGATGGGGTGCTGCTCGCCCTTGGCGCGCAGCGCCTTGAACTCCGGGGAGCCGGCGTCCTGGTCGTCGATGAAGCGCTTGGCGAACGAGCCGTTCTTGATGTCCGCGAGCACGGCCTTCATGTTTTCCTTGACGTGCTCGTCGATGACCCGCGGGCCGGAGACGTAGTCGCCGTACTCCGCGGTGTCGGAGACCGACCAGCGCTGCTTGGCGATGCCGCCCTCGTACATGAGGTCGACGATCAGCTTGAGCTCGTGGAGGCACTCGAAGTAGGCGACCTCGGGCTGGTAGCCCGCCTCGGTGAGGACCTCGAAGCCGTACATGACCAGCTGCGAGGCACCGCCGCAGAGCACGGCCTGCTCGCCGAACAGGTCGGTCTCGGTCTCCTCGGTGAACGTCGTCTTGATGCCGCCGGCGCGCAGGCCGCCGATGGCCTTGGCATAGGACAGCGCGAGGTCCCAGGTGGTGCCGGCGGGGTCCTTCTCGACCGCGACGAGGACCGGGACGCCCCGGCCGTCGACGTACTCGCGGCGCACCAGGTGGCCCGGGCCCTTGGGGGCGACCATGAACACGTTCACGCCCTCGGGCGGGGTGATGTAGCCGAAGCGGATGTTGAACCCGTGGCCGAAGACCAGCGTGTCGCCGGCGGCGATGTTGGGCTCGATCTCCTCGGCGTACAGCTTGCGCTGGTGCTGGTCGGGGGCGAGGATCACGATCACGTCGGCCTCCTCGGCGGCCTCCGCCGGGGTGAGGACGCGCAGCCCCTCGGCCTCGGCCTTGGCGCGGCTCTTGGAGTCCGGCTGCAGGCCGACCCGGACGTCGACGCCCGAGTCGCGCAGCGACAGCGCGTGGGCGTGGCCCTGGCTGCCGTAGCCGATGACCGCCACGTTCTTGCCCTGGATCAGGGACAGGTCGGCGTCGTCGTCGTAGAACATCTCAGCCACGGGGGCTTCTCCTTCTGATTGGTGCTGGTTGGGGTGGTTCAGCCCGCAGCGGGCGGGGCGGGGATGGTGACCGGGCGCAGGTTGCGCTCGGAGATGGAGCGGGAGCCGCGACCGATCGCGACCATGCCGGACTGGACGAGCTCGCGGATGCCGAACGGCTCGAGCACCTTCAGCAGGTCCGAGAGCTTGTCGGCGTTGCCGACCGCCTGGATCGTGATCGCGTCCGGGGCCACGTCGACGACCTTGGCACGGAACAGCTGGACGGCGTCGAGGACCTGGCCGCGGGTCTCGACATCGGCCTTGACCTTGACCAGCAGGAGCTCGCGGTTGACCGAGGCCGCGCCGTCGAGCTCGACGATCTTGATCACCTCGACGAGCTTGTTCAGCTGCTTGGTGACCTGCTCGAGCGGGGAGTCCTCGACGTTGACCACGATGGTCATCCGGGACACCTCGGGGTGCTCCGTGGGACCGACCGCGAGCGAGTCGATGTTGAAGCCGCGGCGGCTGAACAGGCCGGCGATCCGGGCGAGCACGCCGGGCTTGTTCTCGACCAGGACGGACAGGGTGTGGCGGGGGGTCGTCATGGCCGGAGCTCCAGGTCTGCGTCGTCGTCGAACTTCGGGGCCAGGTCGCGGGCGTACTTGATCTCGTCGTTGCTGGTGCCGGCGGCGACCATCGGCCACACCATCGCGTCGCGGTGCACCCGGAAGTCCACCACGACCGGCAGGTCGTTGATCTCCATGGCCTTCTGGATGGTGGCGTCCACGTCGTCGGGGCTCTCGCACGCCAGGCCGACACAGCCGTAGGCGTCGGCCAGCTTGACGAAGTCGGGGATCCGCTTGGAGTGCAGGTCGGTGTTGGAGTAGCGCTCGTTGTAGAACAGCGTCTGCCACTGCCGCACCATGCCGAGCGACTCGTTGTTGATGATCGCGACCTTGATCGGGATGTCGTTGATCGCGCAGGTCGCGAGCTCCTGGTTGGTCATCTGGAAGCAGCCGTCGCCGTCGATCGACCACACGGTCGCGTCCGGGCGGCCGACCTTGGCGCCCATCGCGGCGGGCACCGAGAAGCCCATGGTGCCCAGGCCGCCGGAGTTGATCCAGGTGCGCGGGTTCTCGTAGCCGACGAAGTGCGCCGCCCACATCTGGTGCTGACCGACCCCGGCGCAGTAGATGGCCTCCGGGCCTGCGATCGCACCGAGTCGCTCGAGCACGTACTGCGGCGCGAGCCCGCCGTCGGAGGGCGCGTCGTACCCGAGCGGGTACTTCTTCTTCACCCCGGCGAGGAAGTCCACCCAGGACTCGTAGTCGCCGGTGTGACCGGCGTCGGCCTCGGCCTTGAGGGCCACGACGAGATCGCTGATGACCTCGCGGCAGTCGCCGACGATCGGGACGTCGACGGCGCGGTTCTTGCCGATCTCGGCCGGGTCGATGTCGGCGTGGATGACGCGCGCGCCGGGCGCGAACGAGTCGAGCTTGCCGGTGACCCGGTCGTCGAAGCGGGCGCCGAGGCTGATGATCAGGTCGCTGCGCTGGAGCCCGGCGACGGCCGCGACCGTGCCGTGCATGCCGGGCATGCCGAGGTGCTGCGGGTGGCTGTCGGGGAAGGCCCCGCGCGCCATCAGCGTGGTGACCACCGGGATGCCGGTGAGCTCCGCGAGCACCCGCAGCTCCTGGGCGGCGCCGGCGCGGATCGTGCCGCCGCCGACGTAGAGCACCGGGCGCCGCGACTCGAGGATCAGCCTGGCCGCCTCCCGGATCTGCTTGGAGTGCGGCCGGGTCACCGGGCGGTAGCCGGGGAGGGCGAGCTCGGTGGGCCAGGCGAAGTCGGTCATCGCCTGGAGCGCGGACTTGGCGACGTCGACGAGCACCGGGCCGGGCCGGCCGGTCGCGGCGATGTGGAACGCCTCGGCGATGGTGCGCGGGATCTCGGCGGGGTCGGTGACCAGGAAGTTGTGCTTGGTGACCGGCATCGTGATGCCGCGGATGTCGGCCTCCTGGAAGGCGTCCGTGCCGATCTGGGCGGCGCCGACCTGGCCGGTCACCGCGACGATCGGCACCGAGTCCAGGTGGGCGTCGGCGAGCGGCGTGACGAGGTTGGTCGCGCCCGGGCCCGAGGTCGCCATGCACACGCCGACCCGGCCCGTGGCGGCGGCGTACCCCTGGGCCGCGTGGCCCGCGCCCTGCTCGTGCCGGACCAGGATGTGCCGGATCGAGGAGTCCATCAGCGGGTCGTACGCCGGGAGGATCGCTCCGCCCGGGATGCCGAAGATGTGCTCGACCCCTGCTGCCTCCAGCGACCTGACCAGGCTCTGTGCGCCTGTGACCTGCTCGCTCATCACTGTGTACCTCTTCTGGGCTTCCTGTCCCGTTGCCTGCCGTGCCCTGCCCAACAAAAAACCCCTCGGCCCGGGTGGGCGGCGAGGGGTGACGTGCGCGCTGTGGTCGGTGTCGACTCAGCTCACACGTCGCGTGCGTACAAGGATGTCCATGCGCATGGGGCAACCGTAGCCGCACGGGCCTCCCGCCCGCACCCGAGTGTGACACGCGTCCCAGCATCCGGGACGGCGGTCTCACTCCCCGGAGCGCCCCTCGGGGGTGCACACGCACGCCTTGTTGCCCTCGGGGTCGGCGAGCACCCAGAACGCGGGCGCCGCGTCGGCGCTCACCAGGACGCCCCCGGCGGCGAGCGCCGCGTCGATGCGTGCCTGGGCCTCCTCGATCGGCACGACCACGTCCAGGTGCCAGCGCTGGCGCGGTGTCTCGTGCGGCTCGGTCGACTGGGTCCACACGGTCGGCAACCGGCCGTCGGCGTCGAAGATCTCCCGCCCCGGGTAGAGCGGGCTGTCGGCGTAGCCCAGCAGCGCCTGCCAGAACGGCAGCACGGCGGCGTGGTCGGCGGTGTCGAGCGCGAGCTCGAGCGCCTGGACCTCGGCCGGCGCGGCCGGCACTCCCTGCGCGGCGGCGATCTCGCTGATCCGCCGGGCCAGGCGCAGGTCGCGGTCGGTCACGCCGCCCACGTCGTGGCTCACCAGCCGGACGGCGAGGAAGGGGTAGCGCAGGTCGAGGTCGGGATGGTGGCCCGCCTCCTCGGCGGCCGCGCCGATCGCGCCGGCGAGCCTCAGTCCGGTGGCGAAGTCGCCGGTCGCGAACCGGGCATGGAGCGCCTGGACGAGCCAGCGCCAGTCGCCGAGCCCGGCCTCCTTGACCTGGTCGTAGGTCAGCACGGTCCTGTCGTCGTGGTCGGTCACGGGAGCACCACCTGTCCGATCGGTCCGGGATTGAAGGCGATCTCCCAGCGGTAGCCGTCGGGGTCGCCGAAGTATCCGGTGTAGCCGCCCCAGTCGCGCTCGACCGCGTCGTGCACCGGGTCGGCGCCGGCCGCCCTCGCGGTCGCGAGCACCGCATCGACCTCGGCGCGCGTGGGGACGTTGTGGGCCAAGGTGATCGGCGCGACGCCCGCGCCGCGGGCGATCGGACCGACCTCGGCCTCGAAGGCGGTCTCGGCCCACAGCGAGAGCAGGACGTGCTCGCCCACCTGGATCATCAGCACCTCACCGGGGACGTCGAGTGCAGCCGTCCAGCCGAGCCCGTCGACGTAGAACGCTCGGCTGGCCTCGAGGTCGCGCACGGCCAGCGTCACGAAGCTGATCCTCTGGTCCATCCGGCCACCTTGGCACATCAACTACCGTCGGGACATGACCGAGCGCGCGGGGATCGATCCGGCGGTGGCGCCCAGCGGGACCGGGTGCGTCGAGTGCGAGGCCGCGGGCGGCTGGTGGGTGCACCTGCGGCGATGCGCGCAGTGCGGCCACGTCGGGTGCTGCGACACCTCCCCCGGGCAGCACGCCACCGCGCACTTCCGGACGACCGGCCATCCGGTGATCCAGAGCTTCGAGCCGGGCGAGGACTGGTTCTGGGACTACACCACCGAGCAGGGCTTCGCCGGCCCGGCGCTCGCTGACCCGCAGGCGCACCCCGACGACCAGGAGGCGCCGGGCCCCGGCGGTCGGGTGCCCGCCGACTGGCGCGAGCACATCCACAGGTGAGCGCTCAGGACTCGAGCACCTCGCGGACGGCCTCGAGCCCGGCCCGGACCTCCGCGAACGACGTCGACAGCGGCGACAGCCCGATGCGCAGCCCGTCGGGGTCGCGGTAGTCGGGGATCACGTCGCGCTCCCACAGGGCCGCGGTCGCCTCGCGCATCCGCGGGTGGTTGAGCGTCACGTGGCCGCCGCGAAGCGCCGGGTCGCGCGGCGAGGCGAGCACGACCCCGAGCGGCGCGAGCAGCTCGTCGGCGACGTCGACGGCGTACGACGTGAGCGCCACCGACTTCGCGCGCACCGCGTCCATGCCGGCCTCGTCGATGAGCGCGAGCATGTCCTGCATCGCCAGCATCCCGACGATAGGCGGGGTGCCGGACAGCAGCCGCCGGATCCCGGCCGCCGGGGCGTAGGTCGGTCCCATCAGGAACGGGTCCATCGCGCCCATCCAGCCCTGGATCGGCTGCGTCAGCTCGCCGAGGTGCCGCTGCGCGACGTAGGCGAACGCCGGGGATCCGGGCCCGCCGTTGAGATACTTGTACGTGCACCCGACGGCGAGGTCCACCCCGGCCGCGTCGAGGTCGATCGGGACCGACCCGGCGGAGTGGCACAGGTCCCAGAGCACCAGTGCCCCGGCATCCTGGGCGATCCGGGTCAGCTCGGGAAGGTCGGCCAGCCAGGCGGAGCGGTAGGCCACGTGCGAGAGCACCACGAGCGCGGTGTCCGGGCCGACCGCGGCCTCGAGCTGCGCGGCCGTGACGCCGGCGTCGAGGTCGACGTCGATCCAGCGCAGCGTCAGCCCGCACTCCCGCGCGATCCCGGCCGCGACGTAGCGGTCGGTCGGGAAGTTGTCCCGGTCGATCACGATCTCGGCGCGCCCCGGCCGCGCCGCCACCGCCGCACGCATCGCCTTGTAGAGCAGCACCGTCGTCGAGTCGCCGACGACCGTCTGGCCGGGCGCGGCGCCGAGCACGATCCGGCCCAGGTCGTCGCCGAGCGTCAGCGGCAGCTCGAACCACGACTCGTCCCAGCCGCGGATCAGGCGGCCGCCCCACTCCTCCTCGACGAACCGCGCCAGCCGCGGTCCCGTGACACCCAGCGGCCGGCCCAGCGAGTTGCCGTCGAAGTAGACCAGCGGCTGGGCGGCGCCCACGAAACGGTCTCGGTACGCCGCCAACGGGTCGGCGGCGTCGAGCCGCGCCGGGTCGTCGGTCACGGGCGCTTCGCGGTCATCTCGCGGACCTCGGCGTAGCGCTCCCGCACCTGCGGGGTGGGCTCGACGTGGGTCTCGACGACGTCGGCGAGCGGCCACTCCGGCGGCTCCGCCGCACCCGAGAGCACCCAGGCAGCCTGGCGGGCGGCGCCGCGGGCGACGTACTCCCCCGGCTGCGGGACGCTCACCGGCAGCCCGAGGACCGCCGAGGCGATCTCGCGGACCGCGCGGGACCGGGCGGCGCCGCCGACCAGGATGATCCGCTCGACCGGCGTGCCGAGGGCGCGCACGGCGTCGACCGCGTCGGCCAGGCCGCAGAGCATGCCCTCGACGCTGGCGCGCGCGAGGTACGCCGGGTTGGTGGTCTCCAGGCGCATGCCGTGGAGCGCCCCGGTGGCGTCGGGGCGGTTGGGGGTGCGCTCGCCCTCGAGGTAGGGCACCAGCACCATTCCCCCGCAGCCTGCGGGCGCGGCGAGCGCGAGGTCGGAGAACTCGTCGTGGTCGACGCCGAGGATCCGCTCGGCCGACGCGAGGACGCGCGCGGCGTTCATCGTCGCGACCAGGGGGAGGAACCGGCCGGTCGCGTCGGCGAAGCCCGCGACCGCGCCCGTCACGTCACCGACCGGCTTGTCGGCGACCGCGCACGCGACACCGGAGGTGCCGATCGACACGATCACGTCGCCCGGGACGGCGCCGAGGCCGAGTGCGCTGGCGGCGTTGTCACCGGTGCCGGGGCCGAGCAGCCGGCCCGCGGGCGTGCGGCCGGCGATCTCGGCAGGGCCGAGCACCCGCGGCAGGATCGCGTCGTGGCCGAGGCCGAGCTCGAGCAGGTCACGGCGATAGTCCCCCGTCGTCGGGGACCAGTAGCCGGTGCCGCTCGCGTCGCCGCGGTCGGTGACCAGCGTGTCGAGCGAGGCGGCGCCGGAGAGCTTCCAGGTCAGCCAGTCGTGCGGGAGGCAGACCGCCGCCGTACGCGCAGCGTTCTCCGGCTCGTGCTGGGCGAGCCAGCGCAGCTTGGTCACGGTGAACGACGCGACGAGGACCAGGCCGGTCGCCTCGACCCACGCGGCCGGACCGCCGAGCTCGTCGATCAGGTCGTGGGCCGCCGGCGCGGAGCGGGTGTCGTTCCACAGCAGCGCGGGGCGCACGACCTCGCCCTGCTCGTCGAGGCAGACCATGCCGTGCTGCTGGCCGCCGACCGCGATCGCCTCGACGTCGTCGAGGCCGCCGGCGGCCTCGCTGGCCTGCTGGAAGGCCGCCCACCACGCGTCCGGATGGACCTCGGTCCCGTCGGGGTGCGCTGCCGCACCACTGCGGACGAGCTCGCCGCTCTCCGCGTCACAGACGACGACCTTGCAGGACTGGGTGGAGGTGTCGACCCCCGCTACGAGTGGCACGAGCAGAGGTTAGTCCTCGGGTCGGTGGGAGCGTGGCCACAGGGGGGAATACGCTGCCGACGTGCGCGATCCGTCCGGTCACAACCTGGTCCTCTCCCACGGCCCCTACCGGGCCGAGGTCGTCACGGTGGGCGCCGGCCTCCGGTCGCTGTCCCACGACGGCCGGCCGATGCTGGCCGGCTGGCCGACCGGCGAGGTCTGTCGCGACTACCGCGGCTGGGTGCTGATGCCCTGGCCCAACCGGGTCGGCGACGGCGCCTACGAGTTCGGCGGCGCGCGCCACCAGCTGCCGCTCAACGAGCCCGAGCGTCGCAACGCGCTGCACGGCCTCTCGGGCTGGGTCGAGTGGACCGTCTCGCACCACGACGACTCCCGGGCGTCGCTGACGCTGCCGTTGGTGCCGACCACCGGCTATCCGTTCGTGCTCGACCTCGCCGTCGACTACGAGCTCTCCGACGCCGGCCTGCGGGTCACGATGGCGGCCACCAACGCCGGCGACGTGGCGGCGCCGTACGGCACCGGCCACCACCCGTACTTCACGTTCGGCGACGGCCCGGTCGACGACCTGACGCTCACCCTGCCGGCGTCGACGTGGTGCCCGATGGACGAGCGCGGCCTCGCCGGCCCGGCCGAGCCCGTCGACGGGACGGCGTGGGACTTCCGCGAGGGCCGCAGGATCGGCGACGCCGTGATCGACCACCCGTTCGGCGGGCTGGTCGGCACGCAGGCCTCGATCGTCGCTCCCGACGGCGCGACGACGACGCTCACGCTGCACGAGGGCTTCGACTGGCTGCACGTGTTCACCTCCGACACCCACGCCCCGTCGCGTCGCTCGCTCGCCGTCGAGCCGACCACGTGCCCGCCCGACGCGTTCCGCAGCGGCGTGGGCCTCGTCGTGCTGCAGCCCGGCGAGACCCACCGGGCGGCGTTCACGATCACTGGAAGCTGACGAGCCGCACCCGCGGTCGCAGTGCGAGCACGTCGCGGGGAGTCATCCGCCGGATGTCCTCGTCGTAGAACAGCTTGAAGCCCATCGTGAACCGCCGCGGCCGGGCGACGGCGGCGTACGTCGCGCGCTTCTGGTGCCGGGTCCCGAAGCCGTCGACGTGCTGGACCATGGCCAGCCCCGGGCGCCGGTGCACGTCGCCGATGCCGAGGACCATGTCGGCTCGGAACTGGTGCAGGACGAAGAGCTTCTCCGGGAGCCCCGCCTCGCGGGTGAGGCGCGCCAGCCAGGCGGAGGTCCGGTTGACCTCGGCCGCGTGGACCTGGCCGATGGTGCGGGCCGGCACCTGGCGCGGTCCCATCCGCCACTCGGGGTCCAGCGCCAGGCCCACCCACGGGTCGCGCAGCGCCCACGCCCAGCGCCGGGCGACCTCCAGGAAGTCCGAGCGGCCGGGCTGCAGGTCGAGCAGCAGCAGGGCACCGTGGCGGTGGGCCGCGTCGAGATAGGTCCGGACCACCGAGCGCGGGATGTCGTGGCTGTAGTCGCCGTCGGGGCCGGGGTGGCCGTCGGCGACGGTGGCGATCAGCTCGTAGACGTGGCGCACCGGACGGCCGGGCCGGGCGAACGGCCGGGCGGCCCGACGCAGCCGGCGGTCCATCGTGTCGGGGTCGCTCTCCCCCAGCACGCCCATCGAGGCGGTCTGCCCGGTGCCGTAGTAGGCGACCAGGAAGTGGTTGCCGCCGAACACGTTCGTCCCGCCACCAGGGAGGGCGGCTGGATCCGCGGGTGGATCCTCGGGGTCGCTGTCGCGGGTGGGTGCGGGCGTCGCGACAGGGTCGAGCCCCGACGGTGACGGATCGACCGCCGACGAGCGCGGCCCGGCCAGTGACCGGGCGTCCTCCTGGCCGACTCCCCAGGCCACCACGAGCACGGCGACGATCGCGAGCAGGACGAGGAGGACGACCGGCCCGCGCTCGTCGCGCATCAGCCGGTGATGGCCCCGTGGGCCGCCGACTGGACGATCTTGGCGTACTTGCCGAGCACCCCGCGGGTGTACTTGGGCGGGTTCGGCTGCCACCCGGTCTTGCGGCTCTCCCACGCCGCCTCGTCGTCGATCGCGACCTCGAGCAGGCGGTTGGCGACGTCGAGGGTGATCCGGTCGCCGTCGCGGACGAACGCGATCGGCCCGCCGTCGACGGCCTCGGGGGCGATGTGCCCGACGCAGAGGCCGGTCGTGCCGCCGGAGAAGCGTCCGTCGGTGATCAGCAGCACGTCCTTGCCGAGCCCGGCGCCCTTGATCGCGCCGGTGATCGCGAGCATCTCGCGCATGCCGGGACCGCCCTTGGGCCCCTCGTAGCGGATCACGACCACGTCGCCCGGCTCGATCTCGCCCGCCTCAAGGGCGTCCATCGCGGCGCGCTCGCCGTCGAACACGCGGGCGGTGCCGGTGAACACGGAGTCGTCGAAGCCCGCGGTCTTGACCACGGCTCCCTCGGGAGCCAGCGAGCCCTTGAGGATCGTGAGGCCACCGGTCTTGTGGATGGGCCGGTCGAGGCTGCGGATGACCTCGTCGTCGAGGGCCGGCGGGGCGAGGTCCTCGAGGTTCTCCGCCAGCGTCTTGCCGGTCACGGTGAGCGCGTCACCGTGCATGAGGCCCGCGTCGAGCAGCGCCTTCATCACCACGGGGATGCCGCCGATCTTGTCGACGTCGTTCATCACGTACTTGCCGAACGGCTTGAGGTCGCCCAGGTGCGGCACCTTGTCGCCGATCCGGTTGAAGTCGTCGATGGTGAGGTCGACGTCGGCCTCGCGCGCCATCGCGAGCAGGTGCAGCACGGCGTTGGTCGAGCCGCCGAGCGCCATCGCCACGGTGATCGCGTTCTCGAACGCCTCACGGGTCATGATCTGGCGCGCGGTGATGCCCTGGCGCAGCAGGTTGACCACGGCCTCGCCCGAGCGGTGGGCGAACCCGTCGCGGCGCCGGTCGACGGCCGGCGGGGCCGCCGAGCCCGGGAGCGACATGCCGATCGCCTCGGCGATCGAGGCCATCGTGTTCGCCGTGTACATGCCACCGCAGGCGCCCTCGCCCGGACAGATCGCCCGCTCGATCCGGTCGACCTCGTCGCGGGTGATCTTGCCGGCCAGGCAGGCACCGACAGCCTCGAAGGCGTCGATGATCGTCACGTCGTTGCCGTCGACCTGACCGGGCATCGTGGAGCCGGCGTACAGGAACACGCTGGCGAGGTCGAGCCGGGCCGCGGCCATCATCATGCCCGGCAGCGACTTGTCGCAGCCGGCCAGCAGCACCGACCCGTCGAGCCGCTCGGCCATCATCACGGTCTCGACGGAGTCGGCGATCACCTCGCGGGACACCAGCGAGAAGTGCATGCCCTCGTGGCCCATGGAGATGCCGTCGGAGACCGAGATCGTGCCGAACTCCAGCGGGTAGCCGCCCGCGGCGTGCACGCCGTTCTTGACGGCCTTCGCCAGCCGGTCGAGCGAGAGGTTGCACGGGGTGATCTCGTTCCAGCTCGAGCCCACCCCGATCTGCGGCTTCGCGAAGTCCTCGTCGCCCATGCCGACCGCGCGCAGCATCCCTCGCGCGGCGGCCTTCTCGAGGCCGTCGGTGACGTCGCGGGAGCGGGGCTTGATGTCGGGCGCGGACTGGGACTCGGTCATGCCGCCCAGCGTATTGGTCCCCGCAGCGCTCGCGGCGTCAGGTTCAGTGGCCGAACGCCGACCGGTCACCGCGGGGTCACCGCGCGTCGAAGCGCACCGTGACCCGGCGGCCGGTGCGATAGCCGCGGACGCCCGTGGCGGCCGGGTTGTCGCGCAGCAGCCCCAGCCAGTCCGCCTCGGCCGTCAGCCGGTAGCCGTAGGCCCGACCGAGCAGCGCGAGCGCGGTCCGCGTCGGGCGCCCGACCAGCACCCGGTCGCCGTACGACACCTCGTCGGCGACCGCGGCGCTCTCCCGGTCGACCGGCTCGGTCCGCAGGTGCGCCACCGGCCCGGTGTCCGGCTGGTGCACCTCGGTGTCGACCAGGATCGTGCCCGCACCGGTCGCGCGCATCCGCGCGAACAGCTCGTTCCAGCGCAGCGTGTGGTAGAGGAACCCCAGGCAGAGGACGACGTCGGCCTCGATCCGGTCCCGCGCCAGCACGTCGAAGACGTCGCCCGCCACGAAGCGGTACGCCGCGTCGTCGACGCCGTACCGGCCCAGGTTGCGCCGCGCGTGCTCCACGAGCTCGGGCCGGGCCTCGACGCCGACGACGTGGCTCGCGCCGGTGCGCAGCGCCGCCAGGCTCCACCGCCCGTCGTGGCTGGCGATGTCGAGCACTCGGGCGCCGGCGAGGACGTCGCGGTTGGCCGCGAAGATCGCCTCGTAGCGCAGGTTCAGCCGCCACGGTGCGGCCGAGGTGCGGCTCGTCTCGAAGAAGACCGGGTAGTCGTCGAAGAAGCCCCCGTCGAGCGCCAGGCTGCCGATCGGCGACGGGGAGCGCGGGGCGTTGCGGGCCCGAGACACCGAGGCAGCCTAACCCCGTGACGCAGGACGCCCGGCGACGCGCCGGGGGCTCGGCACCATCCCTCCCCCGTTGCCCCTAGCCTTCTGGTGTGAGTTCGGTGAGCTGGCGCAGGTACGACGCCGTGCTGTTCGACCTCGACGGCGTGGTGACCCCCACCGCCGAGGTCCACATGCGCGCCTGGTCGGAGATGTTCAACGCGTTCCTCTCCTCCTACGAGGGCGACGGCGACTCGTCGCCGTACACCGAGGTCGACTACTTCGCCCACGTCGACGGCAAGCCGAGGTACGACGGCGTCCGCGACTTCCTGTCCTCGCGTGGCATCGCCCTGCCCGAGGGCACCCCGGCCGACCCGGGCACCGCCGACACGGTCTGCGGACTCGGCAACCGCAAGAACGACGCGTTCAACGTCGTCCTCGACCGCGACGGCGTGGTCGCCTACCCGGGGTCGGTGCGATTGCTGGACCACCTCGCCCGGCTCCGCCTGCCTCTGGGGGTGGTCTCGTCGTCGGCCAACGCGCCCGCGGTGCTCGAGGCGGCGGGCCTCGCCGACCGGTTCCGCACCGTCGTCAGCGGCACGGTCGCGCACCGGCTCGACCTGCCGGGCAAGCCCGCCCCCGACACGTTCCTGCACGCCGCTCAGGAGCTGGGTGCACGTGCCGATCGGACTGTGGTGTTGGAGGATGCGGTGTCGGGGGTGCAGGCGGGAGCCGCGGGCGGCTTCGGCCTCGTCGTGGGCGTGGACCGCGGCGCCGGACGCCAGACGCTGAGCGCCGCCGGCGCCGACGTCGTCGTCTCCGATCTGGCCGAGCTGGTGCCCGACGAGGGGCACCCCCGATGAAGACCCACGCGCGCGAGGTCGGCCCCGACCCTCTGGACCGGGGCCGGTTCCCCGTCGATCCCTGGGCCCTGGTCGAGACCGGCTACAGCCCGGTCGACCTCGGGGTGACCGAGACGCTCTTCTCGGTCGCCAACGGCTACCTCGGCATGCGCGGCAACTCCGAGGAGGGCCGCCCGGCGTACGCGCACGGCACGTTCGTCAACGGCTTCCACGAGACCTGGCCGATCCGGCACGCGGAGTCGGCGTTCGGGTTCGCGCGCACCGGCCAGACCATCGTCAACGCTCCCGACACGATGGTGCTGAAGATCTACGTCGACGACGAGCCGCTCACGTTCGGCACCGCCGACCTGGAGCACTACGAGCGCCGCCTCGACTTCCGGGACGGCATGCTGCGCCGTCACGTGATCTGGCGCACCCCGTCGGGCAAGCGGGTGCGCATCGACTCCACCCGGATGGTGTCGATGTCCCAGCGGCACCTGGCGGTCATGACCCTCGAGGTCGAGATGCTCAGCGGCGACGCCCCGGTCGTGATCTCCTCCCAGATCCTCAACCGGCAAGACGGGCTCGACGAGTACCGCGCCCGGCACGCCGTGCCCGAGGACGTGGTCGACCCGCGCCGGGCCGCGTCGTTCGGCGAGCGGGTGCTCCTCCCGCGGCTCAGCTACGCGACCGACGACCGCATGGGCCTCGGCTACCAGTGCGCGCACTCGGGGATGACCATCGCGGTCGCCGCCGACCACGTCCTCGAGACACCTGACGACCACGAGCTGCTGCCCCGGGCCACCGACGACCAGGCCAAGACCGTGATCCGCGTCGACGCGACCCGCGGCACCACGATGCGGCTGCAGAAGACCGTCGCCTACCACACCTCGCGGGTGGTGCCCGTGCGGGAGCTCTCCGACCGGTGCGACCGCACCCTGGACCGGGCCCGGCGGCACGGCATCGACCACTACCTGGCCGACCAGCGGGCGTGGTACGCCGACTTCTGGGCGGCCGCCGACATCGAGCTGGTCGGCGACGCACCCGAGCACCGCGCCCTGCAGCAGGCGACGCGCTTCACGCTGTTCAGCCTCGCCCAGGCGACCGGCCGCATCGACGGGCTGGGCGTGCCGGCCAAGGGCGTGACCGGATCGGGCTACGAGGGCCACTACTTCTGGGACACCGAGATCTACGTGGTGCCGTTCCTCAGCTACACGATGCCCGAGGTGGCCCGCAACGCCCTGCACTTCCGCTCGGTGATGCTGCCCGCGGCACGCGAGCGGGCCCGTGAGATGGCGCAGAGCGGCGCGATGTACCCGTGGCGCACGATCAACGGCGAGGAGGCCTCGGCGTACTACGCCGCGGGCACCGCGCAGGTCCACATCGACGCCGACATCGCCTACGCGCTGACGAAGTACGTGTGGGCCACCGGCGACGAGGGCTTCTTGATCCGCGAGGGCATCGACATCCTCGTGGAGACCGCGCGGATGTGGGCCGATCTGGGCTTCTGGCGCAGCAACGGCGAGCCGACGTTCCACATCCACGGCGTCACCGGGCCCGACGAGTACACGACGGTCGTCAACAACAACCTGTTCACGAACGTGATGGCGCGGTTCAACCTCGAGCAGGCCGTCGCGGCGGTGGCGTGGATCCGCGAGTCGCACCCCGACGACTACGTCCGCATCGCCGCCCGGCTGCACCTGGACCCCGACGAGGTCGCCGAGTGGCGTCGGTGCGCGGACGGCATGACGATCCCCTACGACGAGGGCCTCGGCATCCACCCGCAGGACGACTTCTTCCTCGACCGCGAGGTGTGGGACCTCTCCCGCACGCCGGCCGAGCTCCGCCCGCTGCTGCTGCACTACCACCCGCTGGTGATCTACCGGTTCCAGGTGCTCAAGCAGGCCGACGTGGTGCTCGCGCTGCTGCTGCAGGGCGACCGGTTCTCGCTGGAGGAGAAGCGGGCCGACTTCGAGTACTACGACCCGATCACCACCGGCGACTCCACGCTCTCGGCGGTCGTGCAGTCGGTGATCGCGGCGGAGGTCGGCTACCACGAGGCCGCGCTGCACTACTTCCACGAGTCGCTCTACGTCGACCTGATGAACCTGCACGGCAACACCGTCGACGGCCTGCACATCGCCTCGGCCGGTGGCGTCTGGAACGCGCTGGTGTTCGGGTTCGGCGGGATGCGCGACCACGGCGGCCGGCTGAGCTTCGACCCGCGGCTGCCGGTGACCTGGCCGGGGCTGAGGTTCCGCATCTGCTGGCACGGCTCGCGGGTGCAGGTCGAGCTCACCCAGGACCGGGTCGTGTTCACGATCGTCGAGGCCGGCGAGCCGGAGGTGCCGCTGACCGTCCGCGGCACGGCCTACGTCGTCACCAAGGACGCGCCGCTGGTCGTCGAGCTGCCCGACCAGGGCGACCGGATCGACGGCCTCCTCGGCGACCACCCGATCATCGGCGGCACCCGAGCCGACGGCAGCACGATCACCGCGGGCGTCCCGGAGCCGATCCAGCCTCCGTCCGACGACGTCGAGACGACCGGCGAGCTGCCGGTGTACGTCGACCCCGCGCCGCCGCTGGCTCCGTAGACAGGACGTCGGGTCCGGGGGCGGGACAGGACAACTCGCCGATCAGCCTGGCGCGCAACGCCCAGGCCAGCAGGGCCACGGCGAGGACCTGGAGGACCGGCTGCACGGGCTCGAACCAGGTGATCGCGCCGGCACTGCCGAGCGCGACGAGCACCAGCTTGTTGCAGACCGGGCAGCCGACGGCGAAGTAGGTCAGCGACGCCCCGATCCAGCCGCCGCGGCGCGGTGCGGGCGCGTCCGCCTGCTCCGGCCCGGCGACGTACGTCGCGACGAGGAGCCCGCCGAGCACCGAGGAGACCACGAGCGAGGGCCAGGCCCACCAGGTCGGCGGGATCTCCCGGCCGAACACCGGGGTGTCGATGAGGTCGGTCGGGATGGCCACGACGAGGACGAAGACCGCGCCCGCAGCCGCGGCCGTCAGCCAGCGACGCGGCGCCCAGGATCCGAGCACAGCGAGCGGGGCGGCGATCACGAGACGCCCACCTCCACGGGATGGCCGAGACGGCCGGTCTCGAAGAGCTCGGCGAGGTCGGCGAGGTCGGCGAACACGCGGGTCCGACGCTCCGCTGCTTCCACCATTCCTCCCATGACCTTGGGAAGATCGTAGGAGGTGGGCGGTGAGGTTCAGAACGCGGCGGCCCGGACCACCATGACGTCGGGCAGGTCGGACACGATCTGCCGCCAGGACTCCCCTTCGTCGGCCGAGCCCCAGACGGCGCCGTTGCGTGCCCCGAAGTAGACGCCGGTGCGGTCGTGGCCGTCGACCGCCATCGCGTCGCGCATGACCGCGACGTAGAAGTTGTCCGGCAGCCCGTTGCCGAGCTCCTCCCAGCTCTCGCCGGCGTCGCGGGAGCGCCACACGCGCGCCTTGCCACCGGGTGGGAAGCGGGCCTCGCCCGCGCCGTTGGGGAAGACGAAGACGGTGTCGGGCTCGTGCGGGTGCACGACCATCGCGAAACCGAAGTCGGAGGGCAGCCCGTCGGCGATCGAGGTCCAGCTGGCGCCGTGGTCGTCGGAGCGGTAGACGCCGCCGTGGTTCTGCAGGAACAGCCGCTCGGGCCGGTCGGGGTGGCGGGCGACCTTGTGGACGCACTGGCCGAACTCGGGGTACTGCTGGCCCTCGGGGAGGAACTCGGCGCGGATGCCCTGGTTGCGCGCCGCCCAGGACGCGCCACCGTCGCTGGTCTGGTAGACGCCACCGGTGGAGATCGCGACCGTGACCGACTGCGGGTCGGTCGGGTGCGGCAGCACGGTGTGGAACGCCTGGCCGCCGAAGCCCGCGCCCCACTCGGTGCGGTGCGGGTGGTCCCACAACCCGCGCTCGAGCTCGAACGTCTCGCCGCGGTCGGTCGAGCGCCAGACCGCGCCCGGCTCGGTGCCGGCGTACACGACACCGTCCTCGGCGCCGGGGACCAGCTGCCAGACCCGTTCGACGCTCGCGCCGGTGTCCTCGGGGAAGCGGATCGCGCCGCCCGGCGTCTCCTCCCAGGTCGCGCCGAGGTCGTCCGAACGCCGGACCTGCGGGCCCAGCCAACTCGACGATGCGCCCGCGAACAGCCGGGGCGGGTCGCTGCGGGTGTCGACCAGGCAGGAGTAGACCTCCTCCATGTTGCAGTGCGGACCGGTGAACTCCCAGTCCCTGCGCGCCTCGTCCGAGGTGCCCAGCCACAGGCCCTTGCGGGTCCCGACCATCAACAGCGTCCGATCAGCCATCGTCACTCCATCCTGTTCGCGACCCCTCGTGAGCCCAGGGTGCACCCCGGCGGGGACAACCTTCTAGATTGACCGGGTGACCGACCCGAACTCATCGCGCGGGCTGGTCTCCCCCGTCTCCCCGGTCTGGCTCGTGCTGACCGGGATCCTCTCGGTGCAGTTCGGGGCCGGCATCGCCAAGAGCCTCTTCGACGAGGTCGCACCGACGACGATCGTGTGGCTGCGGCTGGTCACCAGCGCGGTGGTGCTGGTCGCGCTGGCCCGCCCGGCGCTGCGCGGCCGGTCGGGCTCGGACTGGCTGGTCGTGCTCGGCTTCGGCGTCAGCCTCGGGGTGATGAACTGGGCGATCTACCAGTCGTTCGCGCGGATCCCGCTCGGCATCGCGGTGACGCTGGAGTTCATCGGGCCGCTCACGCTGGCCGTCGTCGGGTCGCGGCGCGTCCGCGACCTGGTGTGGGTGCTGCTGGCGGCGATCGGGGTCGCGCTGCTCGGTCTGCGCGACGGCGACCTGACGCTCGCCGGCGTGCTCTTCGCGCTGCTCGCGGGGGCGATGTGGGCGGCGTACATCCTGCTCAGCGCGCAGACCGGGCGGCGCTGGCCGGGCTTCGACGGGCTCGCGCTCGCCTCGGTGGTGGCGACCGCCCTGCTCACACCGTTCGCGATCGGCACCGGCGGGTCCGACCTGCTCGACCCGCGCATCCTCGCGCTCGGCGCCGCCGTCGGCCTGCTCAGCTCGGTGGTGCCGTACAGCTGCGAGCTCGTCGCGCTGCGGTCGCTGCGACCCTCGGTGTTCTCGGTGCTGATGAGCCTCGAGCCGGCCGCCGCCGCTCTCGCCGGCATCGTGGTGCTCGGCGAGCTGCTCAGCGCCACCCAGTGGGTCGCGCTGGTGTGCGTGGTCGTCGCGTCCGTCGGCGCCACCCGCTCCTCCCCGACCGCCGCGCCGGCCCCCGACTGACCGTCTCGGCGTCCGGCCCGGAGTTCACGGAACCGTCACACGACGTTGACGCGGGCGAATCGGCCGCTGCCTAGCGTGGAGCGCACCACCACTCGGAGTGCGTCAGGGGAAGCCACGATGTACGTCGCCACACACCTGATCGAGAAGGCGCGTCGCTGGCCGGTCGACTCACAGCTCGTCGCCCGCCGCAACGCCATGGTCGCCTCCACCGCTCTCGCCCAACGGCGTGCGGAGCGGGAGGAGGTCGAGGAGTACCTGGCGTCTCGACACCAGGCGCCGGCGCCGGAGCTGCCCGCAGCCCACGCTGCGCACGGCTAGGCGCACCCCGGGCCTGCCGGGCGGCGGCCTCTCCCGGCCGCCCGGCAGGCTCGACGGCGGGCGCCACCGGGCCGGTCGGGCACAATCGAGCCCATGTCCGCGACCCCGGCCCGCGAGCTGCCCGCACCGACCCTGGCGTTCCACGAGGTGCGCTCCGACGACGGCACCCGGCTGCGCGCCTGGACCAACGACCCCGACGACACGTCGACCGGGCCCACCGTGGTGCTGTGCAACGGCCTCGGCACCAGCGCGTGGGCGTGGCCCGCGTTCCTCGACCCCGACTGCGGCGTGCGGGTCGTCTCCTGGAACCACCGCGGCACCGGCGGCTCCGAGCGTCCCGCCGACCCCGAGCACGTCGGCATCGAGGCGTTCGCCGAGGACGGCTTGTCGGTGATGGACCACTTCGGCATCGACCGCGCGGTGCTGATCGGCTGGTCGATGGGCGTGAACACCATGTACGAGATCGCCGTACGCCACCCCGAGCGGGTCACCGGGCTGTTCGCCGTCGCGGGCGTGCCGGGCGACACGTTCTCGACGATGCTGCGGCCGCTGCGGGTCCCGCACTTCGCGGCCAAGGCGATCGCGGTGAACCTCTCGCGCGTCCTGAAGTACGGCGGGCACCTCGTCACGCCGGTCTCGACCCGGATCCCCGTCGGCCGGCGGCTCGTCGACGTGCTCAGCCACAGCGGGTTCATGTTCCCGGTGGCCGACCCCGAGCTCGCCCGCCGAGCGATCGCGGCGTTCCTCGAGACCCCGGTGGAGTGGTACTTCCATGTCGCGCTGCACACCTCCCAGCACCCGCGGGTGCCGCTGAGCCGGATCGGGGTGCCGGCCGCGTTCGTGGCCGGCACGTTCGACCTACTGGCCGGCACGCACGCCATGGCCAGCGCCGCCGAGCGCATCGACGGCGCCACCTACACCGAGCTGCGCGGCAGCCACTTCGTGCAGATGGAGCATCCCGACCGGGTGCACGCCCTGCTGCTGGAGTTCCTGGAGAGGGTCGGCTGACGTGCGACGCGCCGCAGCGCTCGCCGGCACCACCGCACTCGCGGCCGTGCTGCTGACCGCATGCGGCGGCGACGACGAGCCCGATGGTGGCCCCGGTGACACGGTCACCGCCACGCCCCAGTCGGGCTCACCGAGCACCGAGGCGTCCAAGCCGACCGGCGACAACACCCCGCCGCCCGACGACGGCCCCGCGACGGTCGTCCGCACGGTCGCGACCGGGCTCGCGGCGCCCTGGGGCGTCGCCTTCCTGCCGAACGGCGACGCCGTCGTCACCGAGCGCGACACCCGGCGGGTGCTGCTGCTGAAGGCTCCGTCGTACGACGTGCGCGAGGTCGGCCTGATCGAGGCTGCCGTGTCCAACGGCGACACCGGCGGCGAGGCGGGCCTGCTCGGCGTCGCCGCCTCTCCCGACTTCGGCACCGACCGGACGCTGTTCTTCTACCTGAGCACCGCCTCGGACAACCGGATCGTGACGGCCCGCCTCGAGCACGGCCGGCTCGGGACACCGCGAGTGATCCTCGACGGCATCCCCGTCGGCGGGATCCACGACGGGGGTCGGCTCGCGTTCGGGCCCGACGGCTACCTCTACGCGTCGACCGGCGAGACCGGCGAGGGCGACCTCGCCCAGGACAAGAGCACGCTCGCGGGCAAGATCCTGCGGATCACCGCCGACGGCGCCCCCGCGCCCGGCAACCCGTTCCCCGGGTCGCCCATCTGGTCCTACGGCCACCGCAACGTCCAGGGCCTGGCGTTCGACGACGCGGACCGGCTGTGGGCCTCGGAGTTCGGCGACCAGACCTACGACGAGCTCAACCTGATCCGGCCCGGCGAGAACTACGGGTGGCCGATGGTCGAGGGCCGCGGCGGCCGCAAGGGGCTCGTCGACCCGCAGGTCGTGTGGGAGACCGACGTCGCGTCGCCCTCGGGCCTCGCGTTCCTCGACGGGCACCTGTGGCTGGCCTCGCTGCGCGGCGAGCGGCTCTGGCGGGTCGATGTGCACGGAGACCACGCCAGCCACCCGGTCGACTACTTCGTGGGCCAGTACGGCCGGATGCGCACCGTGGTCGTCACGCCGGAGGGCCGGTTGTGGGTGACGACCAGCAACCGCGACGGCCGCGGCGACCCCGGCCCCGAGGACGACCGGATCCTGCTCATCGAGCCGTGACGGTGACCGGGCCCTCGACCGTGCCGGTGACCGTCGCGCGGCGGGCCGCCCGGCGCAGCGTGGTCAGCACCGCCGGACCGAGCACGACGATCGCGACCACGTTGGTGATCGCGCGCATCGAGTCCCAGCTGCCGGTCGAGGTCAGCAGCGTGTAGACGAGGAACGTGTGCAGGTTGTCCAGCAGCGGGGCGCCCGGGACGTAGGACAGCGAGCCCTCGTGGCCGGGCACCTCGATGCCCGTCAGGAACGGCCAGCCCGAGAGGTTCATCAGGAGGCCGAACAGGTACGCCGAGGCCACGCCGTACGCCGCGAGCGCGGCGATCTCGGCGCGTCCGGTGAGCCGCCGGGGCAGCAGCCCGGCACCCATGCCGACCCAGGCCGCGCACATCATCTGGTAGGGCAGCCACGGCCCCACGCCCGCCGTCATCAGCGCCGAGGCGAACAGCGACGTGCAGCCGAGCACGAAGCCGAAGCCGGGTCCGAAGACGCGGCCCGCGAGGATCAGCAGGAAGAACGTCAGCTCGACGCCGGCGGTGCCCGGCGAGATGCCGCGCAGGACCGAGTTGACCGCACTCAGCACCCCGAGCACGGCGAGCACCCGTGGATCGAGACCGCCCTCGTTGAGCTCGGCGAGCACCACCGCGAGCACCACCGGCAGCAGCCCGACGAACAGGAACGGCGGGTCGACCCGCGCGCCCTCGGGCACGCGCAGCAGCAGCGGCCAGCACAGCATCATCAGCCCCGCGGCCGAGGCGACCGCCAGCACCGCCGCCGAGCGGGGCGCGACGCGGACGGCCGAGACGGCGCCGGCCGTCACGAGGCGCTCGCCTCCTCGAGGCAGCGCACGACCTCGTCGACACGCAGCCACGGCGAGCCGAGCACCTTGGTCACCTGGGGCGCGAACGACGGCGACTCGGCGACCACCCGGCGTACGGGTCCCGAGGAGACGACCTCCCCCTCGGCGAGCACCACGACGTCGTCGGCCACCTGCGCGACGAACTCGACGTCGTGGGTCGCCACGAGCACGGTGCGCCCGTCGGCGGCCAGCCCGCGCAGCACCCCGGCCAGCACCTGCTTGGCCGCGTAGTCGAGGCCGCGGGTCGGCTCGTCGAGCAGCAGCACCCGGGGGCGCGCGGTCAGCACGAGCGCGAGGACCAGCGCCAGCCGCTGCCCCTCGGAGAGGTCGCGCGGATGCTGGTCACCTGGGATGCCGGGCACCAGCTCGTCGAGCAGCTCGCGGCACGCGCCGGTGCCGCCGTCGGCCGCGGCGCACTCCTCGGCCACGGTCTCGAGGTAGAGCAGGTCGGCGGCGTTCTGCGGCACCAGCCCGACCAGCGCCCGCCGGTCGGCCGCGGCCAGGCGCGCCGGATCGG
>NZ_DASWVI010000480.1:0-2487 GCF_036401255.1 Nocardioides sp. | reverse complement strand
GACGAGCGCCGCGACGAGCACCGCGACGGGCACCGCGACGGGGCCGGCGGCCGCTCGGGTGCCGGGCCGGGACGGATGACGGGGCATCACGGGTCCTTCCCGAGGCCGGCTGCGCGGGCCCGCTCGGGGACCGGCCTCGGCCTCAGCACAACGCCGCCGGACCGCCCCGTGGGCGACCGGCCGCCCCGGTCCCCACTCTTGGGGATTCGGCGGTCGGTCGCCCCGGCCGGCGGCGGTGCGGACGGATCGTCGGAGGGCGAGGGAGCACGAGGACCAGCCGGGGGCGCCGATGTCCGCGAGGGCCGTACACATCGCCCGCAGGGCGCTGATCGGCGTGGGCGCGGTCCTCGCGCTGCTGGCCGGGTCGGCGCTCGGCGCCATGGCCTACCTCGACCACCAGCTCGACGAGGTCGACCGGATCCCGGGCGTCTTCGTGGACCTCGGACCCCGACCCGAGCGCGTCCGGACCGGCACCGCCGCCGAGGCGGTGAACATCCTCCTCCTCGGCACCGACCGGCGCTCCGAGGTCTCGACCACCGGCAGCTCCGCCGAGGCGGCGTCGTGGGTCTACGGGGCCCAGCGCTCGGACGCGACGATGCTCGTGCACGTCGACGGCGACCGCGAGCACGTCACCGTGACCTCTCTGCCCCGCGACTCCTGGGTGGCGGTGCCGGGCCATGGCATGGCGAAGATCAACGCCGCCTACTCCTACGGGGGACCGGCGCTGGCGGTGCGGACGGTCGAGCAGCTCACCGGCGTCCACATCGACCACCTCGCGGTCATCGACTGGGACGGCTTCCACCACCTCATCGACGCCGTGGGCGGCATCAGCGTCACGGTGCCCGAGACCGTGTACGACTCCGCCCGGGACGTGACCTGGACCGCGGGCGTCCACCACCTCGACGGTGACCGGGCGCTCGACTACGTCGGCCAGCGCTACGGCCTGCCCGGGGGCGACCTCGACCGGGTACGCCGGCAGCAGGTCGTGCTGCGCACCCTCGCCGAGCAGACGCTCGGCCTGCGTGACGACCCGGCGGGGATCGTCGACTTCGTCAACCTGCTGACCGACCACCTCTCCGTCGACGAGGAGTGGGGCTCGCGCGATCTGGCGTCGCTGGCCTGGTCGTTGCGGCACCTCGGCGGGGATGACGTGCGCTGCCTGACCGCTCCGGTGAGCGGCCTCGGGTCGGCGGGCGGGCAGAGCGTGGTCTGGCTGGACCGTGCCCGGGGCGCGGGGCTGTGGCGCGCCGTGCGCACCGACCGGATCGACCAGTGGGTCGCCGCGCACCCGCAGCCGGACGACGACCCGCCATGAGTCCGCGGCCGGGGCCCGGGCGGTCCGTACCGGACGGTCATCGACCGACCGATTTCGCATCCTGTTGACGCTGCTTTCGCGCCGGCGTGGCTAGATGTTGATGGGAATGGACAAGGGGGGCACGATGCACTTCGCACTGCTCGAGGAGATCCGACAGACCCACCCGCTGCCGTACCGGGGACACGGCCGCGACGCCCGCCGTGGGGCCTCCCGCGACAGGGTCCGGGGGGTCGGCCTCGCACCGCACCCGGCGCCGGCCGACCTCGCGGCCGAGCTGGCCCGCGAGCGGGACCGGCTGCACGAGCTGCGCTCGACGGTGAGCGGCCTGGTCGCGTCCTACCACCTGCTGCAGGAGCAGCAGGTCGAGCTGACGTCGGCCGCCCGCTCCCGGCTCGAGCAGCTGCACCGGGTCGAGCTCGACCGGCTCGAGCGGTTGCTGACCGACGAGGCCGAGGATCCGGCCGGGCCGGTCGACGTCGGCCTGGCCATCGACCCGCTCGTCGAGACCCTGCGCCTCGACGGCCACCCGATCCGGTGGTCGGGCTCGCGGGCGCGGGCCTGGGGCTGCCACGACGACGTGGCGCAGGTCGTGCACGTGCTGTTGGACAACGCGATCCAGCACGCCGCCGGCAACGAGGTCGACGTGGTCGTGGGCGCGGGCGGCGGCCGGGTCGAGGTCCGGGTGCACGACCGCGGACCGGGCACGTACGCCGCGGACACGGGACGACGCGCCGGCTCGCCGGCGGTCGGCCTGAACACCGTGCACCGGCTCGCCGACCAGATGGGCGCGGTGCTCCGCTTCGAGCCCGGCGACGTCGAGGATCCGGGGACCACGGTCGTGCTCAGCCTGCCGGCGCACGCGGAGGCTGCGGCCGAGACCGGCTGACCCGCGCCCGGCGCCACCCGGGCAGCCGCCCATCATCGAAATGCGGGATCTGTCCGGCGCGGGCCGGAACGCGCCACCGAGCCCGGTCAACCTCGGTGCAGGAGGTGCCCGCATGACAACCGTCCTGCTGACCCGCGCGGCCGCGGTCCGGCAAGCACGAGGCCACGACCACGCCCTCCCGCGCCGGGACCCGGCGTCTCGAGGCCTGCCGCTCGCCGACGCGGCCGCGGCCTTCCTCACCGGGGTGCTCCTGCGGCCCTGGGGCGAGGCCGTGGCCGCGGCCCCG
>NZ_DASWVI010000479.1:0-2614 GCF_036401255.1 Nocardioides sp. | reverse complement strand
TGTGCCATGACCGCCTCATTCCTTCGGTCTCTCAGTTTCGATCCCGCGGGTAGCCGCGCTTCAATCAAGACTTCCACTGACGATTGCGTGGCGCGGGTAACCGCGCCTCCTCGGCGTGTCGCGGCTACCCGCGCCAGCAGCTACCGGCATGCTCTCGATATGCCTGAGTCGAGCAGCAAGCGGAGCCGCCGCGGGACCGACGTACGTCGGCGTCATCACCAAGTGGGCGTGCGGTTGCTTCCCGAGGAACTGGAAGAGTTGCAGGGTCTCGCTGAGCGCTATGGAGTCTCGCCCGCCGAAGTGCTGCGACGAGCACTCCTCGCCGAAGCTCGCCAATTCACGCCTAACGCAGGTCCCGCCACCGGTTGACACATCGCGGGACTTGACCCGCATTCGTTCGGCTGCCCGCTTGCGCCGCTACATCACAACCGGAATGACACCAAGTCAGCCGAGATCGATTGTGGCTCCAGCGATCGACGCCATTCCGCCGAAGGATCACGTCACAGACGGCTGAGCGGTAGCACGGCGGGATCATTTTTGGGCGCCCGGGACAGCCCGATCGAGCCCATCACGCCAAATTTCTTGCGGACTCTGTGCGGACTGAGAGGGGTCATACCCCTCTGACCTGCGGTTTTACGTCGATTCACACGTTGAAGCGGAACTCCACGACGTCGCCGTCCTGCATGACGTAGTCCTTGCCCTCCATGCGGACCTTGCCGGCCTCGCGGGCCTTGAGCAGGGAGCCGGCCTCGATGAGGTCGGCGAAGGAGACGATCTCGGCCTTGATGAACCCGCGCTGGAAGTCGGTGTGGATCACGCCCGCGGCCTCGGGGGCGGTGGCGCCCTTGGGGATCGTCCAGGCGCGGGTCTCCTTGGGGCCGGCGGTGAGGTAGGTCTGCAGGCCGAGGGTGTCGAAGCCGACCCGGGCCAGGACCTCCAGGCCGGGCTCCTCGACGCCCATCTCGTGGAGCATCTCGCGGGCCTCGTCGTCGTCGCCGAGCTCGACCAGCTCGGCCTCGAACTTCGCGTCGAGGAAGATCGCCTCGGACGGCGCGACCAGCGCGCGCATCTTGTCCTTGAGCGCCTCGTCGGCGAGCTCGTCGGCGTCGCAGTTGAACACGTAGATGAAGGGCTTGGCGGTGAGCAGCGACAGCTCGCGGATCAGCGAGCGGTCCAGGTCGGTCGCGATGATCGGCGTACCGGCCTCGAGGTGCGCGAGGGCCGCCTTGGCGGCCTCGGCCACCGGGGCCAGCTCCTTCTTGCCCTTGGCCTCCTTCTCCAGCCGCGGGATCGCCTTCTCGACCGTCTGCAGGTCCGCGAGGATCAGCTCGGTCTGGATCGTGGAGATGTCGCTGGCCGGGTTGACCTCGCCGTCGACGTGGGTGACGTCCTCGTCGCGGAAGACCCGGGTGACCTGGCAGATCGCCGCAGACTCGCGGATGTGGGAGAGGAACTTGTTGCCCAGGCCCTCGCCCTCGGACGCGCCGCGGACGATGCCGGCGATGTCGACGAACTCCACCGTCGCGGGGAGGATCTTCGCGGACCCGAACACCTCAGCGAGCTTCGCCAACCGCTCGTCCGGGACGCCGACCACGCCGACGTTCGGCTCGATCGTCGCGAACGGGTAGTTCGCCGCGAGCACGTCGTTCTTGGTCAGGGCGTTGAAGAGCGTGGACTTGCCGGCGTTGGGCAGTCCGACGATGCCGATGGTGAGAGCCACGGGCCGCGAGTCTACGGCGCGGCGCGGGCGCGCCCCGAATCACCGACCCCCGCTGGGCCCGGCCGCATCGGATCACGTGGCTAGGGTGACGCCGTGCGCATCGCGACGTGGAACGTCAACTCCCTCCGCTCCCGCATCGACCGCGTCGAGGCGTTCCTCGACCGCCACGAGGTCGACGTGCTCGCGCTCCAGGAGACCAAGGCCCGCGAGGACCAGCTCCCGCTGATGGGCCTCGAGGCCCGCGGCTACGAGGTCGCGGTCGCCGGGGTCAACCAGTGGAACGGCGTCGCCGTGATCAGCCGGGTCGGCCTGAGCGACGTGGAGGTCGGCTTCCCCGGGCAACCCGGGTGGGGGGAGTCGCCCGAGACCGAGTCCCGGGCGATCGGCGCGACCTGCGGCGGCGTACGGATCTGGTCGCTCTACGTCCCCAACGGCCGCAAGCCCGACGACCCCCACTACGTCTACAAGCTCGAGTGGCTGGCGCGGCTGCGGGACGCGGCCCGGGCCTGGAGCGACCAGGACGTCGCGCTGGTCGGCGACTGGAACATCGCACCGACCGACGAGGACGTCTTCGACATGGCGCAGTTCGCGCGGTCGACCCACGTGACCCCGCCCGAGCGCGCGGCGTTCCAGGCGTTCCTCGACGACGGGTACGTCGACGTGGTGCGCCCGCACGCGCCCGGACCGGAGGTCTACACCTACTGGGACTACTACCGGCAGCGCTACGAGCGCAACCGCGGCATGCGCATCGACTTCGTCCTCGGCTCCCCCTCGCTCGCGGCCCGGGTCACCGGCGCCTTCATCGACCGCGAGGAGCGGGCCGGCGCCGGCGCCTCCGACCACGCCCCGGTGGTGGTGGACCTGGCCTGAGGCCGTGCGGGTTTCACCGGCCGA
>NZ_DASWVI010000478.1:0-23229 GCF_036401255.1 Nocardioides sp. | reverse complement strand
CAGCCCCGCCGCGACCGCGGCGAGCGAGGCCGCCGAGCCGCCTTGGAGCAGCCGCCGCACGGCGTCGGCGTCGGCGTCGACCGCGCGCTCGGCGACCTCGACCGAGCGGTGCGCCTGCATCAGCCGGTCGCGCACCTGCTGGGCCCAGTCGTCGTAGAGCTCGCGCGCGTCCAGCACCAGCGCCGCCTCGACCCCGGTCTGGGCCGCCACGGCCTTGGCACGCGCCCAGATCCGGCGCTCCGCGACGTGGATCGCCGAGAGCACCCCGTGGATCGGCACCCCCTGGCGGGCCCGGGTGACCGCGAGGTCCTCGACGAACGAGAGCTCGGCCTCGGTCGGCCCGCGCCGCGACGCGATCGCCCGGGTGGCGGCCGCCAGCAGCGCCCGCGTGTGCCGGGCGACGTCGGAGGCCTCGAGGCCGGAGACCTCGCGGATCGAGGTCCGCACCTCCTCGACGACGGCGTCCATCAGGTCGGGCGCGGCGACCACGCGCTCGATGAGGTCGGCGATCTGGTCCCAGTCGGAGTCGGGCACCGGACCAGTGTGGATTGTGGTGCGCCACAACGGAAGGCCGCATTCGAGGCGCAGGCACAGGACAACTCCCGTGCGCCGCCCCTACCTTGTGGTGACAGTCACAAGAGGAGGATCCATGGCCAAGGGCCTGACCGGGGGCGAGCTGATCGCCAAGATGCTGGCGGCCGAGGGCGTCGAGCACCTGTTCGGCATCATCGACGGCACCTACTTCGGCCTCTACCGGGCCCTGGGCGCCGAGGGCATCACGCTCCACTCGCCCCGCCACGAGGCGGCGGCGGCCCACATGGCCGGCGCGTACGCCCGGGTCAGCGGGCGGCTCGGGGTGTGCATGGCCTCCAACGGTCCCGGCGTCGCCAACGTGCTGCCCGGCGTCGCGGTCGAGCAGGGCGAGGGCAACCGCATCCTGCTCGTCACCAGCGGCCGGCGCACCGGCATCACCCACCCCGACCGGGGTGGGACCTACCAGAACTTCGACCAGACCGCCGTCACCGCCCCGATGACGAAGTGGTCCTGCCACGTGCCCAGCGCGGACCGGCTCCCCGAGATCCTGCGCCGCGCGCTGCGGGTGAGCTTCTCCGGCCGGCCGGGTGTCGTGCACGTCGACGTGCCCGAGAACATCGTCAACCAGCCGACCGGGCTCGACGCCGGGGCGGTGCTGGCACCGGAGGCCTACCGGCGTACGACGCCGCTGCAGGCCGACCCGGTCCTGGTCGAGCGCGCCGCCCGGATGCTGGTCGAGGCCGAGTGGCCGCTGATCCACGCCGGGTCGGGGGTCTACCACGCCGGCGCCGAGGCCGAGCTGGCCCGGCTCGCGGGCCTGCTGGCCGCGCCGGTGACGACGAGCTGGGCCGCACGCGGGGCGCTCTCGGAGACCCGGCCCGAGGCGATCCCGATGACGGCGCTCGCCCTCAACGACGAGGTGCGCAACGCCGCCGACGTCGCCCTGGTCGTCGGCAGCCGGCTCGGGGAGACCGACTGGTGGGGCAAGGCACCGAACTGGGCGCCGCCCGCGCTGCAGCAGACGATCCAGATCGACGCCGACGACGAGCGGCTCGGCGTCAACAAGCCCGTCAGCCTGGCGATCCTGGCCGACGCCCGCGAGGCGCTGCGCAGCCTGGCCGACGCGGTCGAGCGGCTGCAGGTGCCCGGGTTGGCCCAGCGGCGCGAGCGGCTGGAGGTGTGGGGCGGCAAGGTGGCCGCGGAGCGCGCCAAGCTCGCGAAGGCGCTCGACGCGGGCAGTCCGGTGCACCCCGGCCACGTGCCGACGGTCGCCCAGCAGGTCATGCCCGAGGACACCGTGTGGGTCTTCGACGGCGGCAACACCGTGGTGTGGTCGAACTTCTACCACTCGGCCGACGTGCCGCGGACCGTGCTCTCGACGTACAAGTTCGGCATGCTCGGCGCCGGCATGGGCCAGGCGCTCGGTGCCGCCGTTGCCGCACCCGACCAGCGGGTCTGCGTGCTGATCGGGGACGGCGCCTTCGGGATGCACCCGACCGAGGTCGAGAGCGCGGTGCGCCTCGGGCTGCCGATCGTGTTCGTGGTCCTCGTCGACGGCGCCTGGGGGATGGTGAAGATGAGCCAGCAGATCCAGGCCCACCCGATCGCGACGGTGGCGCGCAAGATGCTCACCAACTCCAGCCTGCCCGCCGACCAGATCGTGTACGCCGATTTCGAGCCGTGCCGCTACGACCTGATGGGCGAGGCGATGGGTGCCCACGCCGAGCTGGTCACCGACTCCGCCGACCTGCAGGGGGCGCTGGAACGCGCTCGCGACTGCGGCCGCGCCGCGGTCGTGCAGGTGCACGTCGACCAGGTCGAGCACCTCTGGGCGCCGGGACTGCAGGCGTTCAAGAAGATGCACCAGGAGCCGAAGGGCTGAGCGACCGATGACCGTGCTCGTGACCGGTGGCACCGGCTACCTCGGCTCCCTCGTCGTCCAGCGCCTGGCCGACCGGGGCGTGGCCACCCTGTCCGTCGACGTGCGCGAGCCGCGTGACCCGGTGCCGGGCGTCACCTACGTGACCGATGACCTGCGGCGCGTCGACCTGGCCGGGCTGCTGCGCGAGCACGAGGTCGAGGCGGTCGTGCACCTGGCGGCGATCGTCGAGCCGCCGCGCGGCATGACCGAGGCCGAGCTGGAGGACATCGAGGTCGGTGGCACCCAGCGCGTCGTCGACGCCTGCATCGCGGCGGGGGTCGGGCACCTGACCGTGAGCAGCTCGGGGGCGGCGTACGGCTATCGGGCCCGCAACGACGGCCGGCTGCTGACCGAGGACCTCTCGGTGCCCGGGAGCGACGCGTTCGCGTACTCCCGGCACAAGGCGGCGGTCGAGGCGCTGCTCGCCCGAGCGCGGCGGGTGCACCCCGCGCTCGGGCAGCTCGTGCTGCGGCCCGGCACGATCCTCGGCGCGCACACCGACAACCAGATCACCGCGCTGTTCACCGGCCGCGTCGTGATGACGCTGCGCGAGACCAACGGGCCGTTCACGTTCATCTGGGACGAGGACGTCGCGGAGATCGTCGTGACCGGCGTGCTGGCGCGGCGCACGGGGATCTACAACCTGGCGGGCGACGGCGTGATGACGCTGCGCGACATCGCGGCGGTCGAGGGCAGCCGGGTCGTGGCGCTGCCCGCCGCGGTCGTGCGGACCGCGCTCGCGGCCATGAAGCGGGTCGGGGTCGGCCGCTACGGTCCCGAGCAGGTGGAGTTCCTCCTGCACCGTCCGGTCCTCGACAACACCCGGCTGCGCCGCGACTTCCCCGGCCTGCCGACGCTCACGACGCGGCAGACCTACGAGGTCTTCCGCCAGGGCCGGGCAGGACGGGCCTGAGATGACGCGCACGGCGATCGTCACCGGGGCCAGCGGCCGGATCGGCCGCCACGTCGTCGAGCTGCTGGTCGAGCGTGGGTACGCCGTGCTCGGCCTCGACCTGGTGGCCGGGCCGCACACCGTCGCGTGCGACCTCGCCGACGAGGAGACGGTCCGTGCGGCGGTCGGATACCTCCCGCGGGTCGACCTGCTGGTGCTGTGCGCCGGGCTGTCGGCGATCGGCGCCGTCGACGACCACGACCTGGCCACCCACCGGCGGGTCATGGACGGCACGCACTTCTCCGCGGTGAGCCCGCTGCTGGCCACCCTGCCGGCGCTGCGCCGGGCCGGCGGCCGGGTCGTGCTGGTCGGGTCGGTGGCGGGCTTCGCCCCCGTGCTCGGCCGCCCGGCGTACGTCGCCGCGAAGCACGCGGTCACCGGGCTGTTCACGACGCTGCGCCCCGAGCTCGCCACCCAGGGCGTCGGCGTCGTCATCGTGCACCCGACGTTCGTCGCCGGCGGCATGGGCGTGGCCGACCCCGCCGGGCCCGGAGGCCGCGCCACCACCGGCGCGGAGCTCACCCCCGAGCAGGTCGCCCGGGCCATCGTCGACGCGGCCGAGGGCACCCGCGACGTGGTGCTGGTGGGCCGCACCGCACGACTGGCGTGGATCGTGAGCCGCCACGCACCGAGGACCTACACCCGACTGATGACCCGTCGGCTGCGTGCCGGGACAGGAGACGAGCCGTGACCGACCACCTCATGCCGCTGCTGGCGATGGTCGACGACGTCGACGACATCAAGATCGCCTTCGACGAGGGCTCCCGGATGCTCCTGCGGGTGATCATCGCCTGCATCCTGTTCGGCATCGCCCTCGACACGACGTTCGACGACTTCCGGCGGGCGGCCCGGCGGCCGAAGGCGATCGCCGTGGGTGTCGGCGCCCAGATCCTCATCCTCCCGGCGATCACGTTCCTGCTCACGCTGGTGCTCGGCGTCGGCGGCTCGGTCGCGCTCGGGATGATCCTGGTGGCGTGCTGCCCGCCGGGCAACGTCTCCAACATCGTCACCCACCAGGCGCGCGGGGACGTGGCGCTGTCGGTGTCGATGACCGCGGTGAGCAACCTGCTCGCGATCGTGCTGATGCCGCTCAACTTCGCGTTCTGGGGCAACCTGCACCCGACCGGCGGCCCGATGATGCGCTCCATCGAGCTCGACGTGGTCGACATGCTCGTCGAGGTGCTCGTCGTCATCGGCCTGCCGTTCGTGCTCGGCATCGCGGTCGCCCACCTCTGGCCGCGCGCGGCATCGCGCTCCGGCAAGGTCGTCGGCCCGCTGGCGTTCGCCGCCCTGGGCGTGCTGATCCTGCTCGCGCTGCTGAAGAACCTCGACCTCTTCATCGACTGGATCGGCGTGGTCGCGATCGCGGTGCTCCTGCACGACGCGCTCGCCCTGGGGCTCGGCTACGTGATCTCCCGGGCGTTCCGGCTGCCGGGCGACGCCACCAAGGCGATGACGTTCGAGGTCGGGGTGCGCAACGCGGGCCTCGGCCTGCTGCTGGTGTTCAGCTTCTTCGACGGCCTCGGCGGGATGGCGCTGGTCGCCGCCTGGTGGGGCATCTGGGACATCATCGCCGCGCTGACCGTCGCCCGGGTCTGGCGTGCCCGGGGCCGGGTGCCGGTCCCCGCGTGACCCGGAGGGCTCAGGCGACGTCGGCCTCCATGGCGGCGACGTACTCCCGCTTGACCTGGCGCCAGGCCTCGTCGGACATGGTGCGCCGCCAGTACGGCGAGCACGACATGTCCTGCCGGGACAGGCCACGGTCCGCGAGCAGGTGCCGGCGCAGCGCGCGGATCTCGTCCGCCTCGCCGTGGACGAACGCGTGCACCCGCCCCGCCGGGAACGTCAGGTCGCGGACGGCGCCGAGCAGCAGGTCGGCGCCGGGGTCGCCGCCCGCGCGGTGCAGCCAGGCCAGGTCGACCGTGCCCGGACCCGGCAGCGCGATCTCGTACGCCGGGCCGTCGCACACGACCCGCACCACGGCGACCGCTCCGTCCGGGAGCGCCTCGAGCGACGCGGCGATCGCCGGCAGCGCCGACTCGTCGCCGAGCATCAGGTGCCAGTCCGCCGCCGGGTCCGGCCGGTAGCCGCCGCTCGGCCCGGTGAAGACGAGCGGATCGCCGGGCCGGGCGGAGCCCGCCCAGGGGCCGGCCACGCCGGCGTCGCCGTGCACGACGAAGTCGAGGGTGAGCTCGCCGGCGGCCGGATCCCACCGGCGCACGGTGTAGCGGCGCCGCGCCGGCCACAGCTCGCGTGGCTGCTCCTCCTGCACCGTGGCCGGGTCGAACACGCCGGCGTACGGCGCCCCTGCTGGCGGGATCGCCACGTTGACGTAGGCGTCGGTGGCATCGGGCATCGCGAACCCGGCCAGTCCTGGCCCGCCGAGGACGACGCGCACGATGCCGGGCGTCAGCGACTCGGTCCGCACCACGTGTCCGTGCATGGTTGCTCCTCGGGGTCGATGGCCGGCGCGGGTCAGGCGCACAGGCCGTTGGCCGCGGCGTCCTCCGCCGAGCCGTTGGGGTCCTTGCCGGTGACCGCGCCCTTGCCGAGCCGGCCGAGCGGCTCGTCGTCGATCACCCGCTGCCAGAGCTCCTGGGCCTCCGGGGCGAACTGCAGGCGACCCCAGTTCGGGTCGCTCCTGGGGAAGTCCGAGGTCGGTGCCGTCACGAACTTGATGTGCTGCAGGTCCGCGCCGTTGACCGACATCGCGAGCTTGACGAGCTTGCCCGCACTCGCCAGGTCGGGGCTGGTCTGGATCGACCCGGTGAGGGCTCGCGCGAAGCTGTAGAGCCGGTCGGGCCTGGTGAGCGTCCCGGCGGACTTGACCTTGCCGATCATCGAGGCGATGAACGCCTGCTGGCGCTTCATCCGACCGAGGTCGGAGTTGGCGGTGGAGTGCCGCTCCCGCACGTACTGCAGGGCGCGGTCGCCGTCGAGCGTCTGCGTGCCGGCGTCGAAGTGGATGTGGGCGACCTCGTCGTCGATCGGCTCGGGGATGCACACCTCGACGCCGTGGACGGCGTCGACCATGCCCTTGAACCCCGCGAAGTTCAGTGTGATGTAGGAGTCGACGTAGATGCCGGTCACGGCCTCGACCTGCTCGACGGTGCACTCGGGGCCGCCGAGCGCGAACGCCTCGTTCCACTGCGCGTCCGTGGCCCCGGGGATCGTCTCGGTGCCGTTGGTGCAGTCGGGGCGGTCGACGAGGGTGTCGCGAGCGATCGAGATCCCGTACGCCGACTGCCGGCCGTCGGCGACGTGGATGAGGATCGTGGTGTCGGAGCCACCTTCACCGGCCTCGCTGTCGATGTCGCACCCGGTGCAGTCGCGGGTGTCGTTGCCCATCACGAGGATGTTGAGCTCGGAGGTGTCCAGCACCGGCTTCGGTCGGGTCACCTCGTGGTCGATCTCCGGGCCCTCGACGATCCCGCCGTCGATGCGGTTGTAGGCGAACACCACGGTCGCCGCGGTCACCAGCGCGATCACGAGCTCGGCGACGATGATCACGCGCAGCGCGGTGCGGCGGTGATGGCGGCGGGCGTCGGGCACGTCGGGATCCTTCCAGAGGACTCCCGAGATCCGTGGACCTCCAGCGTACGTGCGGGGTGGCGGCCCCTGAGGTCTAGGCTCGTGGCCGTGTCCGATTCCCGCCAGAGAGTGTCGGTGGCCTGGGTCAGGATGAGGGCATGACGAGCACCGACAAGACGGCGGAGCGGCTGGACCGCGAGTCGTGCTACCGGGCGGTGAAGTCCCGCGACCGGCGCTTCGACGGGGTCTTCTACACCGCGGTGCGCACCACCGGCATCTACTGCCGGCCGTCGTGCCCGGCGCGCACTCCGGCGTTCCAGAACGTCACGTTCCACCCGAGCGCCGCGTCGGCGCAGGCGGCCGGTTATCGCGCCTGCAAGCGCTGCCTGCCCGACGCGACCCCCGGGAGCCCGGACTGGGACGTCGCCGCGACCGCCGCCGGGCGCGCGATGCGCCTGATCGCCGACGGGGTCGTGGACCGGGAGGGTGTCGACGGGCTCGCCCGCCGGGTCGGCTACACCTCCCGGCACCTGGCCCGGATCCTCACCGCCGAGCTCGGCGCCGGCCCGCTCGCGCTCGCCCGCGCGAAGCGCGCCCAGACCGCTCGCGTGCTCATCGAGACCACCGAGCTCGGCTACGCCGACGTCGCGTTCGCGTCCGGGTTCTCCAGCGTCCGGCAGTTCAACGACACGATCCGCGAGGTCTACGCCGCGTCGCCCACCGAGCTGCGCGGCCGCCGCGGCGGCCGGGCGGCCACGACGGGCACGGTGACGATGCGGCTCGCGGTCCGCACGCCCTACCACGGCTCGGCGCTGCTCGCGTTCCTCGCCGCCCGCGCGGTGCCGGGCGTGGAGAGTGCGGGGGAGGGCTGGTACGCGCGGACCCTGTCGCTCCCGCACGGCGACGGCACGGTCCGGCTCGAGGTCCCCGATGTCAGCGAGTCCGGGCAGACGGCGTTCGCGACGGCGACGTTCGCGCTCGACGACCTGCGCGACACCGCCGCCGCCACCGAGCGGGTGCGGCGGATGCTCGACGCCGACTGTGATCCGCTCGCGGTCGCCGACGCGTTCGCCGGTGACCCGGTCGTCGGCCCGCTCGTCCGGACCTGGCCGGGGCTGCGGGTCCCGGGCCACGTGGACGGCCACGAGATCGCGGTGCGCGCCGTGCTCGGCCAGCAGGTCAGCGTCGCCGGGGCGCGCACCGTCGCCGCGCGGCTCGTCGCGGAGCACGGCCGGTCGGTCGCCCGGCCGGTCGAGGGGCTGACCCACCTGTTCCCGGACGCCGCGACGATCGCGGCCCTCGACCCCGAGGACCTGCCGATGCCCCGCGCCCGTGGGCGCGCGCTGATCGCCCTGTGTGAGGCGCTCGCGAGCGGCACGCTCGCGCTCGACCGGGGCCCCGACCGCGACGACGTACGCCGTCGCCTGCTGGCGATCCCCGGCATCGGACCGTGGACGGCCGACTACATCGCGCTGCGCGCCCTCGGTCATCCCGACGTGTTCCTGCCGACCGACATCGGCATCCGCGACGCGCTCACCGGCCTCGGTCAGGACCCGGCGCGCGCCGCCGAGCTGGCGGGGCGCTGGTCGCCCTGGCGTTCCTACGCCCAGCTGTACCTGTGGCAGTCCCTCAGCAAGGAGACCTGAGATGTGGACCGTGATCGACTCACCCGTCGGCGAGCTGAGGCTGGTCGAGCACAACGGCGCGATCACCGCGATCGAGTTCTCGCCGTTCCGCGACTCCGACGGCCGGCCCCGCGGCGACCGGGATGACGACCACCCGCTGCTCGTCGAGGCGGCGCGCCAGCTGCGCGCCTACTTCGCCCGCGACCTCAAGGAGTTCGACCTCCCGCTCGCACCCACCGGCAGCGCGTTCCAGCAGCGGGTCTGGCGCGAGCTGCTCGGCGTCGGCTGGGGCGAGACCGCGTCGTACGGCGAGATCGCCCACCGCCTCGGCATGACCAACGCGGCTTCCCGCGCCGTCGGCCTGGCCAACGGGCGCAACCCGATCCCGATCGTGATCCCGTGCCACCGCATCATCGGCGCGAACGGCACCCTCACCGGCTACGCCGGTGGCCTGCCCCGCAAGCAGCTGCTCCTCGAGCTGGAACAGGATGCCCTCTTCTAGGCCGAGCCGGCGCCAGTTTCCCCGCCGTGCCCGCCGACTCGGCCATCCGGCCGTGGCGCAGCGATTTCGGGCTCGCTCGATGGCGCCGCGTGGTTCACTGCGCACCATGCCCACGCTCGCCTGCGTCACGAGTTCCGCGGTGGCGCTCGAGACGCTCGGTGAACCGGTCGGGCGATGGCCGCGGGCTGAGAGGCTGAGGGCGGAGGACCGTCGCGACTTCCTCGCGGCCAGGCAGTTGACCGTGGCGCTGGCCACCAGGTTGACGGGGCGGTCGTGGGCAGCGACCGATCTGCACCAGTCCTGTGGCACCTGTGGGGGTGTCGACCACGGGAAGCCAGCGCTCGGAACGCTGTCCGTGAGCTGGTCGCACGCGGCAGGAACCGTGGCCGCAGCCGTGAGCGACGACAGGCGAGTGGCCATCGACATCCAGCGGATCGCCGACGCACCCGCAGTCCGAGAGGTCCTGGCAGAGACGTCCGCCGGTGGAGGTGCGGACCCGGTGTCCGCGTGGGTGGTACGGGAGGCGTTGGTCAAGCTGGGCGTCGTCTCCCTCTCGGAGGCGGTCACGCTCTCCGGGCGCGAGGTCGCCGCGTTGGCCGCTCCCGGGTCGATCAGCTGGGTGGACCCGACCACAGAGTGTTGTGTCGCCCTCGGGGTGCGCAGAAGACTTCCCGCCAAAAGCCCGCATCAACCAGAAATCGTTGACATCATCGCGCTCGGTCATCCAGCATCGCCGGAGGCCTGACTCGGCTGGGACTCTTCTTGGGGGACGCAGGTGCGACACTCGCCACTGTCGGAGGTGCAGCAACGCCTGGTCCATGTGGACCGTGCCCATCGGGGCACCTCGGTGAGCAACGTCCCGGTGGTTCTGGTCACGAGCGCCTCGCCGGACGTCGCCACGCTCTGTGATGCGTTGCGTGCCCTGCCGCGGCGCTTTCCCCAGCTGCTGGGCTACGTGGACGAGTCGGGCACCGTGCTGTGCGCGGAGCCCGGTGAGCTCGAGGTGCAGATCATCGAGGCCCGCGGTCCCGCGGAGCCGATCCTCTCTGAGATCTCCTTCCACCCGTTCGACCTGACGGCAGGTCCGATGGCTCGTGCCGCGATCGTGGTCGGCGGCGCGAAGACGTACGTCGTCTTGGTACTGCACCATGTCGTCGCTGACGCGCGCTCCATCGAGGTCATCGTCTCCGCGCTCGCGGACCACGTGGCCGGCATGATGCCGCTCGAGCAGATCGAACCTCAGGAGCCGAACCCCTTCGCGGCCTCGGAGATCGGCGAGGATACGGCGGAGTTCTGGGCGCGCCAGCTCAAAGGGTTGCCGACCGGGCCGAGCGGCACGATCGGTGTGGGGGAGTGCCGGACCCTGGAGAGAACCGTCGGTCGCACCACGCGGGCATGGGTGCTCGAGACCGCGCGACGCCTGGGAGTGACGCCCATGGTCGTCGTGCTGGCAGCGTGGGAGGTCTGCCTGGCAGAGCTCGTGGACCGCCGTGACCACGTCGTGATGGTGCCGGTCTCCGTCCGCACCGACAGCGACGACGACACCGTGGGCGCCCTGATCGAGACGATCCCCGTCGTCGCCGACGCTCCGGACGCCGACGGCTTCGACGACCTGGTGCGCCGCGCGTGGGCGCGGTTCGTTCGCATGATCGCTCACCCGCGGGTGCCGTTCGCGCGGTTGTTGAACCAGCCGGGGCTCGCCGCCCATCTCAACCAGTTCTTGTTCAGCTGGCAGGAGGCGACCCCGCCGGTGCGCCTCGGCTCGGCCGACTTCGAACCCGTCCGGCTACGGCGTGCCGAAGCCTTGTTCCAGCTGGCGCTGGAGTGTGCTCCGACGTCGGACGGCTACCTGCTGAGATTCGAGTTCCGTGCGGACGGCACGCCGGTGGAGGCGGCTGCCGAGGCGGCCGATCGTCTTGTCCAGCTGCTCGACCCGGACTCGTCCGGCTGCGCCGCGTCGTGGCGACCGCCCACTGCGGAGCTCGTCAGTCAGGCCTTGGCCTGGGGACGCGGCGCGCCCAACCCCGTCCCGGGGCGCAGCCTGCTCGACCTGGTGCTCGACGCCGCAACCGAGCGGCCGGACGCTCTCGCCGTCGTCGACGACAGCGGCGAAACCAGCTACCGCGAGCTGGTGCACTGGGCGAGCGAATGGCGGCACGAGCTCGAGCGCCGCGGCATCGGGGCGGGCGACGTCGTCGGCACCGTCGCGCCGAGCTCGGCAGCACTTGTGGCCGCGTGGCTGGCCACCTGGTCGCTCGGTGCCGCGTACGTCGCTTGCGATCCGGCCCAGATGTCCGAGCGGTCGCTCGACATCCTGGCCGACGCGGGAGTGCGGCTGGTGGTCTCGTCGCGCCCGATGCTCCCGGGGGTCGGGGCGCCCCTGCTCGGACTCGACGCCGTGCCGCGTCCTCGAGGCGATGCCGAGGTCGACCGAGGCTCGCTGCTGGCGCGGCCCGGGGCGGCCGAGGAGGTGGCCTATCTCGTCTACACCTCCGGCTCGACCGGGTCACCCAAGGGCGTGGTGGTCCCACACCGTGCGATCGCTCGACTCATCGGCTCTCGGACCGACCTGCCGATCGAGCCCCGGGACCGCGTCGCCCAGTTCGTCTCGACCTCCTTCGATGTGAGCGCCTACGAGTTCTGGGGCGCCCTCACCCGAGGCGCGACCCTGGTGATCCCCGCGACCGACGTTCGGCTCGACCCGATCGCCGTCGCGGACTTCCTCCGGGCCGAGCGGATCTCTTGCGTCGTGGCGGCGACGTCGGTGTTGAACCACTGGGTGCGGCGGGAGCCCGGAGTCCTCGACGGCGTTCGCATCCTCATCTTCGGCGGGGAGCGGGCCGCACCCGACGTCCTCGCGACCGTCGCCGCGGGTCAGGCACCACCACCGATCCAGCTCAACATCTACGGTCCCAGCGAGGCGGCGACCGCGGTGAGCCACCACCGGGTCACGGCTGCCGACATCGACCGGCAGGACATCCCGATCGGACGGCCGACCGCGGGCGCCGACCTCACGTTGCTGGACGACGCCGGCCGCGTGGTCGCGGCGGGCCGGCCGGGCGAGCTCTGGATCAGTGGCCCGGCCGTGGTGGCCGGCTACCTGCACCAGCCGGCGCGTAGCGGGTTCGCCGCGCATCCGGTCGACGGGCGCCCGTCCTACCGGACCGGCGACCTGGCGCGGTGGGACGACGGGGTTCTGCGCTTCTTGGGCCGCATCGATGACCAAGTGAAGATCCGGGGAATGCGCATCGAGCCGGCCGAGGTCGAGATGGTGCTGCGCCAGCTACCTGAAGTCTCCGAGGGCGCCGTGGTCGTGCTCTCGGACCCGCCCGCGCTGCGCGCTGCGTACGCCGGGTCGGCGGAACCACGGGACGTGACTGAGGAGCTGCGGCGCCGACTGCCGGGCCCGATGGTCCCGACCGACGTGATCAAGGTCGACGTCCTGCCGATCTCGGCCAACGGCAAGCTGGACCGGCGGGCGCTGCGCCGGCTCGCCGTTCCGGCGCGCACGCAGGACCCCGTCGGCAACGACACCGAGCAGCTCATCCTGAGGATCTGGTCGGACCTCCTCGGCACTGGAGGTCTCGGCATCGACGACGACTTCTTCGATGTCGGCGGCCATTCCTTGCTCGTGGCCGTCCTCGCCGAGCGTCTGGACGCGCAGTTCGGCGTTCGTCCCGGGATCGCCGCCCTGATGTCACACCGGACGGTGCGTCACCAGGCGTTGCTCATCGAGCAGCCGACCACCGGAACCGAGCCGGCCGCCGGCGTGCTCACCCTGGTCGAGGGCACCGGTGGCGGGACCTTGGCGCTGTTCCACCCGATCGGCGGGACGAGCGGGTTGTACAGCACCCTCGCCCACTCGCTCACGGGCGGGCTCCGCGTGCTGGGGCTCCAGGCTCCGGGGGTCGCCGGGGAGTGCCGGCCGCTCGAGACCATCGAGGAGCTGGCGGAGCATCACTTGCGCGAGCTCGATCGGCTGGGCGTCGAGGCGCCCTTCCTCCTCGGGGGGATCTCGATGGGCGGGAGCATCGCCTACGAGGTTGCGCGACTCAGCGTGCGCCGGGGCGACCCTCCGCCGTTCGTCGGGCTCCTGGACACGCCCGGGCCCGGGCAGCTGCCGACCTTGTTCGATGACGACGCCGAGATGCTCGCGACGATCTTCGCGGGGGGCGACGCGGACTTCGTCGCACAGCTGCGGTCGTTGCCGCCGCTGGAGATGTTCCGTCGTGTGCTCGGTGCGATGGCGCCCGAGCACGCGGCGAGCCTCTCCGCGAGGGACCTTGAGATCTTCTCGGAGGTCTGGCGGGCGCACAGCCGGGCGCTGCTGAGCTACCGCCCGGCTCCGGTCGACGTCGGGGTCCACTACTACGGGGTCCACTACTACAAGGCGAAGATCACCGTCCCGCCCCACCCCGAGCACCCCGAGTGGCCCTGGGAAGCGCTCCTCGGCGACCGGCTCCGGCTCACCGTGATCGACGGCAACCACGAGTCGATCATCGAGCGTCCCCACGTCGGCGCGCTCGCGCGCGCCCTGGCGACCGACATCAACAGATTCAGAGAGGCGCAAGCATGACGGAGAATGGACGCGAGCGGATCGAGCGGATCCTGGTCCAAGAGTGGTCGGAGCTGTTGCCCGAGGCCACGGTCGAGCCGAGCTCTAACATCTTCGCGCTCGGGGCGCACTCGCTGATGATCGGCCGCATCGCCTCCCGGTGCCGCGCGCGGCACGGAATCGACCTCGAGTTCGCGGCCTTCTTCGAGCTCCCCGTCATCCGCGACCTGGCGCGATCGGCCGCGGAGCGCGCGGCAGCGAGCTGACGTGGTCGGACCGCTGTGCGGGGCCATCCGGCGTCACGTCGATGACGCGCCCGACGCCCCGGCTCTCGACGACGCGCTCGGGATCGTGACCTACGCCGAGCTCTGGTCGCTGGCCGAGAAGGTGCGCGACCAGCTGGTCGACGGCGGCGTCCGGAGTCGATCCCTCGTGGGCGTCGACGTCGGGAACCGCGGTGCCTTCCCGGCCGCGGCGCTCGGTGTCATGTTGCACGGATGCGCCTACGTCCCACTCGACCCCGCATATCCGGCGGCCCGGCGCTCGTTCATAGCCCGGGACGCGGGCATCAGCGGGGCGCTCGTAGACGCGGGCGGCCGGTCGGTGAGCTACCGACCCGGCCCGGAGGGTGCGGGTCGCCTCGTCCCGCACCCTCACCCCGCCTACCTCATCTACACCTCGGGGACGACGGGCACGCCCAAGGGGATCCTCATCACGCAGGAGCAGGTCTGGACCCTGTTGGAGACGGCGAGCCCGCTCTTCGGGGTCGGCCCCGGCGACGTCTGGAGCGTCTTCCATTCGTTCAACTTCGACTTCAGCGTGTGGGAGCTGTGGGGGGCTCTGCGCACCGGTGGCAGCGCGGTGATCGTGGAGGCCGACGCGCGGCGTGACGGAGAACTGCTCGTCGAGCGGCTCCGTAACGCCCGGGTAACCCTCCTGAGCATGGTGCCGACCGCCTTCAAGTATCTGCTCTGCGACGGGTCCGCCGCCCAGCTACCGGACCTGCGATGGCTGGTTCTGGGTGGCGAGTCGGTCGACGTGCCGCGGACCCTGGACTGGATCGGGGACCGGAGCGGAGTGACGGCGGTCAACATGTATGGCCTGACCGAGAGCACGGTCCACGCCACCCATCTCGTCTTGACACCGGGCAGTGCTCCGGCACGCCCCGGGAGCACCCCGATCGGAAGGCCGTTGGCCCACTTGCAGATCGACGTGGTCGACGACAGCCTGGGCAGCTGCCCCCCGGGCGTCGTGGGGGAGTTGGTGATCTCCGGCTCAGCGGTTGCCAACGGCTACTGGCGACGACCGGATCTCACAGCTGCACGGTTCGTGTCGCGTGACGGCGTGCCTACCTACCGCACCGGCGACCTGGCGTTTCGTGACGCCGCCGGGCTTCTCCACCATCTCGGTCGCAGCGACGACCAGGTCCAGGTTCGAGGCTTCCGGATCGAGCCTGCGGAGATCTCGGCCGCGGCTACTGCTCATCCCGACGTTGCGGACGCGATCACGGTCCCGTTCACCAACGCTGCGGGGGACCTGGATCTCGTCTGTCACTATCGAACCCGCCCAGGGGCGCAACCCTTCGACCTCCGAGCCTGGCTCGGTCAGCGTCTACCACCCCACCTCATCCCGTCCCGGATCGTCGAGCACGCGACCTTCCCGCTGACGCCGGAGGGCAAGGTCGACCGCGGTGAGCTCACCCGGAGGGTGGGCGCACGGTGAGGAGGACCCCTCAGACTCTCCTCCACGACCTGGTCACGACCGCGCGCGTGGCGCCGGACCGAATCGCCGTACGCGACGGCGCTGACGCCCTCAGCTACGCGGAACTGCTGGGCCAGGCGAGTGCTCTCGCCGAGCGGTTGGCCGCGATCGGGGTCGGCCCGGGCGACCGGGTCGCGGTCGAGCTGCCACCGGCGTGCGCGGCCGTGCGGGCCTACGTCGCGGTGATGCTCGCCGGCGGTGCGTACGTCCCGGTGGACGTGACACTGCCGGCAGACCGCCGAGACCTGCTCGTCCGCGTCGCTCGCGCGTCGGCCACGGTCGACGCCTCGTCGGCCCAGCCCGATCTGGGCGGCACTCCTCGCGTCCGGCCCCTGCCGAGGGCCGACGACGTCGCCTACGTCATCCACACCTCCGGATCCACCGGCATCCCGAAGGCCGTGCAGATGGAGCATCGCAATCTGATCACCACGATCCGGGGCATGGATGGTCGTGCCGCTGTCCGCGACGGATTCGTGGGCACCTGGTGGGCGAGTCCCGGCTTCGATGCCGCGGCGTGGGAGATCTGGTCGGTGCTGTGCCGTGGGGGCACGCTCGTCGTGGTCGGCGCCGACGACCGACTGGACCCGGACCGGTTCTTCTCCGTGCTGGCGCGAGATCGAGTCGAGAGCTGCTTCCTGCCACCGCTCTTCGTGCCGGACTTCGTCCGGGCCGTCGAGAGGGACCCGCGGCCGTTCACCCACCTGCGCAGGATCCTGGTGGGAGCGGAGCCGATCCAGCTCGCCATGCTCCAACGAGCGCTGGTCGCGACGAACGGTCTGCAGATCGTCAACGGTTACGGTCCGGCCGAGGCCGCGGTGTTCTGCACGTTGTACGACGTCCCCCTGTCGGGGGGGAATCCCGATGCCCGGGCGCCGGTGGGTCGGCCCCTTCCCGACGTGAAGATCGAGCTCGACGCCCCGGACGCGGAGGGTATCGGCGAGATCGTGATCTGCGGCGCCGGGGTCGCACGAGGCTACCTCGGCGACGATCCGGGAGGCTTCGACATGGTCGACGGGGTCCGGCGCTACGCGACGGGTGACCTCGGTCGCTACGACGACGACGGCAACCTCGTGTTCTGCGGCCGTCGGGACCGGCAGCTCAAGGTCCGTGGGTTCCGGATCGAGGCGGGGGAGATCGAAGCCGCCCTGGCCGGGCTCCCTGAGGTCGAGGTGGCCGTCGCCGGAGTGCGTGACTTCGAGGGGGTCGGGAAGGCGGTGGTCGCCTATCTCGTACTCTCCTCGCCGATCTCGCTGCGGGAGGTTCGCACCCGATTGATGCAGCGGCTGCCCTACTACGCTCTGCCGCAGGCGGTCGTGAGGCTGGAACGCCTGCCGGAGACCGCCAACGGGAAGGTCGACCATTCCCGGCTCGATACTGTGCCCCTCGACGTCGAGGCCGTCTCGACGTCCACGGCGACGCAGTTGCCAGCCGACCTCGTCGGCGTCGACGCCCTCGCAGCGATAGTCGACGAGGAGATCTTGGGTGGTCTCGGGTCCGAGAGCATGATCGCTGCGGGCCTGACCTCCCTCGGCGCGGCCCGGATCGCGCGCCGGATCCACACCAGGCTCGGCCGTGAGATCTCGGCGGAGCGCGTGCTGCGCGCTGCGAGCTGGCAGGAGCTGTCCCGGATGGTCGTGGAGGCTCCGCCGGCACGGGGTGCGCGGGATCTCGACGAGCACCCTGCGGGGCCGCTGTCCTTCGATGCGCAACTGGCCGGCATGTGGTTCCACGAACAGCTGCTCGGACGCCCGGACGCGTACCGGCAGGCGGTCGCGTTCCGCCTCCGCGACGGCGTGGACGTCGCTCGTCTGGCGCGGTCCCTCGAGGACGTCCTGGCGAGCCGGGCGATCTTCTCGGCGGGCCTGGTGGAGGTCGACGGCGTGCCTGGATTCGAGCTCGGCCGGCTTCGGCCGACCTGCACGATCGAGGAGGACGCACGTCCCTTCGAAGACATCCTGGACGAGGTGGCTGGCGCCGTCAGCACCGACGGATTGCTGTGGCGGGCACACATCGCATCCACGGTCGGCGACGACCGCATCCTGGTCATGGTGTGGCATCACCTGGTCGTCGACTACTGGACCGTCCAGCAGGTGCTGGCCGCGACGGGCACCGCGTATGACGGACCTACAGGCGCCCGCGACGCCGAACCGTCCGCGGCCGGGACGGCAGCGGCTCTGGCCGCGGCGTTCCATCAGCGGCGCGCTCGCGAACGGCATCTCGTCCAGAGTGGCGCCGTGGCGGACCGGGTCCGCTCGTTGCTCGCAGGGGCGGACCGCTGGCCGTCGGTGCCCGTAGGGAACGGCTCGCGGTCGAGCCTGGAGCTCGCGGTCGATCCCATGGTGGTCAGCCGAGCCCTCACGATCGTCGGCGAAGGCCGCCACACCCTGGCGGAGGTGCTCGTCGCGATCGTCGAGCGGAGTTTGTGCGAGGCATGGCATGCGCCGGTGGTGCCCTACGGCCTCGCCGTGGGTGACCGGGCGACGCTGCCCGACGCGCGCGTCCCGGGATGCTTCGTCGACACCGTGCTGATGCTGGCGAGGCGGCGCCTCGACGTACCCGACGCCGTCCGCTCCTGCGCGGAGGACCTGCAACGCGCAGTAGCACCGCCGTCGCGCATCCCGTTCGCGCTGGCGGTGCAGGGCCTCAGGGGGGACGAGCGCGGTCGCCAGATGGCCCCGCCCGCCTGCTTCCTCGCCCTCGAGGAGCAGCCGCGGCTCATCTTGCAGGGCGTCGAGCAGGAACCTCTCGAGGTCGCCGGAGGGCGCGAGGACTTCGGGTTCACCGTCTTCCTCTCGGTCGACGAGCACGGCTGCACGGGGGTCGTGCGGTATGACGACGTCCCGGGGCAACGCGATGCCGCCCGCGGCCTGGCCGCAGCACTGTCGTCCTTCTCGTCCCTGGCAGCTGACTGGAAAGGCTGGACATGAGCAGAGATGGCGGCTCGTGGACCGCGATGGAGACGACGCTTCCCGACGGCACACCGTGGTGGACGGCGAGCCCCGGCGACACGCGGATGCTCTACGACGAGATCTTCGTCGATCGCGTCTATGCGGACTTCGCTCGACGCGCGGCCGAGTCCGGTCTGCTCGTGGTCGACGTCGGCGCGAACACCGGGCTCTCGACGCTCTACGTGGCACGGCATGCGTCCGCGGTGCCGATCCTCGCCGTCGAGCCGGTGCCCCTGACGTACAGCTGCCTGGCGCAGAACCTGCTCCGACACGTCCCGACCGCCACGACGGTCCAGGGCGCGATCGGGGCGGTCCAGGGCGCCGTGGAGCTCACGTACTACCCGCGCGCGCCCAGCCAGTCGGGATTGCACGCCGCACAGGCCAGGGACGATGCGCTGACCGCGGCCTACTTGAGGAACATCGGGTTCGATGACATCGCCGTCGATGAGGCGTTGCAGGGTCTTCACGAGGGTGTGCGGGTCAAGGTGCCGAGCTTTCGGCTCGATGTCCTCCTCGACGCGTTTCGCCCGGACCTGGACACGGGGATCCACCTCAAGATCGACGTCGAGCGGGCTGAGGAAGCGGTTCTGGCTGGCATCGGCGACCGCTGGTCGTCGATCGACGGTGTCGTCTGCGAGGTCGAGGACAGCGACGGGGCGCTGGGCCGCATCCTGAAGGTCCTCGACCGCCACGGGCTTCACGCGCAGATCGAGCAGCAGGAGACCCTCGCCGACTCGCCCCTGTGGACGGTTGTCGCGGCCCGCGAGACCGTGAATCGGCGCGGACAGGCCTGACGCGACTACTCCGCGGCAGCCCGGCGCAGCGACTCGCTGAGCCGCTCGGCGGCGGCGAGGACGGCGGGTGCGTGCATCCGGCCGGGCTGACGCGAGAGCCGCTCGAGCGGACCCGAGACGGACACGGCGGCGATCACCTTGCCGCCGGGGGAGCGGACCGGGGCGGACACGGACGCGACGCCCTGCTCGCGCTCGCCGACGGACTGGGCCCAGCCGCGCCGGCGGATGCCGGAGAGCGCAGCGGCCGAGAACGCGGCGTTCTGCAGGCCCCGGTGCATCCGCTCGGGGTCCTCCCACGCCAGCAGGACCTGGGCGGCGGAGCCGGCCCGCATCGTCAGCTGCGAGCCGACCGGGATCGTGTCGCGCAGGCCGCTGGGACGCTCGGCCGCGGCCACGCACACACGGTGGTCGCCCTGGCGCCGCCACAGCTGGGCGGACTCACCGGTGATGTCGCGCAGCCGGGCGAGCACGGGTCCGGCCGTGGCGAGCAGCCGGTCCTCGCCGGCGGCCGCCGAGAGCTCGGCCAGCCGCGGCCCGAGCACGAACCGGCCCTGCATGTCCCGGGCGACCAGGCGGTGGTGCTCGAGCGCGACCGCGAGACGGTGCGCCGTCGGGCGGGCCAGTCCGGTGCCGGCGACCAGGCCCGCGAGCGTGGCCGGGCCGGACTCGAGGGCGGTGAGCACGAGGGCGGCCTTGTCGAGGACGCCCACTCCGCTGGAGTTGTCCATATGGCAATATTGGCGTCTCAGATCATGGGATGCAAGCGTTAGCATCTGTGATGTTGTCGAAGTGAGGTGGTCTCGACGAGTCCGACCACCGAGAGGTCACGAGGGAGAGAGTCATGGGCAAGACCTTGGCCGAGAAGGTCTGGGACGAGCACGTCGTCCGGTCGACACCGGGGGAGCCGGACCTCCTCTACATCGACCTGCACCTGATCCACGAGGTCACCTCCCCGCAGGCGTTCGACGGGCTGCGGCTCGCCGGCCGCACCGTGCGCCGGCCCGACCTCACCCTCGCCACCGAGGACCACAACGTCCCCACGCTCGACTGGGACAAGCCGATCGCCGACCCCGTCTCCAAGACCCAGGTCGACACGCTGCGCCGCAACGCCGAGGAGTTCGGCGTACGCCTGCATCCGCTCGGCGACGTCGAGCAGGGCATCGTGCACGTCGTCGGCCCGCAGCTCGGCCTCACCCAGCCCGGCATGACGATCGTGTGCGGCGACAGCCACACCAGCACCCACGGGGCGTTCGGCGCCATCGCGTTCGGCATCGGCACCTCCGAGGTCGAGCACGTGCTCGCGACCCAGACGCTGCCGCAGGCGAAGCCGAAGACGATGGCGGTCACGGTCAACGGCAGCCTCCCCGAGGGGGTGACGGCCAAGGACCTCGTGCTGACGCTGATCGCCCACACCGGCACCGGCGGCGGGCAGGGCTACATCGTCGAGTACCGCGGCCAGGCCATCGAGGAGCTCTCGATGGAGGGCCGGATGACCGTGTGCAACATGTCGATCGAGTGGGGCGCGAAGGCCGGCCTGATCGCCCCCGACCAGACGACCTTCGACTACATCGAGGGACGCCCCGAGGCCCCGAAGGGCGCGGACTGGGACGCGGCCGTCGCGCACTGGCAGACCCTGGTCACCGACGAGGACGCCGCGTTCGACAAGGAGATCGTGCTCGACGCCAGCACGATGACCCCGTTCGTGACCTGGGGGACCAACCCCGGGCAGGGCGTCCCCCTGGGCGGCAGCGTCCCCAGCCCCGAGCAGTACGACGACGCCTCCGACCGGATCGCGGCCGAGAAGGCGTGCGAGTACATGGGGCTCGAGCCCGGCACGCCCATGCGGGACATCAAGGTCGACACCGTCTTCATCGGCTCGTGCACCAACGGGCGCATCGAGGATCTCCGGGCCGCCGCCGAGATCATCAAGGGCCGGCACGTGGACAAGAACACCCGTCTGCTCGTCGTGCCCGGATCGGTGCGGGTGCGGCTGCAGGCCCAGGACGAGGGTCTGGACGTGATCTTCAAGGAGGCCGGCGCGGAGTGGCGCGGTGCCGGCTGCTCGATGTGCCTGGGCATGAACCCCGACACCCTGCAGCCCGGCGAGCGCAGCGCGTCGACGTCCAACCGCAACTTCGAGGGCCGCCAGGGCAAGGGCGGGCGCACGCACCTGGTCTCGGTCCCGGTCGCCGCCGCGACCGCGATCCGCGGCACCCTCTCCTCGCCCGCCGACCTCACGCCCGTGACCGCTGGGAGCAACTGACATGGACAAGTTCACGACCCACACCGGCGTCGGCGTGCCGCTGCGCCGCAGCAACGTCGACACCGACCAGATCATCCCCGCCGTCTACCTCAAGCGGGTGACGCGCACCGGCTTCGAGGACGGCCTGTTCGCGGCCTGGCGCAACGATGCGTCGTTCGTGCTCAACAACGAGGCGTACGCCGGGGCCTCGGTGCTGGTCGCCGGACCCGACTTCGGGACGGGGTCGTCGCGTGAGCACGCGGTCTGGGCCCTGCAGAACTACGGCTTCAAGGTCGTCATCTCGCCGCGCTTCGCGGACATCTTCCGCGGCAACTCCGGCAAGGCGGGGCTGCTCGCCGCGCAGGTCGACGAGAAGGTCGTCCAGAAGCTGTGGGACCTGCTGGAGAGCCAGCCGGGCACCACGGTGACCGTCGACCTCGAGGCCCGGACCGTCCGGGCCGGCGAGGGTGTCGACGCCGTCGAGGACTCCTTCGACATCGACGACTACACGCGCTGGCGGCTCCTCGAGGGCCTCGACGACATCGGCATCACGCTCGGGCACGCCGACGCGATCGCGTCGTACGAGGCAAACCGGCCTGCGTGGAAGCCGGCGACCATCCACGCCGGCTGACCCGCCGACGACGCGGGCGAAGAGGGCGAATCCCCAAGCAGGCTTGGGGATTCGCCCTCTTTGTGTGCCGAATCCCGCTCTGCTGACCGGATTCGGCATCGCGCGGAAACCGAAAAACACGCCGGAAAACACGCGATGGTGATTGTGGGAGGCGCCGCGAATACCTAGCGTGCGTTGGAGAAAGTCGAGCACGGGCTCGACCACATGTCGTTCATTGGAAGGGAAGACAGTGAACAAGTCAGAGTTCATCGATGCGCTGGCCGCGCGTTACGAGGGGAACCGCAAGGCCGCGGCGCACGCTCTCGAGTCCGTGCTGGACACGATCACTCGCGAGGTCGCCAAGGGCGAGAAGGTCGCGATCACCGGGTTCGGCTCCTTCGAGAAGCGGGTCCGCGAGGCGCGCTGGGTCCGCAACCCGCAGACCGGTGCCCGCATCAAGGCCAAGAAGACCGCCGTTCCGAAGTTCACGGCCGGCGCCGACCTCAAGAACGTCGTCTCCGGCGCCAAGAAGCTGCCGAAGCTGACGCTCGCGGCCGCTCCCGCCGCCGCGAAGAAGGCGACCTCCGCGGCCAAGAAGGCCGCCCCCGCCAAGAAGGCCGCGCCGGCGAAGAAGGCGGCTCCGGCCAAGACCGCCGCCAAGAAGGCCCCGGCCAAGAAGGCCCCGGCCAAGAAGGCTCCGGCCAAGAAGGCTCCGGCCAAGGCCGTGGCCAAGAAGGCTCCGGCGAAGAAGGCCCCCGCCAAGAAGGCCCCCGCCAAGAAGGCCCCCGCCAAGAAGGCACCGGCCAAGAAGACCGCCAAGAAGGCCTGAGCGCAGCGCAGCGACGGGCCGCCACCCTCACGGGTGGCGGCCCGTCGTCATGCCAGTCCGCGGTCAGGTCTGCGGTACGACGGCCGCGGTGTGGACCCCGACCCCGAGTGCGATCGCCGCGCGGAGGTCGGCGAGGTCGTCGACGTCGCGGCGCACGGACGCGGCGACGTCGGCCAGCTCGCGGGCGCCGGCGAGCAGGTGCTGCTCGCGCGACCCGGGTCCGAAGCGCGGGTCGAACTCGGCGCCGGTCGCGACGTACATCGTCGTCCCGACCCCGGCGGCGTCGGGCACGAAGCACGGGTGCGGGCTCCGCACCATCGCCAGCGCGGCATCGAGGTCGGCCGGTCGCAGCGCCGGGAGGTCGGCGCACAGCGCGACCGGTCGCAGCGTCGGCCATCGCCGGACCGCCTCGGCGGCCGCCTGGC
>NZ_DASWVI010000477.1:0-1590 GCF_036401255.1 Nocardioides sp. | reverse complement strand
CGTCGCGCCGCCCGCCGTCGTACGCCGGCCGGCCGAGCGGCCACGTCGAGCACCGCGTCGGCGAGCGCGGCCGGGTCGGGCTCGGCCCAGGCACCTGAGTGCTCGTCCACGAGCTCGCGGGCGCCGCCCCGGTCGGCCGTGACGACCGGCGTCCCGCTGGCCAGCGCCTCGAGGACGGCGAGGCCGAACGTCTCGCCGGGGCACACCGACAGCGCCACGTCGGCCGCGGCGAGCCGGCGGCTGAGGTCCGCGCGCCCCTCGACGAACCCGTGGAACGCCACCGGCGCGCCGGCCGCGATCTCGACGAGCTCGTCGCGGTGCGAGCCGTCGCCGTACACGTCCATCCGGACCGGCACGCCGCGGCGGTGCAGCTCGACCGCGGTCGCGACGGCCAGGTGCGGCGACTTCTCCCGGGAGAGCCGCCCGACGTGGGCCAGCCGCAGCACGTCCGCGGACGACACCGGGTGCGGGCGGAACGTGTCGAGGTCGACGCCCAGCGGGACCCGCACCATGGGGCAGCCGACCGCGTCGGCGACGGACTGGAACTCCCGCTGCGCGTAGTCCGAGGTGACGACCACGGTGTCGAAGCTGCGGACCAGGACGCGGTTGAGCAGTCCGATCGAGACCTTCGAGGTGGTCTCCAGGCCGCTGCGCATCGCGAACATGTCGTCGAGCCGCTCGTGGGAGAACAGCACCGACCCGACGCCGCGCCGCCGTGCCCACCGGGTGACCGGCAGCAGCGTGAGCTTGTCGCTGAGCTCCACCGACGTCGGGGCGAAGCGCTCGAGGACGTCGACGACCCGCCACGGCTCGACGATCAACCGGTAGCCGCCGCCCACCCGGGGAGCCCGCACCTGCACGACGTCGCCGTGCTCGGTGGTGCTCACGGCGTCGGACGGCCCGGGGACGACGAGGAGCCGCTCGACGCCGGCCGCGGTGTAGCCCGCCCCGAGCGCCGCGACCGCGGTCTTCATGCCGCCGGAGGCGGGTCCGATGAAGTTGGCCAGCTGGGCGATGCGCACGCAGACGACCGTCCCGTGCCCGTGTGAACGCGCGGCGAGACGCGGGTGGATGTCCGGTGTCGGCGCGATGGTGCACGCTGGCCGCATGGGCGACGGCGGGGCCGGGTGGACGTGCGAGTTCGAGGCCGAGCTGTGGGAGTGGGACTCCTCGCCGCAGGGCGCCTCGTGGGTGTTCGCGACCGTGCCGCCCGACGAGACCGAGGAGATCCGGCTCCGCGGTGGTCCACCGCGCGGCTTCGGCTCGGTGCGGGTCGAGGTGACGCTGGGCGGCTCGACGTGGCGCACCTCGGTCTTCCCCGACAAGCAGCGCGGCTACGTGCTGCCGGTCAAGAAGGCCGTGCGCCGCGCCGAGTCCCTCGATGTCGGGGACCCGGCGCGGCTGCGGCTCGAGCTGATCTGAGCAGGTCGAGCGGGGGCGCTACGGCGCGACCGGCTCGCGGTTGAGCGTCTTGTAGGTGTACGCCGTGCCGAGCAGCACCACCGGAACGCTCACCAGCGCGCCGACGACGCAGATGATGAATCCGACGGCGGCGACCAGGCCGCCGACGATGTACCAGACGATCGTGTT
>NZ_DASWVI010000476.1:0-7443 GCF_036401255.1 Nocardioides sp. | reverse complement strand
CCAGGAGGGTCGAGAGGCCGGCGGGGTCGCGGGCCTCGGCGATCGCGTGCCAGCGCAGCAGCGGCTCGGGACGGTCCATCAGAAGCCCAGCTTCCTGAGCTGGCGCGGGTCACGCTGCCAGTCCTTGGCGATCTTGACGTGGAGGTCGAGGTAGACGGGCGTGCCGAGCAGGGCCTCGATCTGCTTGCGGGCGCGGGTGCCGATGTCGCGGAGCCGGGCGCCCTTGGGGCCGATGATGATGCCCTTCTGCGAGTCCCGCTCGACGTACACGTTGGCGTGGATGTCGAGGAGCGGCTTGTCCTCGGGCCGGTTCTCGCGCAGCCCCATCTCCTCGACGACGACGGCGACCGAGTGGGGCAGCTCGTCGCGCAGCCCCTCGAGCGCGGCCTCGCGGATGAGCTCGGCCGCGAGGATCTCCTCCGGCGCGTCGCTGAGGTCGCCGTCGGGGTAGAGCTGCGGCCCCTCGGGCAGCAGGCCGACCAGCAGGTCCTCGAGCAGCTTCACCTGGTCGCCGGACTTGGCCGAGACCGGGACGATCTCGGCCCACTCGGTGCCGGTCTCGGCGCCGAGCCGCTGGATGTCGAGGAGGTGCTCGGCGATCCGCTCAGGGACTGCGAGGTCGGTCTTGGTGGCGATCGCGACCTTGGTCGTGCGCTTGATCTTCGCCATCTCGTTGACGATGAACCGGTCTCCGGGGCCGACCTTCTCGTTGGCCGGCAGACAGACCGCGACCACGTCGACCTCGGCCAGCGTAGTCTTCACGAGGTCGTTGAGCCGCTCGCCGAGCAGCGTGCGCGGCCGGTGGAGCCCGGGGGTGTCGACCAGCACCAGCTGGGCGTCCTCGCGGTGCACGATGCCGCGGACCACGGTGCGCGTGGTCTGCGGCTTGTCGGAGGTGATCACGACCTTGCTGCCGACCAGGGCGTTGGTCAGCGTCGACTTGCCGGCGTTGGGGCGGCCGACGAACGAGACGAACCCGCTCCTGTGCTCGCTCATCAATGCTCCCCCGCCCGGTCCCCGGCGGCGTCGTACTCCGCCCAGATCTGCTCGTCGGTCCTGCCCGCCGCCTTGCCGGCGCGGTAGATCGGGCCCGGGTCGACCGCACGCGGCTGCCGCTGGGCGTTCGCGCGCCAGTAGCCCATGACGTCGTACGCCGTGCTCGGCAGCCGGCGCACCCGCATGAGGTGCTTGCGGATCGCGCGCATCTGTGCGGACTCACCGGCCATCCAGAAGTAGCCGTCCCCGTCGGGCCAGTCGATGCCCTCGACCACCGCGGCGAGCCGGCTCTCGCCCGCTCCGGGCGGGCTCAGCCAGGTCACCTCCGGCCGCTCCGGGAGATAGTCGGGCAGCTCGTCGGGGACCTCCGCGTGGACGAGCGTGCGCACGTCGACGCTCTCGGCGATCCGGGCGATCGCCGGCAGCGCGGTGAGGTCGCCGACCAGGATCAGCCACCTCGCGCCGGCCGGCATCGCGAACGAGCCCTTCGGCTCGGTGATCGTCACGGTGTCGCCCACGCAGTCACCGGCCGCCCACTCGGTGACCAGCCCGGTCTCGTGCACGACCACGTCGACCGTGAGCTCGCCGCCGGCCCACGAGCGGACCGTGTAGTAGCGGCTCTGGAACTGACCGGGCACCACGAGCCCGACCCACTCGTCGGGGATGCCGGTGCTCTCGAAGCCGGCGAGCGCCGGGCCGCCCAGGGTCAACCGGACCAGGTGCGCCGACAGCGCCTCCCGGCGCAGCACCTGCGCGTCGTACTGCCGGGCTCGCGTGCTCACTCGCCCAACGTTATCGGCCACCGCGCCGGGAGGTCCCACGCACCTGACGTATGTGCTCTCGAAACCGAGGATCCAGGACCGATGCGTCAGGTGCGCGGGGCAACCGCGACGGGCAGCTCAGAACGTGTGGCGCAGCGGGTAGCCGCTCTCGCCGTTCCGGTCGGTCTTGGTGGCGAGCACGTGGTGCAGCTGGATCTCGTTGCGCTCGAAGGCGATCCGCGACCCGGCCATGTACAGACCCCAGACCCGGGCGGTGCCCTCGCCGACCTCGGCGACGCAGGCGTCCCAGTTCTCCTCGAGGTTGCGGCACCAGGCGGCGAGGGTCTTGGCGTAGTGGACCCGGATGTTCTCCTCGTGCTGCACCTCGAGGCCGGCGTCCTGCACCTCGGTGATGATCGTGCCCGAGCCGATCAGCTCGCCGTCGGGGAACACGTAGCGGTCGATGAACGCGCCCGTCTCGCGGGGCCGGTTGTCGTGCCGGGTGATGCAGTGGTTGAGCAGCCGGCCCTGGGGGCGCAGGTGGTCGCGGATCCAGCCGAAGTACGCCGGGTAGTTCTTCACCCCGATGTGCTCGGTGAGCCCGATGGAGGAGATCGCGTCGAACCCGGTCTCGGGCACGTTGCGGTAGTCCATGAACCGCACCTCGGCCAGGTGGTCGAGGCGCTCCTCCTTGATCGCCTGCTGGGCCCAGGTGGCCTGCTCGCGCGAGAGCGTCACGCCGAGGACCTGCACGCCGTACTCGCGTGCCGCGTGGCGGACCATGCCGCCCCAGCCGCAGCCGATGTCGAGCAGCCGCTGGCCCGCCTGGAGGTCGAGCTTGCGGGCGACGAGGTCGTACTTGGCGAACTGCGCCTCCTCGAGGGTGGCGTCCTCGGTCGGGTACAGCGCGCAGGTGTAGGTCATCGACGGGCCCAGCACGTACTCGTAGAACGTGTTGGAGACGTCGTAGTGGTGGTGGATCACCTCGGCGTCGCGCTGCAGCGAGTGGCGCAGGCCCTCCACGGTGCGGCGCCACCGCGGGAGGTGCTCCTGCGGGGGCGGCGGCGGGGGCTTGAGGTGGGAGATCCCGAGCGAGCGCACGATGTCCAGGACCTCGGACGCCGCGGGCCGGCGGAACTTCGTGTGGTTCATCAGCAGCGAGAACGCGCGGTAGGGGTCGCCGGGGTGGACGCCGTGCAGCGCGAGGTCGCCGGCGACGTACGCGCGGGCGAGGCCGAGGTCACCGGGCGCGGTCATGATGTAGGAGAGCCCACGCTCGTTGAGCAGCTCGATGCCGAACTCCGCGTCCTCCGGGCCGGCACTGCTGCCGTCGTACGCCGTGAAGCGCAGCGGCAGCCCGTCGCGCATCAGCGACTCGATGGCCTGGCCGATGGTGTAGGTCCTGCTCATCGTCTCTTCACCGCCTTGTCGTAGAGGCTGGTCAGCCGGTCCTGCGGGTCGTAGCGACCCTTGACGGCGGCGAGGTTGTCGCCGTCGTAGAGCTCGTCGAAGGTCTCGCGGTCGTAGAACGCCTCGCTGTAGAGCGACTTGTGCCCACCGAGCTCGTGCACGCGTCCCTCGATCGCCCGGTTGCGCGGGCCCTCGGGCGCCTCGGGGCCGACGTGGACGGTGCCCCAGAAGCCCACGTTGACGTAGAGCCGCCCGGGCTCGAGCGGGTAGGTGGGCCAGTCGCGCTTCGCGACCAGCGGGCACAGCCAGACCGGGCGCATCCCGACCGCGCCGTCGAACCAGTCGAGGAAGTCGGGGAGCCGGTCGACGGGCACCTCGATGTCCTGGATGACGCGCTCGCGCAGCGCGCGTCCGGCCCGCCGGTCGAGCCGGTCGGCGATGGAGAAGCGCCGGTCCAGGCCGAGCAGCTTGTGGTAGACGTCCGAACGGCGCCAGCGTCGCGGCCAGACGCGCCGCACCAGCGGGTGCTGCGCGCCGAACGCGCCCGAGCACCAGAACCAGTCGGTGTCCCAGCGCCACAGGTAGTCGTAGATCGTCAGCAGGTCGGTCTCCTGCTGCTGGATGCTCTTGTAGTAGACCCGCTGTCCGGCGTAGTCGCTCGTGGCCCCGCCCCGCTCGGTCCACGTGGCCAGCGTCAGGTAGTACTCCCCCGGCGCGAACGCGACCCCGTCGAGGCCGTCGACGCGGGTGTCGTCGTAGGAGCCGGACTCCGCGATCTGCGCGATCGACTTGGCGAGCAGGCCGGCGTCGTCGAACCGGACGTGGCGCAGCGCGACGTACGCCGGCACCGGCTCGAGCGCGATCCGCAGCCGGGTGGCATAGCCGAGCGAGCCGTAGGAGTTGGGGAAGGCGTCGAACAGGTCGCTGTGCTCACCGTCGGGTCCGGGCCGGCAGGTGACGACCTCGCCGGCGCCGGTGAAGACGTCCATCTCCAGCACGGACTCGTGCGGCAGGCCGTTGCGGAAGCTCGTGGACTCGATGCCGAGGCCGGTGACGGCGCCGCCGAGGGTGATCGTGCGCAGCTGCGGGACGACCTGCGGGATCAGGCCGTGAGGCAGCGTGGCGTCGACGAGGTCCTCGTAGGTGCACATGCCCTGCACGTCGGCGGTGCGAGCCGCCGCGTCGATCGCGATGACGCCGTCGAGCCCGGAGACGTCGAGGCCGGGAGCGGACGTGGCCGCCCGCGGCCGGAAGAGGTTCGAGGTCTTCTTCGCCAGCCGCACGGGCGAGCCCGCCGGGATGCGGGCGTAGGAGGACCGGAGCCGCTCCACGGCCGCCTCGTGCGCCGTCCAGCCACGCAGACTCACGAAGGTAAAACCTACTCCACTCGGGTGCCGCGCGCCCCTCCGTTTCGGACGGCGTCCGTCTCGCCGGGCGGCGTCAGGTGGTCGTGGACGCGGCGATGCCGCCGCGGTGGTCGCCGCGGTGCACGACGACGCCGGGGCCACCCAGGTCGCGCAGCGCGGCGAGGTCCGCCGCGCCCACCTCGGCGGCCTCGGTCAGCACGACGGCCGCCTCGAGGCCCTTGGCCCCGCTCGCGACCGCCATGGCCACGCACACGCCCGTCGCCGAGACCCGCAGCGAGGGCAGGTCGACGGTGGCGGCGGCGTAGGTGCGTCCGTCGGCGTCGCGTACGGCGGCGCCCTCGGCCGCGCCGGTCCGCGCGCGGGTCGCGCGGGCCAGCGTCACCAGCTTGCGGTCCTCCGCCGACAACGGCTGCGTCGGCTCCTCACTCATCGTGGTCCTCGTCCTCCCTCGGGTCCGGCTCGTGCGGCGCGACCCGGTTGATGAGCACGGTCCCGATCTTGTTGCGGCGCCCCGAGGCACCCTCGGCCTCGAACCGCAGCCCGTGGGCCTCGACCGCGGAGCCGGGGATCGGGACCCGGCCGAGGTGCTTGGCCATCAGGCCGCCCACGCTGTCGATGTCCTCCTCCTCGACGTCGAACCCGAACAGCTCGTCCAGGTCGTCGATCGGGTAGCGCGAGGAGACCCGGACCGCCCCGCCCTCGAGGTGCTCGACCTCGACCGCGGCCTCGTCGTACTCGTCGGTGATCTCGCCGACGATCTCCTCGAGCACGTCCTCGATCGTGACCAGCCCGGCGGTGCCGCCGTACTCGTCGACCACGACCGCGATGTGCTGGCGCATGGCCTGCATCTCCGAGAGCAGCGCGTCGACCGGCTTGGACTCCGGGACGAAGTGGGCCGGGCGCATCACCTCGTCGATGCGTTGGGTGAACTCCACGTCGGGCGCCTCGAAGTCGCGCCGCACGATGTCCTTGAGGTAGGCGATGCCGACGACGTCGTCGAGGTTCTCGCCGATCACCGGCACCCGGGAGAAGCCGCTGCGCAGGAACAGCGAGAGCGTCTGGCGCAGGTTCTTGTGGCGTTCGATGTAGACCACGTCGGTGCGGGGCACCATGACCTCGCGCGCGATGGTGTCGCCGAGCTCGAAGACCGAGTGGATCATCTTGCGCTCGCCGGACTCGATGACCGCGGAGGCCTCCGCCAGGTCGACCAGCTCGCGGAGCTCGGTCTCGGTGGAGAACGGGCCCTCGCGGAAGCCCTTGCCCGGCGTGAGGGCGTTGCCGACCAGGATCAGCAGGCGCGGCAGCGGCCCCAGCACGGCCGTGACCGTGGCCAGCGGCGCGGCCGAGAGCAGCGCGATCCGCTCGGCGTGCTGGCGGCCCAGCGTGCGGGGCGCGACGCCGATCGCGACGAACGAGACCACGAGCATCGCGCCGATCACGGTCAGCGCGGTCGGCCAGCCGCGCCCGTCGTAGGCGCCGTGGGCCTCGAGCGTGACGAGCACGATCGCGGAGATCTCACACAGCAGCCGCAGGAGGAGTGCGGTGTTGAGGTAGCGCGGCAGGTCCTCGAGCAGTGCGACCAGGCGCCGCGCGCCGGGGCGGCCCTCCGCGAGCAGCTCCTCGGCGCGGGCCCGGGAGAACGAGGACACCGCGGCGTCGGCCGCGGAGAAGAGGCCCGCGAGCAGGACCAGCGCGGCGGCCGCGAGCAGCAGCCAGACGCTCACCGGGCGCGCCAGGCGGCCAGCAGCTCGTCCTGGAGGCCGAACATCTCGCGGTGCTCCTCCGGCTCGGCGTGGTCGTAGCCGAGCAGGTGCAGGATGCCGTGGACGGTGAGCAGCTCGATCTCGGCCTCGGTGCCGTGGCCGGCCGTCTCGCCCTGCCGGGCGGCGACGTCGGGGCAGAGCACCAGGTCGCCGAGCACGCCCTCCTCGGGCTCCTCGTTGACCAGGCCGGGCCGCAGCTCGTCCATCGGGAAGGCGAGCACGTCGGTGGGGCCCTCCTTCTCCATCCACTGCTCGTTGAGCTGCGCGATGGTCGCCTCGTCGACGGCCTTGATGCACAGCTCGGCGAGGGGGTGGACGCGCATCCGGTCCATGACGAACCGGCTCAGCGACGCCAGCCGCTTGACGTCCAGCTCGTGGCCGGACTCGTTGAGGACCTCGATGCTCACCGGGCGCTCCGGGGGCTCATCGGGGACCGGGCCGGTTGGCCTGCTTGAGCTCCGGCGAGCGCCCGCCGCGCGCGTCGAACTCGTCGTAGGCCGCGACGATCCGGCCGACGAGCTTGTGGCGTACGACGTCGTGGCTGGTGAGCCGGTTGAAGCTGATGTCCTCGACGTGGTCGAGGATGTCCTCGACGGCGCGCAGGCCGGACTTCTGCCCGCTCGGCAGGTCGGTCTGGGTGACGTCGCCGGTGACGACGATCTTGGAGCCGAAGCCCAGGCGGGTGAGGAACATCTTCATCTGCTCGGGCGTGGTGTTCTGGGCCTCGTCGAGGATGATGAAGGAGTCGTTGAGCGACCGGCCGCGCAGGAACGCCAGCGGCGCGACCTCGATGGTGCCGGCCGCGAGCAGCTTGGGGATCGACTCCGGGTCGATCATGTCGTGCAGCGCGTCGTAGAGCGGCCGCAGGTAGGGGTCGATCTTCTCGCTGAGCGTGCCGGGCAGGAAGCCGAGCCGCTCGCCCGCCTCGACCGCCGGCCGCGTGAGGATGATCCGGTTGACCTCGCGCCGCGACAACGCGGCCGTCGCCATCGCCACCGCCGCCCTCATGCGCCGGGAGGTGGCCCGCATCATCCTCACCCGTCCCGCGGTGGAGGCCGGCGAGCGCCTCGGGTTCCTGCCCGGCGACCTGGCCGCGAAGGTCGACCCCTACCTGCGGCCGCTGTTCGACGCGCTCTACGACATGCT
>NZ_DASWVI010000475.1:0-29053 GCF_036401255.1 Nocardioides sp. | reverse complement strand
AGCCGCAAGGACGACGGGTCGATGCGCATCGACGGCCGGCCGGCGTACGTGCGGGCCTGCTGCGACGCCAGCCCGCAGCGGCTGGGCACCGACCGGATCGACCTCTACTACCAGCACCGCGTCGACCCGACGGTCCCGATCGAGGAGACCGTCGGCGCGATGGCCGAGCTCGTCGCGGCCGGCAAGGTGCGCCACCTCGGGCTCTCCGAGGCCTCGGCCGCCACGATCCGCAGGGCCCACGGCGTGCACCCGATCACCGCCCTCCAGACGGAGTACTCGCTGTTCACCCGCGACCTCGAGGACGAGATCCTGCCGGTCCTCCGCGAGCTGGGCATCGGCCTGGTGCCCTACTCCCCGCTCGGGCGCGGCATCCTGACCGGCGCGATCACCTCCGAGTCGTCCCTGGACGAGAACGACTCGCGGCGCTCGGCGTACTTCCCCCGGCTCAACGGCGAGGGGCTGCGCGCCAACCTGCAGCTGGTCGACCGGGTCCGCGCCATCGCCGAGGACAAGGGCTGCACGCCCGGCCAGCTCGCGCTCGCGTGGGTGCTCGCCCAGGGCGACGACGAGCTCGGTGTCGCCCCGATCCCCGGCACCAAGCGCGTGAAGTACCTCGAGGAGAACGTCGGCGCCCTGGCGGTCACCCTCACCGACGCCGACCTGGCCGCGCTCGACGAGGCGGTGCCGCGCGGCGCCGTCGTGGGCGACCGGTACGGCGATCTGAGCTCGATCGACAGCTGACCTCAACGGCGCCCGGCGCGGGCCGTGAGCCCGGCCACGCACCCGGCCATCATCCGGTGGTGGTTCCAGCGCAGCACCGGCCGGGCGACGTACGCCGCCGCCCCGAGCAGCCCGGGCACGTACACGTGCTGCTCCAGGCCGAGGCGGGTGCCGTCGCCGGAGGGCGCGAGCGTGAAGCAGACCGACCCCTCGAGGTCGCCCGACAGGGCGACCTCGAGGCGGTCCGGCGAGCGGTCGGCCGCGTGCAGCACGAGATCGAGCGTGTAGGGCAGCGCCGAGCGGCAGAGCACCCGGGCGTCGTCCGGACCGAGCGACGCGACCGCGACGACCTGCGGCCACCAGTCGGGGTAGTGCTCCAGATCGAGGAGCACCTCGTGGACCGTGGGCGGGGGCGCCGGCAGGAACCAGCGACCACCGAACGCGAAGACCCGACTCACCCTCGTATCGTGCCCTCATGACGTCCGCCGATGTGACCGCCGACCTGAGGAGCCTGCTCGAGACCGCCCGCGCCTGGGCGGCCGAGGATCCCGACAGCCAGACCCGAGCCGAGCTGGAGGCGGTGATCGCGGACGTCGAGGCGGGCGGCGACGCGAGCGACCTGCACGACCGGTTCGACGGCACCCTGGAGTTCGGCACCGCCGGGCTGCGCGGCGCCCTGGGCGCCGGGTCCAACCGGATGAACCGCGTGGTCGTGACCCGGGCGGCCGCGGGCCTGGCGGCGTACCTCATCGAGCAGCGGCTGCGCGACACCGGCGCGGAGCGCGGCTCGGTCGTCATCGGCTACGACGCGCGGCACAACTCCGACGTGTTCGCGCGCGACACCGCCGAGGTGATGACCGGCGCCGGCCTCACGGCGTACCTGCTGCCCCGGCCGCTGCCGACGCCGCTGCTGGCGTTCGCGATCCGCGAGCTCGGCTGTGCGGCCGGCGTCATGGTCACCGCGAGCCACAACCCGCCGCAGGACAACGGCTACAAGGTCTACCTCGGCGACGGCAGCCAGATCGTGCCGCCGGCCGACGCCGACATCGCGGCCCGGATCGCCGCCGTCGGCCCGCTCGCCGACGTGCCGCGCGGGGGCGGCGGCACGGTCCTCGACGAGGAGATCGTCGACCGCTACCTCGACACGATCGCGGGGCTGGCCCAGGACGGTCCGCGCGACCTCTCGATCGTCTACACGCCGCTGCACGGCGTGGGCGGCACCACCGTCCAGCGCGTGCTCGAGGCGGCCGGCTTCGCCGAGCCCGCGGTGGTCGAGCAGCAGGAGCAGCCCGACGCCGACTTCCCCACCGTCGCGTTCCCCAACCCCGAGGAGCCGGGGGCGATGGACCTCGCGATGGCGCTGGCGCAGGCCCGCGGTGCCGACCTCGTGGTCGCCAACGACCCCGACGCCGACCGGTGCGCCGCCGCGGTCCCGACTCCCCACGGCTGGCGGATGCTGCGCGGTGACGAGGTGGGCGCGCTGCTGGCGCAGGGCCTGCTCAGCCGCGGCAAGCAGGGCACCTACGCGACGAGCATCGTGTCCTCCAGCCTGCTGGGCAAGATGGCGGCCGCCGCCGGCCAGCCGTACGCCGAGACGCTCACCGGGTTCAAGTGGATCGGCCGGGTCGAGGGTCTCGCGTTCGGCTACGAGGAGGCGCTCGGCTACTGCGTCGACCCCGAGCACGTGAAGGACAAGGACGGCGTGTCCGCGCTCCTGCTGCTGTGCGAGATCGCCTCGGCCGCCAAGGCCGAGGGCCGCGGGCTCCTCGACGTGCTCGACGACATCGCGCGCGAGCACGGGCTGCACGCGACCGACCAGCTCTCGGTGCGGGTCTCCGACCTCGGCGAGATCGCGGCGGCGATGGCCCGGCTCCGGGCGACTCCCCCCACGGAGCTCGGTGGCCTGGCGGTCGAGCGGGCCGACGACCTGTCCACCGGCAGCGCTGAGCTGCCGCCGACCGAGGGGCTGCGCTACCGGCTGGCCGGCGGGGCCCGGGTCGTCGTACGCCCCAGCGGCACCGAGCCGAAGCTGAAGTGCTACCTCGAGGTCGTGGTGCCGGTCGACGACGAGGGCGGCGTGGACGCCGCCCGGATCGCCGCGGCCGGCCGGCTCGACGCGCTCCGCGACGGGATCAAGGCGGCCGCGGGCATCTAGTCAGGTCCCGCGCGTCTCAGACGAGGACCGCGACCACCAGCACGACGACGAGCCCGGCGCCGGCGGCGATCTCCGGCCAGGCGAAGGTACGCCGGGCCGCTCGGTCCGCGGCGCCGCCGCCCAGCTCGCGCCGCTCCGCGGCCAGGTGCTCGATCCGCTCCTGGACGAACACCTGGTAGGTGTCCGACGCCGTCGGCACCGGCTGGTCGCCGCGGGCCCGCCGGGCCTTCACCGTCTGCCGCACGGAGTAGCCGATGACCGGCGAGGTGTAGCGACGCCCGTTCGCGACGACCGCCAGGACCTGGCCGACGGCCACCTGGGTGATCGCCGCGAGCGGCACGTGGTCGGTGTGGAACATGCTGCGCAGCACCAGGTCGTCGCCGCTGATCCACACCGCGGGACGCAGGAGCGCCGCCCACACCAGCAGCGCGCCGAGCACGGCGGCGACGGCGGCCGCCGGCGCGTACTCGGCGTGCCAGGAGTTGATCGCGAGCGCCAGGACGAGCACGGCGCAGCCCAGCCCGACGTACCCGCTGAACCGTCCGTTGGTCGCGTGGAAGCGCTCGACGGCGGGGTCGGGGCTGGGCTGGGTCATGGGGTGCTCTCCCGGTTGTGGTCGACGGCGCCGACAACCCTATGCTGGGCCGGTGAGTAGCACTCCCACGATGGTGGACCCGGCGTTCGAGGACGTCACCCGCTCGGAGGCCTCCCTGCGGAGGTTCCTGCACGGACTCCCCGGGGTCGACCAGGTCGGCGCCGAGGCGCGCGCCGCGGGCCTGGCGACCCGGTCGATCAAGACCAGCGCGAAGGCGTACGCCCTTGACCTCGCGATCCGGATGGTCGACCTGACCACGCTCGAGGGCCAGGACACCCCCGGCAAGGTGCGCGCGCTCGCCGCCAAGGCGATGCGGCCCGACCCCGCCGACCCGACCTGTCCCCGGACCGCCGCGGTCTGCGTCTATCCCGACATGGTCGCGGTCGCCAGGCAGACCCTCGGCGACAGCGAGGTCCACGTGGCCGCGGTCGCGACGGCGTTCCCCAGCGGCCGGGCCGCGCTGGACATCAAGCTGGCCGACACCCGCGACGCCGTGGAGGCGGGCGCCGACGAGATCGACATGGTCATCGACCGTGGGGCGTTCCTCGCCGGGCGCTACCAGCAGGTGTTCGACGAGATCGTCGCCGTCCGCGAGGCCTGCCGGCGCGACGACGGCAGCAGCGCCCACCTCAAGGTGATCTTCGAGACCGGCGAGCTGCAGACCTACGACAACGTGCGTCGCGCCAGCTGGCTGGCGATGATGGCGGGCGCGCACTTCATCAAGACCTCGACCGGCAAGGTCCAGCCCGCCGCGACGCTGCCGGTGACGCTGGTGATGCTGCAGGCGGTCCGCGACTTCCGCGAGACCACCGGCCAGATGGTGGGGGTCAAGCCCGCGGGCGGCATCCGCACCGCCAAGGACGCCATCAAGTACCTCGTGATGGTCAACGAGGTCGTCGGCGAGGACTGGCTCGACCCCGACTGGTTCCGCTTCGGCGCCTCCACGCTGCTCAACGACCTGCTCATGCAGCGCACCAAGATGACCACCGGCCGCTACTCCGGTCCCGACTACTTCACGCTGGACTGATCCGATGCCCTCTCCCTTTGAGTACGCCCCGGCCCCCGAGTCGCGCGCGGTCGTCGACATCGCGCCGTCGTACGGCCTGTTCATCGACGGCCAGTTCGTCGACGGGCACGGCGCCACGTTCAAGACCATCAGCCCCGCGACCGAGGAGGTCCTCTCCGAGATCGCGGAGGCCGACCAGGCCGACGTCGACGCGGCGGTCAAGGCCGCACGCAAGGCCTACGACCGGGTCTGGTCGCGGATGCCCGGCCGCGAGCGCGCGAAGTACCTCTACCGCATCGCCCGGATCATCCAGGAGCGCAGCCGCGAGCTCGCCGTCCTCGAGTCGCTCGACAACGGCAAGCCGATCAAGGAGTCGCGCGACGTCGACGTGCCGACGGTCGCCGCGCACTTCTTCTACTACGCCGGCTGGGCCGACAAGCTCGAGTACGCCGGCCGGGGCACCGACCCGCAGCCGCTCGGTGTCGCCGCCCAGGTGATCCCGTGGAACTTCCCGCTGCTCATGCTGGCCTGGAAGATCGCCCCGGCACTGGCCTGCGGCAACACCGTGGTGCTCAAGCCGGCCGAGACGACCCCGCTGACCGCGCTGCTGTTCGCGGAGATCTGCCAGCAGGCCGACCTCCCGCCGGGCGTGGTCAACATCATCACCGGCGCCGGCGGCACCGGCCAGGCCCTGGTGGGCCACCCGGGTGTGGACAAGGTCGCGTTCACCGGATCCACCGAGGTCGGCAAGGCGATCGCCCGGTCGGTGGCCGGCACCAGCAAGCGGGTCACGCTCGAGCTCGGCGGCAAGGCCGCGAACATCGTCTTCGACGACGCCCCGATCGACCAGGCCGTCGAGGGCATCGTCGACGGGATCTTCTTCAACCAGGGGCACGTCTGCTGCGCGGGCTCGCGCCTGCTGGTGCAGGAGAGCATCGCCGACGACCTCCTCGAGCGGCTCAAGGCGCGCATGTCCACGCTGCGCATGGGCGACCCGCTGGACAAGAACACCGACATCGGCGCGATCAACTCCGGCGAGCAGCTCAAGCGGATCCGCGAGCTCTCCGAGGTCGGCGACGCCGAGGGCGCCGAGCGTTGGGAGGTCGCCTGCGACCTGCCCACCAAGGGGTTCTGGTTCCCGCCGACGCTGTTCACCGGCGTCTCCCAGGCGCACCGCATCGCCCGCGAGGAGATCTTCGGCCCGGTGCTCTCGGTGCTGACGTTCCGCACGCCGGCCGAGGCGCTCGAGAAGGCCAACAACACGCCGTACGGCCTGTCCGCGGGTGTGTGGACCGACAAGGGCTCGCTGATCTTGAAGATGGCGAACTCGCTGCGCGCCGGCGTGGTGTGGGCCAACACGTTCAACAAGTTCGACCCGACCAGCCCGTTCGGTGGCTACAAGGAGTCGGGCTACGGTCGCGAGGGCGGCCGCCACGGTCTGGAGGCGTACCTCAAGTGAGCCCGACGAACGCGCGGATCGAGGTCCGCAAGACCTACAAGCTCTACATCGGGGGCGCGTTCCCCCGGTCGGAGTCCGCCTACTCCTACGAGGTCCGCGACAGCAAGGGGAAGTTCGTGGCCAACGCCGCCCTCGCCTCCCGCAAGGACGCCCGCGACGCGGTCGCCGCGGCGCGCAAGGCCTTCGGCGGCTGGTCCGGTCGCACCGCCTACAACCGGGCGCAGATCCTGTACCGGATCGCGGAGGTCATGGAGGACCGCCGGCCGCAGTTCGTGCAGGCCGTCGTCCAGTCCGAGGGCCTCACCGCCGCCAAGGCCGGCGGGGTCGTCGACGAGGCGATCGACCGGCTGGTCTGGTACGCCGGCTGGGCCGACAAGATCACCCAGGTCGCCGGCAACGCCAACCCCGTCGCCGGGCCCTACTTCAACCTCTCCACGCCCGAGCCGACCGGCGTCGTCGCCGTGCTCGCGCCGCAGGAGTCCTCGCTCCTCGGCCTGGTGAGCGTGGTCGCGCCGGTGATCGTCACCGGCAACACCGTCGTCGTCGTGTCGTCCTACGAGCGGCCGTTGCCCGCGGTGAACTTCGCCGAGGTGCTCGCGACCTCCGACGTGCCGGGCGGGGTGGTCAACATCCTGACGGGCTCCGCCGCGACGGTCGGCCCCTGGCTGGCGGCGCACATGGACGTCAACGCGATCGACCTGACCGGCATCGCCGGCGACACGGAGCTGGCGACCGACCTCGAGGTCGCGGCCGCCGACAACCTCAAGCGGGTACGCCGGGCCCCGGCGGCCGAGCCGGACTGGTCGCTCGACCCGGGTCTGGAGCCGATGACGGCCTTCCTCGAGACGAAGACCGTCTGGCACCCGATCGGGGTCTGACTCGTCCGTGCACGCGCGTGTGATCGTCCTTGCCGGCCCGTCGGGCGCCGGCAAGTCCCGCCTCGCCGAGCGGGTCGGACTGCCCGTCCTGCGTCTCGACGACTTCTACAAGAACGGCGACGACCCCACGCTGCCGCGGATCACCGAGGGCGCCAACGCGGGACTGGTCGACTGGGACGATCCGCGGTCGTGGTGGCTCGAGGACGCCCTGGCCGCGCTGGACACGCTGTGCCGCCAGGGCAGCGCCGAGGTGCCGGTCTACGACATCTCCCGGGACGGCCGGTGCGGCGTGCAGACCCTCGACCTGCACGGGTCCGGGCTGTTCGTCGCGGAGGGGATCTTCGCCCAGGAGGTCGTCCCGCACGTCCTCGAGACCGGCCAGCTGGCCGCGGCGTACTGCGTGCGGCAGCACCCGGCCGTCACGTTCTGGCGCCGGCTGACCCGCGACCTGCGCGAGCACCGCAAGCCACCGCGGGTGCTGGTGCGGCGCGGCCTCGCGCTGATGCGCGCCCAACGCCGGGTCGTCGCCCACGCGGTCGCGCGGGGCTGCCGGCCGGTGACCCCGGACGAGGCCCACGCCTCGATCGCCACGCTGATCGGGACGGGGGCGCTGCGGTGAGCGAGGACTGGCCGGAGCGGGTCTTCCGGGAGCGCCTGGTCCAGCCGGACCGCGTGTCCTGCGGAGCGACCGTGCTCGTCGTCGCGCGGATGATCCTCGACCACGAGTACGGCGAGTACATCGGCGCCGCCCCGTCGGTCCCCGACCGGTTCCGCGAGGAGGTGCTCGCGATGCACCGCCGGGTGACGTCGACCGTCGACCGGGGGCACCTCCAGATGCCGTGGCCGCGCTCGCTCGGTACGCCGCCGTGGGCGGTCGCCCACCAGCTCGGCGACCGGCGGGTCCGCTGGATCCGCAGCTCCCCGGCGGCGGGGTACGACGCCGTCATCGAGGCGACCACGCAGCGCCGGCCGGTCCCGGTCTACGTCGGGAGCCGCTGGCTGCCCCGCCACGTCGTGCTGGCGCTCGGCGAGCACGGCGGGGCGCTGCGCTTCTTCGAGCCCGCCCGCGGCCGCCTGGTCGACGTCTCCCGCCCCGAGTTCGCGAGCGCCCGGCTCGGGCTCGCCGGGTGGGACCACGCCTGGTGGGCGATCCTCCCGCGCTGACCCGCCCCGGGCTGGCTCAGCCTCGGTGATGCACGAGGCTCAGGCGTGCTCGTCGCGCAGGGCGGCGTACTCCGGCTTGATGATGCCGTTGATGATCGCGAGCCGCTCATCGAAGGGCAGGAACGCCGACTTCATGGCGTTGATCGTGAACCACTCCAGGTCGCGCAGGCCGTAGCCGAACGCGTCCACCAGCGAGGACATCTCGTGGCTGACCGACGTCCCGCTCATCAGCCGGTTGTCGGTGTTGACGGTGACGCGGAAGGCCAGGTCCTTGAGCAGCCCGATCGGGTGCTCGGCGATCGAGGGGGCGGCTCCGGTCTGCACGTTCGAGGACGGGCACATCTCGAGCGGGATCCGCTTGTCACGCACGTAGCCCGCGAGCCCGCCCAGGGTCGCGACGCCGTCCTCGCCGATGGTGATGTCGTCGATGATCCGCACGCCGTGGCCGAGCCGGTCGGCGCCGCACCACTGGATGGCCTGCCAGATCGACGGCAGCCCGAAGCCCTCGCCCGCGTGGATGGTGAAGTGGGCGTTCTCGCGCTGGAGGTACTCGAACGCGTCCAGGTGCCGGGTGGGAGGGAACCCGGCCTCGGCGCCGGCGATGTCGAACCCGGCGACGCCGCGCTCGCGCCAGGCGACCGCGAGATGGGCGATCTCCATCGAGCGCGCCTTGTGGCGCATCGCGGTCAGCAGCTGGCGGACGACGATCCGGCCACCGGCGGCCGCCATGCCCTGGTCGAATCCCTCCTTCACGGCGCCGACGACCTCGTCGAGCGTCAGGCCCTGGGCGACGTGCTGCTCGGGCGCGTAGCGGATCTCGGCGTACACCACGCCGTCGGCGACCAGGTCCTCGACGCACTCGCGGGCCACCCGGGTCAGCGCCGCGGTCGTCTGCATGACCGCGACCGTGTGGTCGAACGTCTCGAGGTAGCGCTCCAACGAGCCCGAGTCCGCCGACTCGAGGAACCAGCGGCCGAGGGACTCGGCGGTGAGCCCGCCCTCGACCTCGGGCAGCTGGTGGCCCACCTCGGCCGCCAGCTCGATGATCGACTGCGGCCGCAACCCGCCGTCGAGGTGATCGTGCAGCAGCGCCTTGGGCGCCCGCCGCACCTGGTCCAAGGTCGGGGTCGGGTTCGGGGTGGCGGTCATGCCCCGATCCTTTCACCTCGCGGGCCCGCTCCGCGCGGAGAGCGGCGGACCGGTAGGTTCCCCGCATGCGCGTCTTCACGACCCTGGACGAGGTCGCCGCCGCGAGCGGCGAGGAGCTCGGCACCTCCGAGTGGCTCACGATCGAGCAGGACCGCGTGGACCGGTTCGCCGAGGCGACCGGCGACCACCAGTGGATCCATGTCGACGTCGAGCGCGCGGCGAGCGGCCCGTTCGGCGGCACGATCGCCCACGGCTACCTCACCCTGTCGCTGGTGCCGTTCCTGGGCAGCCAGGTGTTCGCGCTCGAGACGCCCGGCGCCAAGCTCAACTACGGCGTCAACAAGGTCCGGTTCCCCCACCCGGTCCGGGTCGGCAAGCGGGTCCGTGCCCACGTCACGCTCGCCGAGGCCGCGGAGATCCCCGCCGGCCAGCAGCTCACCCTGCGCTACACCGTGGAGATCGAGGGCGAGCCCAAGCCCGCCTGCGTCGCCGAGACCGTCGTCCTGCTGCTCCCCTGACCCAGCAGGGAGTGTGATCAGCTGATCCGGTCGATGACCAGCGGAGCCGGGGTGTACGCCGCGGCGTCGGCCGCGATGTCGTAGCCGCCCTCGAGCGACTCCAGGGCCCGCCCGAACCGGTCCTCGTCGTCGGTGAGCAGCGTGAACAGCGGCTGGCCCTCGGTGACCGCGTCGCCGGGGCGCGCGTGCCAGACCACACCGGCCCCGGCCTGCACCGGGTCCTCCTTGCGGGCCCGGCCGGCGCCGAGCCGCCAGGCGGCCAGGCCCACGGCCATCGCGTCCAGGCGGGTGAGTACGCCGGAGGAGGGCGCGGCGACCACGTGGCTCTCGCGGGCCACGGGCAGGTCGGCGTCGGGGTCACCGCCCTGGGCCCGGATCATCGCCTTCCAGGCGTCCATGGCCGACCCGTCGGCGAGCTTCTCCGCGGGGTCGAGGTCCCCCCGGCCCGCGCCGGCCAGCATCTCCCGGGCCAGGGCGAGCGTGAGCTCGACCACGTCGGCCGGGCCACCTCCGGCGAGCACCTCGACCGACTCGGCGACCTCGATGGCGTTGCCGGCGGTCAGTCCGAGCGGGGTCGACATGTCGGTGAGCAGCGCGACCGTGTGCACGCGGGCGTCCGTGCCGAGCGCGACCATCGTCGTGGCCAGCTCGCGAGCGGCGTCGACGTTCTTCATGAACGCGCCGGTGCCGACCTTGACGTCGAGCACCAGCGACCCGGTGCCCTCGGCGATCTTCTTGGACATGATCGAGGAGGCGATCAGCGGGATCGCCTCGACCGTGCCGGTGACGTCGCGCAGCGCGTAGAGCTTCTTGTCGGCCGGCGCCAGCCCGTCCCCGGCGGCGCAGATCACCGCACCGACCGACTCCAGCTGCGCGAGCATCTCCTCGTTGCTCAGCAGCGCGCGCCAGCCCGGGATCGACTCGAGCTTGTCGAGGGTGCCGCCGGTGTGCCCGAGGCCTCGACCCGACAGCTGAGGCACGGCGACACCGCAGGCGGCGACCAGGGGCGCCAGTGGCAGGGTGATCTTGTCCCCCACGCCGCCGGTGGAGTGCTTGTCGGCGGTCGGCCGGGACAGGGCGGAGAAGTCCATCCGCTCGCCGGAGTCGATCATCGCCTGGGTCCACCGGGAGATCTCGCGGCGCTCCATGCCGTTGAGCAAGATGGCCATCGCCAGTGCCGACATCTGTTCGTCGGCGACGGCTCCCCGGGTGTAGGCGTCGACCACCCAGTCGATCTGGCTGTCGCTCAACGCGTGCTTGTCCCGCTTGGCCGCGATCACCTCGACGGCGTCGTGCTGTGGTGACATTCGACGTGAGGGGCGCGGCACCGGATGCGGCCTGACTCCCCTATCCCCTTTCAGATCTGCCTCGAACCATAGACGTCCGGTCGGCAGCGTCGGCGGGCAGATCCCCCACGACGGGGCGGGTCGGCTCCGGCCGGCTCAGGACTCCAGGTCGGCCGGGCCGAAGGCCTGGGGCAGCACCTCGTCGATGCTGCGCAGGCCCTCGGGGGTCAGCAGCTGCAGGTCGCGCCGGCCGTTCTCGGACAGCAGCTGGCGGCACCGGCCGCACGGCATGATCACCTCGCGGTCGCCGTTGACGCACACGAAGTGCGTCAGCTTGCCGCCTCCGGTGAGGTGCAGCTGGGAGACCAGTCCGCACTCGGCGCACAGCGTGACGCCGTACGCCGCGTTCTCGACGTTGCAGCCCGCGAGCACCCGGCCGTCCTCGGCCAGCGCCGCGGCCCCGACCCGGTAGCGGGAGTACGGCGCGTAGGCCTTCTCCATCGCCTCCCCGGCAGCCTCCCGGAGGTGGTCCCAGTCCACGGATTCGGCGCCCGTACTCAAGACGAAGGACCTCCGGCACGGGGTGATGGGACCAACATCCCAACATGGTAACCGTTGGGTAGTTTCACCCGACACGACGCGTCGTCTTCGGTAGCGTGACGCCGTTGCCTCGCACCCGTCGAGGCCATGACTGGAGGCAGTAGTGAACAACTTGAGGAAGGCTGTCAGCGGCAGCGTCGCCGCGCTCCTCGCGGCTTCGATCCTGACGGCGTGTGGCTCCGAGCCGGAGGAGAAGGCGGGCAACGAGCCGACCACCGGCACGGACACCAGCGAGTCGGCCGAGGCGCCGGACTTCCTGCCCTGCATCGTCTCTGACGCGGGCGGCTTCGACGACAAGTCGTTCAACCAGCTCAGCTTCGAAGGCGCCAAGCAGGCCGCCGATGAGCTCGGTGTGGAGCTGAAGTCCGTCGAGTCCAACAGCGAGAACGACTACGCGCCGAACCTGGAGAGCCTGGTCGCCGAGGGCTGCGACGCCATCGTGACCGTCGGCTTCGCGCTCTCCGCCGCGACCGTCGAGTCCGCGAAGGCGAACCCGGACATCATCTACATCCTCATCGACGACGCGGCCGACAACGACTTCAACGGCGAGAAGGACGTCGAGAACGTCAAGCCGCTGCTCTACGACACCGCCCAGGCCGCGTTCCTCGCCGGCTACGCCGCCGCCGACTACACCAAGACCGGTGTGATCGGCACCTACGGCGGTCAGCCGTACCCGACCGTGACGATCTTCATGGACGGTTTCAAGCAGGGCGCCGAGTACTACTCCAAGGAGAAGGGCAAGGACGTCAAGGTCGTCGGCTACGAGGGTGGCGACAAGGGCGTGTTCACCGGCGGCTTCGAGGCCAACGAGAAGGCCACGAACACCGCGACCCAGCTGCTCGACCAGGACGTCGACGTGATCCTGCCGGTCGGTGGCCCGATCTACCAGGGCGCGCTCACCGCGATCCAGTCCACGGGCAAGGACGTCGCGATGATCGGTGTGGACGCCGACTTCTTCGAGACCGACCCGAACACCCAGGACGTGGTGTTGACCTCGATCCTGAAGAACATGAAGATCTCGACCTACGAGGCGCTCATGTCGGCCAGCCAGGGCGGCGACTTCGACTTCTCGCCGTACATCGGCACGCTCGAGAACGACGGTGTCGGCATCGCGCCGTTCCACAACTTCGAGAGCAAGGTGTCCGACAGCCTCGCCGGTGAGCTCGACGACGTGAAGGCGGGCATCATCGACGGTTCCATCAAGGTGGACTCCTACCTGAAGTAGTCCCGGCTCGTAGCCAGCTCAAGCACAGGGGAGGCCGGGCTCGTCCCGGCCTCCCTCGTGCTTGTGGCCCCGTCGAAACCTAGGATCGCCAACCATGCAGCTCGTCCTTCGTGGCATCACCAAACGCTTCGGGACCCTGGTCGCCAACGACCGGATCTCCCTCACCGTCGAGTCGGGGGAGATCCACTGCCTCCTCGGTGAGAACGGCGCCGGCAAGTCGACACTGATGAACGTCCTCTACGGCCTCTACCAGGCCGACGAGGGCGAGATCGAGCTCGACGGCGTCGTCCAGCACTTCACCGGGCCCGGCGACGCGATGGCCGCCGGCATCGGGATGGTGCACCAGCACTTCATGCTCATCCCGGTCTTCACCGTCGCCGAGAACGTCATGCTCGGCAACGAGACCACCGGCTTCGCCGGCTCCCTCGACACCCAGGCCGCCAAGGACCGGGTCCGGGAGATCTCCGAGCGCTTCGGCTTCGACGTCAACCCCGACGCGATCGTCGAGGACATCCCGGTCGGCGTGCAGCAGCGCGTCGAGATCATCAAGGCCCTCTCCCGCGACGCCGAGGTCCTCATCTTCGACGAGCCGACCGCGGTGCTGACCCCGCAGGAGACCGACGAGCTGATGGAGATCATGCGTCAGCTCAAGGCCGCGGGGAAGGCGATCGTCTTCATCACCCACAAGCTGCGCGAGGTGCGCGAGGTCGCCGACAAGATCACCGTGATCCGGTTGGGCAAGGTGGTCGGCGAGGCCGACCCCAACGCCACCAACGCGGAGCTGGCGGCCATGATGGTCGGCCGCCCGGTGGAGCTGACGGTCCAGAAGGGCGAGGCCAAGCTCGGTGACGACGCGCTCGTCGTCGAGGGCCTCACCGTCCACGACGACCTCGGTCGGATCCATGTCGACGACGTCAGCTTCTCGATCCGCCGCGGCGAGATCCTCGCGGTCGCCGGTGTCCAGGGCAACGGCCAGACCGAGCTCACCGAGGCCCTGCTGGGCCTGCAGAACCACGTGCGGGGGTCCATCCGGCTCGACGGCACGGAGCTGGTCGGCCGCTCGGTGCGCCAGATCCTCGAGGCGGGCGTCGGGTTCATCCCCGAGGACCGCACGACCGACGGCCTGGTCGGCGGCTTCACGATCGCCGAGAACATGATGCTCAACCGCAGCCACAGCGAGCCGTTCGTCCGCCACGGATCCCTGCGCCTCGACGAGCTCCACGAGTTCGCCGACGAGAAGCTCAGGGAGTACGACGTGCGTGCCCCGGGCATCAGCACGTTGGCCAGCCAGCTGTCCGGCGGCAACCAGCAGAAGCTCGTGGTCGCCCGCGAGCTCTCGCGCGACCTGCGCCTGCTGGTCGCCGCGCAACCGACCCGCGGCGTCGACGTCGGGTCGATCGAGTTCATCCACAAGCAGATCGTGGCCGGCCGGGATGCCGGCGTCCCCGTGCTCGTCGTCTCCTCGGAGCTCGACGAGGTCGTCGCCCTCGCGGACCGGATCATGGTCCTCTACCGAGGTCGCGTCGTGGGCGTCGTCCCCAGCGACACCCCCCGTGAGGTGCTCGGCCTGATGATGACCGGCGAGCGTCCGGAAGGGGCAGTCGCATGAGCACGCCAGACAACGGGTCCGGCACCGAGCCCGGGACCGAGCCCGGGACCGAGCCCGGCACCGAGTCCGGGACCACGCGGACCGCGGACGCCGGGCCAGCCGGGTCCGCCGAGCCCGGACACCGCGACGCCCACCGCTGGAACGACGTCCTCCGCGAGATCGCCTCCGGACGCACCACCACCGCCGTGCTCTCGGTCTTCCTCGCGGTCGTGTTCGGCTCGCTGCTGATCGCGGCCACGGACGAGTCCGTCCGGGACGCGTCGAAGTACTTCTTCGCCGCCCCCGGCGACTTCTTCTCCGCCTCGTGGGACGCGATCTGGGGCGCCTACACGGCGCTGTTCCGCGGCTCGGTCTGGAACACCAACGGCACGGACTTCGAGACGAACATCCGGCCCCTGACCGAGACCTGCAAGTTCGCCGCTCCGCTGATCGCGGCCGGCCTGGGCGTCGGCCTGGCGTTCCGGGCGGCGATGTTCAACATCGGTGGCCGCGGCCAGATGCTGATGGCCGGAGGTGCGGCCGGCTGGGTGGGCTACCAGTTCGACCTGCCGGCGATCGTGCACCTGCCCCTGGCGATCGTGGTCGGCATGGCGGCCGGTGCCGTGTGGGGCGGCCTGGCGGGGTTCCTCAAGGCCCGCACCGGCGCCCACGAGGTGATCTTGACGATCATGCTCAACTACGTCGCGTTCTACCTGCTGTTCTACGCGCTCTCGGAGCAGAGCCTGCTGCAGGCCCCGGGCTCGTTGAACCCCAAGTCGCTGCCGATGAAGGACTCGGCGGTCATGCCGAAGCTCCTCGGTGACCGGTACAACCTCCACCTCGGGTTCCTCCTCGCGCTCATCGCGGTGGCGGTCGTGTGGTGGATCCTGAACCGCTCGGCGCTCGGCTTCCGGATCCGGGCGGTCGGGCTGAACCCCGACGCGGCTCGCGCCGCCGGCATCAACGTCGGACGCACCTACACCACCGTGATGCTGATCGCGGGAGCGCTGGTCGGCCTGGCCGGCGCGAACCAGGTGCTCGGCACGGTCACCAGCGGCATCGGTGTCGACCTCGACGCCGGCATCGGCTTCGACGCGATCACCGTGGCGCTGCTGGGCCGGTCCCGTCCGCTGGGCATCCTCGGTGCCGGACTGCTCTTCGGCGCCTTCAAGGCCGGTGGCTTCGCCATGCAGGCCTCCCAGAACATCCCGGTCGACATCGTGCTGGTCGTGCAGTCGTTGATCGTGTTGTTCATCGCGGCTCCGCCGCTGATCCAGGCGATCTTCCGGCTGCCCGCCAAGGAGGCGAAGTGAGCACCGACGTCAGCATGCCCATCCAGGAGACCCCGATCGCGGGTGTCACGACGGTCGTCGAGCGCAAGACGACGGTCATCTTCGCCCTCGCGACCGTCGGTCTGGCCCTGATCCTGCTGCTCGCAGGCGTCTCCGACGACACCACGTTCCGTCTGGCCACGCCCGATGACTGGGCCGAGCTGCCGACCGTGACGGTGCCGGCGGCCCCGACGGCGTGGCTGCTCGTGGTGCTCTGCGCGCTGTGCACCGCCGCCTCCGCGAGCCTGCTGCTCAAGGAGCGTCGTACGCCGTTGTGGCTGGTGGTGGTCTTCGCGGTCGGCTGGATGATCGGCTTCCTCACCTGGGCCGCCGCCGGCGCGACGATCCCCGTCATCGGGCTGCTCGCGGGGTCGCTCGCACTCGCCGTGCCCCTGGTGTTCGGCGCCCTCGGCGGCGTGCTCGGCGAGCGCTCGGGCGTCGTCAACATCGCGATTGACGGGCAGCTGCTCGCGGGCGCGTTCGCGGCGGCGGTCGTCGGCTCGATGACCGGCACCACGTGGTTCGGTCTGCTGGCCGCGATGGGGGCCGGCATGCTGGTCGCACTGCTGCTGGGCCTGTTCGCGATCAGCTACTTCGTCGACCAGGTCATCGTCGGCGTGGTGCTCAACGTGCTGATCATCGGCCTGACGAGCTTCATGTTCAGCCAGGTCCTGGCTCCCAACGCCGAGTCGCTCAACAACCCGCCGCGCTTCGACAAGATCGACATCCCGGTGCTCGGTGGCATCCCGCTGATCGGCCCGATCCTGTTCCGCCAGACCGTCGTCGTCTACATCCTGTACGTCGTCGTGGCGCTGGTGACCTGGGCGCTGTACCGCACCCGGTGGGGCCTGCGGGTCCGCGCCGTCGGCGAGCACCCGACCGCGGCCGACACGGTCGGCATCAAGGTCAACCGCACCCGCTACCGCACGATCATCCTCGCGGGAGCGATCGCCGGCATGGGTGGTGCGTTCTACACCCTGGTCTCGGTGCCCCAGTTCAACCGTGAGATGACCGGCGGCGCGGGCTACATCGCGCTCGCGGCCGTGATCTTCGGGAAGTGGGACCCGATCCGCGCCACGCTGGCCGCGCTGCTGTTCGGGTTCGCCTCGAACCTGCAGGGCGTGCTGTCGGTCATCGGCTCTCCGGTACCGAGCCAGTTCATGCTGATGCTGCCCTACGTCGTGACGATCTTCGCCGTGGCCGGGCTCGTCGGGAAGTCGCGGGCGCCGGCAGCGGACGGCGTGCCTTACATCAAGGGCTGACCCTCGGGGGCGAGCGCGGCGATCGCCGCGCTCGCCAGCACCTTGGCGCCCATGGCGACGGCGCGGTCGTCCACCCGCAGGTTGCCCTGGTGCAGGTCGTAGGTCGGGCCGTCGGGCGTGCGGGTGCCGAGTCGGCCCATCGCGCCGGGCACGCGGTCGAGGTACCAGCCGAAGTCCTCGCCGCCGAGGCTCTGCTGGGTGGGCACGTGCCCGGCGGGCCCGAGCATCCGCTCGACGGCCTGGCCGAGGATCACGATCGACTCCACGTCGTTGACCACCGGGGGCACGCCGCGCTGGTAGTCGACCTGCGCGGTGACGCCGTACGGCGCGACGATCTGCTCGACCAGGACCGGCACCAGCTTCTCCGCCTCGGACCAGGCGATCGCGTCGAGCATGCGCACGGTCCCCCCGACCTTGCCGGTCGCGGGGATGACGTTGTGCGCCGAGCCGGCGCGCACGATCCCCCAGACGACGCTCACGCCGGCGCGCGGGTCCAGGCGCCGCGAGAGGATCGACGGCAGCTCGGTGACGACCTTGCCGAGCGCGTAGGTCAGGTCCTCGGTCAGGTGCGGCCGCGAGGTGTGGCCACCGGATCCGGTGAGCGTCACCTCGACGTGGTCGGCGGCCCCGGTGATCGGCCCCTCGCGCAGCCCCACGCGGCCGACGTCGAGCGTCGGGTCGCAGTGCAGGCCGAAGAGCTGCTCGACGCCGTCGAGGGCCCCGAGCTCGATCAGCGACAGCGCTCCCCCCGGCATCACCTCCTCGGCCGGCTGGAACAGCAGCCGCACCCGGCCGGGGAGCAGCCCGCGCTCGTGCACCGACGCGATCGCGACCGCGGCGCCCACCAGCGCGGACGTGTGGACGTCGTGGCCGCAGGCGTGGGCGACCCCCTCGACCGTGCTCGCCCAGGGGTCGTCGGTGAGGTCCGGCACCGGGAGGGCGTCGAGGTCCGCTCGCAGGGCGACCACCGGACCGTGGTCGCCGATCTCGGCGACCAGGCCGCTGCGCGGCAGCTCGCTGACCCGCCAGCCGGTCCGACGCAGCCGCGCGCTCACCAGCGCCGTGGTCCGCAGCTCCCGCCAGGACAGCTCCGGGTGGGCGTGCAGGTCGCGGCGCAGCCGGATGAGCTCCTCGGCGGCACCGTCGACGACGGACTCGACCAGCGTGTCGGTGGGTGACTGTGGGAACGGCGGCTCGGGCATCAGGTCGAGGTTAGTTCACCACGGGTTCACCGCGCTCGCCGGACGTCAGCGCCCGTCGTCGAACGCCGCGAGGATCCGGTCGGCCGCCACGGTCGCGGGCAGGTCGCCCGCGAGCACCGCGTCGCGGACCTCCGCCCGGATCGCCTTGACCCCCGGCGAGTGCCGCAGCCGCTGCTCGAGCTCGTCGCGGACCAACGCCCAGGTGAAGTCGAGCTGCTGGTGGGCGCGCTTGCGCGCCAGACCGGCCTCGCCGAGGTGGTCGCGGTGCGAGAGCACCCGGTCCCACACGTCCGCGACGCCGACGTCGTCGAGCGCGGAGCAGGTGACGACGGGCGGCGCCCACTCGTCGTGCCCGCGCACCAGCCGGAGCGCGCCGGCGAGGTCACGGGCCGCCACCCGGGCCTCCTGCTGCCGGTCGCCGTCGGCCTTGTTGACCGCGATCACGTCGGCGATCTCCAAGATCCCCTTCTTGATCCCCTGGAGCTGGTCGCCGGTGCGGGCCAGGGTGAGGAACAAGAACGTGTCGACCATGCCCGCGACCGTCACCTCGGACTGGCCGACGCCGACGGTCTCGACCAGGATCACGTCGTACCCGGCGCCCTCGAGCACCGCCATCGCCTGCACGGTCGCGCGGGCCACGCCGCCGAGGGTGCCCGCGGACGGGGACGGCCGGATGAACGCGCGCGGATCCTGCGACAGGCGCGCCATCCGGGTCTTGTCGCCCAGCACCGACCCTCCGGTGCGCACCGAGCTCGGGTCGACGGCGAGCACGCCGACCCGGTGGCCGCTGTCGGTCAGCCGGGTGCCCAGCGCCTCGATGAACGTCGACTTCCCGACGCCGGGGACGCCGGAGATCCCGACGCGCACGGCGGCGCCGGCGCCGGCGGCGAGCTCGGTGAGCAGCTCGCGCGCCTGCGCCCGGTGCTGTGGCCGCGTCGACTCGACCAGGGTGATCGCCTGGGACACCGCGGCGCGCCTGCCGCCGCGGATGCCCTCGACGAGGCCCGGGACGTCCGGCATCAGTGGCCGAGCTGCTCGCGCAGCCGGGCCAGCAGGTCGAGCGCGGACTCCGCGATGACCGTGCCGGGCAGGAACACCGCGGCGGCACCCATCTCGAGGAGCGTGGGTACGTCGTCGGGCGGGATCACGCCACCGATCACGATCATGATGTCGGGTCGGCCCTGGTCGGCCAGCGCCTGCTTGAGCGCGGGCAGCAGCGTGAGGTGGCCCGCCGCGAGCGAGGAGACCCCGACGATGTGCACGTCGGCGTCCACCGCCTGCTGCGCGACCTCCTCCGGCGTGGAGAACAGCGGCCCCACGTCGACGTCGAAGCCCATGTCCGCGAACGCGCTGACCACGACCTTCTGGCCGCGGTCGTGGCCGTCCTGGCCCATCTTCGCGATCAGGATGCGCGGCCGGCGGCCCTCGGCCTCCTCGAACTCCTCGGTGGCGTCGATGACCTGCTGCACCAGCGCGCTGCCGGCCTCGGCGGACTCGTCCCTGAACACGCCGCTGATCGTACGGATCACCGCCTGGTGGCGGCCGTAGACCTTCTCCAGCGCGGCGGAGATCTCCCCCACCGTGGCCTTGGCCCGCGCGGCGTCGACGGCGAGCGCGAGCAGGTTGCCGTCGAGGGTGCTCGACTTGCCGCGCTCCGCGGCGTTCGTGAGCGCCTCGAGGGTGCGCTCGACCTCGTGGTCGTCGCGCTCGGCGCGCAGCCGCTCGAGCTTGGCGATCTGCTGGCGGTAGACGTCGTCGTTGTCGACCTTGAGCACGTCGAGCTTGTCCTCGGCGGCCAGCCGGTAGGTGTTGACGCCGATGACCTTCTGGGCTCCGGAGTCGATGCGCGCCTGGGTGCGGGCCGCGGCCTCCTCGATGCGCATCTTCGGGATGCCCTGCTCGATCGCGGCGGCCATGCCGCCGGCCTGCTCGGCCTCGAGGATGTGCGCCCACGCCCGCTCGGCGAGGTCGTGGGTCAGCCGCTCGACGTAGTAGGAGCCCGCCCAGGGGTCGATGGTGCCCGTGGTGCCGCTCTCCTGCTGCAACAGCAGCTGGGTGTTGCGCGCGATGCGGGCCGAGAAGTCCGTGGGCAGCGCGATCGCCTCGTCGAGCGCGTTGGTGTGCAGCGACTGGGTGTGCCCCTGGGTCGCGGCCATCGCCTCGATGCAGGTGCGGCCCACGTTGTTGAACACGTCCTGGGCGGTCAGCGACCAGCCCGAGGTCTGGCTGTGGGTGCGCAGGCTGAGCGACTTGGGGTTCTTCGGGTCGAACTGGCGCACGAGCCGGGCCCACAGGGCGCGGGCCGCGCGCATCTTGGCGACCTCCATGAAGAAGTTCATGCCGATCGCCCAGAAGAACGACAGCCGCGGGGCGAACCGGTCGATGTCCAGCCCGGCCTCGAGGCCGGCGCGGATGTACTCGACGCCGTCGGCGAGGGTGTAGGCGAGCTCGAGGTCGTTGGTCGCCCCGGCCTCCTGCATGTGGTAGCCGGAGATCGAGATCGAGTTGAAGCGCGGCATCCGCTCGGCGGTGTACTGGAAGATGTCGCTGATGATCCGCATGCTCGGGGCCGGCGGGTAGATGTAGGTGTTGCGGACCATGAACTCCTTGAGGATGTCGTTCTGGATGGTCCCCGCGAGCTGTTCCGGCTTCACCCCCTGCTCCTCGGCCGCCGCGATGTACATCGCCATGATCGGCAGCACCGCGCCGTTCATCGTCATCGAGACCGACATCGCGTCCAGCGGGATCCCGTCGAACAGCGTGCGGGCGTCGTAGATCGAGTCGATCGCCACCCCGGCCATGCCGACGTCGCCGCGCACCCGCGGGTGGTCGGAGTCGTAGCCGCGGTGGGTGGCGAGGTCGAACGCGACGCTGAGGCCCTTCTGCCCGGCCGCGAGGTTGCGGCGGTAGAACGCGTTGGACTCCTCCGCGGTCGAGAACCCGGCGTACTGCCGGATCGTCCACGGCTGGGTCGTGTACATCGTCGGGTAGGGGCCACGCAGGAACGGGCTCAGGCCCGGCAGCGTGTCCAGCGCGTCGAGGCCGTCGACGTCGGCCGGGGTGTAGAGGCCCTTGATCTCGATGCCCTCGGGCGCCAGCCAGGTGCGGCCGCTCCCCTCGTCGGCGGCGCCCGCGGCGCCACCGGTCAGCGGCAGCCCGCGGAAGGTCTTCGGGACGGTCACGACAGCTTCTCCCCTTCGATAACGCTCGTACCTCGCGAACTCAGGACAAGCCTCGTCCGGGTCAGGAAGTCCAAGGCGTCGACCCCGAGCGCGCAGGCGTCGTCGACGCTCGCGGCGTCGGCCAGCGCGGTGGGCTTGCCGGCGATGATCACGTGCTGGGCACCGGCCTCGCGCAGTGCGGTGGCGGCCTCGGCGCCCCACTCGGCGTACGTCGGGTCGGCCCCGGCCAGGCAGACGACGCGCTGGCCGGAGTAGGCCGCGACCACCTCGCCGGGATCGGCGGTGGGACCGGCGACCTCGACCGCGATGCCACCCGCGGCGAACAGGTTCGTCGCGAAGGTCGCCCGCGCGGTGTGGGTGGCGATCGTGCCCAGCGTGGCGAGGAACACCGGCGCGGGCGCCGGGTCGTCGCGCAGCGCCTCGAACGCGGCGCCGTAGGCACGCACGCCCGCCCAGCCGTCGTACGCCGCCCGCTCGGGCAGCACCTCGGCGGCGTTCGGGAACTCGCTGAGCCCGGTGATCGGGCGCTTGCGCCGCGCGATCTCGGCCTCCCGCTTCGCGACCGTCTCGGCGATCGCCTCGTCCAGCACCCGGTCGCTGTCGGGCCCGTCGTCGAGCCGGCCGAACAGGTCCCAGGCGGCGAGCGCGAGGTCGTCGGTCAGCTTCTCGACGGCGTAGGCGCCCCCGGCGGGGTCCGCGACGTGCGCGACGTGCGCCTCGTCGATGAGCAGGTGGGAGGTGTTGCGCGCGATCCGGCGGCCGAACTGCTCGGGACGACCCAGCGGGCTGTCGAAGGGCAGCACCGTGACGGCGTCGGCGCCGCCGACGCCGGCGGCGAAGGCGGCCACCGTGGTCCGCAGCATGTTCACGTAGGGGTCGTAGCGCGTCATCATCGGGCGGCTGGTGACCACGTGCTGGCGCTGCGGGACGTCGGCGGAGCCGCTGAGCTCGAGCACCCGGGCCCACAGCCGGCGGGCCGCGCGGAGCTTGGCGATCGTGAGGAACTGCTCGTCGGTGGCGGCATAGCGGAACTCGACGAGGCGGGCCGCGTCCGCGACGGTGATGCCGGCGTCGGTGAGCGCGCGCAGGTACGCCGCGCCCGCGGCCAGCGACCACCCGAGCTCCTGGACGTCCGAGGCGCCGCGGTCGTGGACCGACGTCGCGTCCACGACGAAGCCGAGGACGCCGCGATCGAGTGCGGTGCCCGCCAGCTCGGCGGTGGCCTCGGCGGCCGGGACGCCCAGGTTGGTGCCCGGGTGCAGCTGGCGACCCTCGGCGTACGCGAGGAAGGCCGTGGGCTCGACGCCGTCGAGCACGACCGGTGCGAGGTCCAGCTGCACGCCCTCCAGGAGCGTGCCGAGCTCGGCGCCGCCGCGCAGCCACAGCGACGTGACGCCGCCTTCGAGGTCGGCGAGGAGCTCCTCGTTGGCGAGCTTCGGGTCGGCGCCGTCGACCTGCGCGCGGACGTCCCAGTCGCCCTGTCGCGCCGGCCGGCCGGCGGTCTGCACCTCGTCGAGCAGGGCGCGGGTGCCGAGCGGAGTGACGCCGATGCCGTCGAGCGTGGTGCGCGTCAGCTTCGCCCAGACGAGGTCGTCGGCGTCGTCGTCGCCGAGTCGGCGCGCCTTGCGCAGGACCGCCGCGGCGCCCTTCTCCCAGTCGGCGAGCGTCCAGTCGTCCTCCGGGGACGCGAGGTCGAGCGACCCCGGTTCTGGTTCGAGCTGCGCGGGCTCGTCGAGCCCGCCTGCGACACCGCCTTCGACACTCATGATCCGAACGATAGGCGGCGCGTACATCGGGTTGCCACGCCATGTGACGTTTTCGAGAGCAGGTCACGACCTAGGTCCCGCACCCGCGGGCCGAAGGTCGGTCCCGCCCGTCGCCCCGGCTCAGCGACCTCCCAACCAGCCCTCGATCGCCTCCCGCACGACGTCCTCGCGCGACCGCGTGCCCCGGTGCGCGTCGACCCGCGCGACGAGATCGGCGGGCACCGCCACCGACGCGGCGCCCGGGTGCGGACCGAAGCGGCTCAACGCCGAGACCACGACCGTGCCCAGCACGTCGAGGATCGCGACCACGCCCAGGCCGCGGAGCACGACCGACGGTGGGTCGTCCTGGGCGGCGATGATCACCGACAGGGCGACCGCCAGGACCGCGGCCATCGCCAGCGTCGCGCCCAGCAGCGCGCGGACGCCCGGGCGCGCGCGGCCACCGAGCGCGAGCAACAGGCTGGCCTGGGCCAGTGTCGCCGCCACGACGGTCCCGACACCGAACGTGCGCCCGACCAGGTCGGAGGCGTCCGGCCCGAGGTCGGACCAGATCTGCACGAGCGCGGTCACGACCGGGACCACGATCACCACGCCCCCGGCGACGCCGACCGCCTGGGCCGGCGTACCGGCCGTGGCGAGATAGCAGAGCACCGCGACGCTGGCGATGCCCACCAGCAGCGTCGTGAGCAGCACACGACCCTCGGTGCGCCCGAACGCGCCGCCGCTGAGCAGCGCGACGACACCGAGCAGCGCGGCGACCGAGAACGAGCCGATCGTCAGGCGCACGATCTGCGTGCGCACACCGGAAGTTGCCCTCATGCTCCATCATCACTCCGCGCACGCGTGGCGGCATCGGGCGCAGGGCCCGCACCGTGGGGACCTTCTGCTCAACCCTCGAGGATCTGCCACCAGCTCGGCTGGGACGCCGCGGAGCGGTCGAGCGCGGCCTGCCGGTCGGCGATCACGCCGAGCGCCCGGGCCATCCGCTGGGGCAGCGGGCTGCGGTCGCCGAGTGCCGCGAGCTTGGCCGCCTCCTCGCGCAGCAGCGCGTGGAACCGCGCCAGCTCCGGCCCGGAGGCGGTGATGCTCAGGTGGCTGCGCCCGGCCTCGTCGACCGTCATGACCACCTCCGGCTCCGTCACGAGACCAGCCAAGCACCGGCCGCCGACATCCCCCCGCCAGTGCGAACCGGCAGTGTGCGCCGGCAGCGTGGCACGTCCCGGTGGTTCACGCGACATCCACTCAGACGCAGCGTGTGCGACACCCCGCCGGGTCACCGTGAGGCCATGCGGATCGCCCTGGTGACCGAGACGTTCTTCCCCGCGGTGGACGGCACGACCACCACCGTCAAGGCCGTCGCCGACCGGTTGGTGCGCGCCGGCCACGAGGTGCTCGTGGTCGCCCCGGGCCCCGGCCTCGCGTCGTACGGCGGGAGCGAGGTGGCCCGGATCCGGCCGCTGGAGCGACCGGGTGCGCAGGTCCGCGCGGCCCTGGAGCGGTTCGGACCCGACCTGGTGCACGTGACCTCTCCCGCCGCCGTCGGGCGCAAGGCGCTCAAGCACGCGCGCCGGCTCGGCATCCCGGCGCTCGTCGTCGAGCAGTCCGCGCTGCTCGACGTCACCGCCGACTACTGGCGCACCCGGGTGGCCGAGCGCAGCGAGCGGGTGCTGGTGACGTCGCGCTGGATGCTCGGCCGGGTCGCCGAGTTCGGCGTCGAGGCGCACCTGTGGGTGCCCGGCACCGACACGGCCGCGTTCACCCCGGCGCTGCGCGACCGGTGGCTGCACGACCGGTGGGCGCGGACCCGCTCGCGCTCGGGTCCGCTGGTCGTCGTCGGCTACGTCGGCAGCCTCCGCAAGCGCCACGACGTACGCCGGCTCGCCGCGCTCGCCCGGGTGCCCGGCATCCGGCCCGTGATCGTCGGCGACGGCCCGCAGCGCGCCTGGCTCGAGGCGCGGCTGCCCGGCGCGAAGTTCACCGGCGAGCTCGGCACCGGCGACCTGACGTCGGTGCTGCCGAGCCTGGACGTCCTGGTGCATCCCGGCGAGCACGAGACCTGCTGTCACGCGCTGCGCGAGGCGGCCGCCTCCGGCGTACCGGTCGTGGCGCCGCGCGCCGGCGGGGCCCCGGACGTGGTGCGCAGCCTCGAGACCGGACTGCTCTACGACCCCACCGACGAGAACGGGCTGACCGCCGCCGTCGCCGCGGTCGCCGGCGACCGGCACCGGGCGCTGCTCGGCGTGCGGGCGCGGGAGCTGGCGACGCGCAGCTGGGACATCGCCGTCGACGAGCTGGTGACCCGGCACTACGTCCCGGTGGCAGAACCGCTGACCGACCCGTTGTCGAGGTCAAAGGTCCTGACTTCGAGGTAACTCGGGCCTATGTCACACACCTCGTGAAGGCTACCGGTGAGTATGACCGGTAGCGTGTCGCAACGTGGCAACGACGACCTTGGTCAAGGGGGCTCGAGCATCGCGCTCGACGATCGCCCTGAAGATTCTCATGGCCGTGAGCGGCCTCCTGTTCATCGCCTTCGTGCTCGTGCACATGTACGGCAACCTCAAGGCCTTCGGCGGCCATGACACGTACAACGAGTACGCCGAGCACCTGCGCACCTTCGGCGAGCCGATCCTGCCGCGCGAGGGCCTGCTGTGGATCCTCCGCCTCGGGCTGATCGTGGCGCTCGTGGCGCACGTGTACAGCGCGCTGGCGCTCTGGCACCGGGCCGGGACCGCACGCCGGAGCAAGTACGTCGCCAAGAAGAACCGCGGCTCGAGCTTCTCCTCGCGCACCATGCGCTGGGGCGGCATCACGCTCCTGCTGTTCGTCGTGTGGCACCTGCTCCACTTCACGATCGTGAAGATCAACCCGGCCGGCGGCGCGACCAACGACCCGTACAACCTGGTGGTCGACTCCTTCCAGGAGTGGTGGATGACGATCCTCTACCTGGTCGCGATGGCCGCGCTCGGCCTGCACCTGCACCACGGCACGTGGAGCTCGCTGCAGACGCTCGGCTGGACCAGCACCGCGGCGGCGCGGACCCGCGCCAAGATCGCCGGCTGGGTGGTCGCGATCGTCATCGCAGGCGGCTTCTCTCTGGTGCCCCTGTTCGTCCTCTTCGGCGTCATCGACTAAGGAGTCGTGTTCATGGCATCCACCCTCGACCCCTCCCACAGCACCCCGACGAACCAGCCGTCGGTGCAGGTGTCCGACGACGCCCGTGGCTACTACACGGCCGGTGAGCCGCTGGTCGACCCGCGGACCCCGACCGGCCCGATCAAGGACCGCTGGACCAACCGCAAGTTCGACAACCGTCTGGTCAACCCGGCCAACCGGCGCAAGCTGTCGATCATCATCGTCGGCACCGGCCTGGCCGGCGGCGCCGCCGCGGCCACGCTCGGCGAGGCCGGCTACAACGTGAAGTCGTTCTGCTACCAGGACTCCCCGCGGCGCGCGCACTCCATCGCGGCCCAGGGCGGCATCAACGCGGCGAAGAACTACAAGGAGGACGGCGACTCGGTCCACCGCCTCTTCTACGACACGGTCAAGGGCGGCGACTACCGCTCCCGGGAGTCGAACGTCTACCGCCTGGCCGAGGTCAGCGCCAACATCATCGACCAGTGCGTCGCGCAGGGCGTCCCGTTCGCGCGCGAGTACGGCGGCCTCCTCGACAACCGCTCGTTCGGCGGCGTGCAGGTCTCCCGCACGTTCTACGCCCGCGGCCAGACCGGCCAGCAGCTGCTGATCGGCGCCTACCAGGCGATGGAGCGCCAGGTCGCGGCGGGCACGGTGACGGAGTACACCCGCCACGAGATGCTCGAGCTGATCGTCGCCGACGGCCGAGCCCGCGGCATCATCGCCCGCAACATGGTGACGGGCGAGATCGAGACCCACCTCGCCGACGTGGTCGTGCTCGCCAGCGGTGGCTACGGCAACGTCTTCTACCTCTCGACGAACGCGATGGGCTCCAACGTCACCGCCACGTGGCGCGCGCACCGCAAGGGCGCCTACTTCGCCAACCCGTGCTACACGCAGATCCACCCGACCTGCATCCCGGTCTCGGGCTCGCACCAGTCGAAGCTGACGCTGATGTCGGAGTCGCTGCGCAACGACGGCCGGATCTGGGTGCCGAAGAACAAGGCCGACTGCGACAAGGACCCGCGCCAGATCCCCGAGGAGGACCGCGACTACTACCTGGAGCGGATCTATCCCTCGTTCGGCAACCTGGTCCCCCGCGACATCGCCTCGCGCGGCGCCAAGAACGTCTGCGACGAGGGTCGCGGCGTGGGGCCCGAGGTCGACGGCGTCCGCCGTGGCGTCTACCTCGACTTCGCGGACTCGATCGCCCGCCTGGGCGAGGACGCGGTGCGGGAGAAGTACGGCAACCTCTTCGACATGTACGAGCGGATCACGGGTGAGAACCCCTACCAGGTCCCGATGCGGATCTACCCGGCCGTGCACTACACGATGGGCGGGCTCTGGGTCGACTACGACCTGCAGGCCACGATCCCGGGCCTGTTCGTCACCGGTGAGGCCAACTTCTCCGACCACGGGGCCAACCGCCTCGGCGCCTCGGCGCTGATGCAGGGTCTGGCCGACGGGTACTTCGTGCTGCCGAACACGATCCGCGAGTATCTCGCCGACGGGCCGTTCGAGGCGATCGGCGAGGACCACCCGGCGGTCGCCGAGGCGAAGAAGTCGGTCGAGGACCGGGTCGCCACGTTCCTGAGCACCAACGGCACCCGCAGCGTCGACTCCTACCACCGCGAGCTCGGCAACATCATGTGGGAGTACTGCGGGATGGAGCGCACCGAGGACGGGCTGAAGAAGGCGATCGACCTGATCCGCAGCCTGCGCGAGGACTTCTGGCGCAACGTCAAGGTGCTCGGCACCGCCGACAGCCTGAACCAGTCCCTGGAGAAGGCCGGTCGCGTGGCCGACTTCTTCGAGCTCGGTGAGCTCATGTGCATCGACGCGCTCAACCGTCGCGAGTCCTGCGGCGGCCACTTCCGCGCCGAGTCCCAGACCGAGGACGGCGAGGCACTTCGCCACGACGACGAGTTCGCCTACGTCGCTGCCTGGGAGTTCGCCGGTGACGGCGCGCAGCCCGTCCTGCACAAGGAAGACCTCCTCTACACGGCCATCGAGATGAAGCAGCGGAGTTACAAGTAATGAAGGTGACCCTGAAGATCTGGCGGCAGCCGGACGCCGCGTCCCCGGGCGCGATGCAGACCTACGAGCTCGACCAGGTCTCCGAGGACATGTCGTTCCTCGAGATGCTCGATGTCCTCAACGAGCAGCTGAACGACCGCGGCGAGGACCCGGTCGCCTTCGACTCCGACTGTCGCGAGGGCATCTGCGGCATGTGCGGCGTGATGATCAACGGGCAGGCCCACGGCCCGGAGGTCACGACGACCTGCCAGCTGCACATGCGCTCCTTCAAGGACGGTGACGAGATCGTCGTCGAGCCGTGGCGCGCGGACGCGTTCCCGGTGCTCAAGGACCTGGTCGTCGACCGCGGTGCGCTCGACCGGATCATCCAGGCGGGTGGCTTCATCTCCGCCAACACCGGGTCCGCCCCCGAGGCGAACTCGGCCCCCGTGGCGCGGGACAAGGCGCTGCGCGCCTTCAACGTCGCGGCCTGCATCGGCTGCGGCGCCTGCGTCGCGGCCTGCCCGAACGGGTCGGCGTCGCTGTTCCTCGGCGCGAAGATCACCCACCTCGGCGAGCTCCCGCAGGGCCAGCCGGAGCGCTACTCGCGCGTGGTCGACATGGTCGCCCAGCACGACCACGAGGGCTTCGGCGGTTGCACCAACATCGGCGAGTGCACCGCGGCCTGCCCCAAGGAGATCCCGCTGGACGTGATCTCCCAGCTCAACAAGGACCTGCGCACCGCCCTGGTCCACGGTCGCTGACCTGATCCACGCCGAGTCGGCGCCAGTTTCCCCGAGAATGTGGCCGAGTCGG
>NZ_DASWVI010000474.1:0-4639 GCF_036401255.1 Nocardioides sp. | reverse complement strand
CTCACCCGGCTCCGTCTCAGCGCTCTCGGCGCCCTCGGGGGCGGCGGTCTGCTCGGTCTGGTCGGCGGGCTCCTCGGTCGCGTCGACCGGAGCGGCCTGCTCGTCGGCCTCGGCCGGCGCCTCGGCGGCGGCCTTCTTGGTGGTCTTCTTGGCCGTGGTCTTCTTGGCCGTGGTCTTCTTCGCCGCCGCCTTCTTGGCCGCCTTCTTGGCCGGCTTGGCGGCCGGTTCGGGGGCCTGGAACAGCACGGCCGGAGCGCCCGGGGCGTCCCCGGCCTCGAGCAGGGGGTCGCCGTGTGGGGCCGACGCGGACTCCTCCGCGGGCACCGGCTCGGGAGCCGCCTTCGTCGCGGTCTTCTTGGCGGCGGCCTTCTTCGCCGGGGCCTTCTTGGCGGCCTTCTTGGCGGTCGCCTTCTTCACGGGCGTCGGGGCCGGCTCGTCCGTGGGGATGTCAGCGGGTGCGTCCAGCAGCGGGGCGTCGAGCGCCGGCTCGTCGGCCGGCGCGGCGGTCTTCTTCGCCGCCGTCTTCTTGGTCGCCGTCTTCTTCACCGCCGTCTTCTTGGTCGCGGCCTTCTTGGCCGCCGCCTTCTTCGCCGGCTTGTCGGCGGTGGCTTCGGCGGTGGGTTCGGGCGCGGTGGCGGGAGTGTCCGTCCCGGCCTGGAGATCGTCGGGCATGGTGTGTGCTCCTAGGCCCCGGCGCCGTGCGCCCGGGCGAGTCCGACGTCGTCCACCCGGGTGTTCAGGGCCGACGACGCAAAGCCTGTCGTGTGGCGGCGACACCCTCCGCGGTGCGTCACCGGTGCACGTCGACCCGCCTGCCGCGGTCGCATGGCCTGTGCCCGAAGGCTCGCGGTGGGTCTCTGTCACCGACCTACCGGGCCGCGTCGCGGTCTGGTGGGACGAACGTCCAGCCAGCGTGCCGACCCTGGGTTGGGGCGGCGAGAACGTCGTCGGATCGTTCGGGCGGTTGCCCGGGCGATCACTGCGAGTATCGCACACCTCGTCGAGGGGGCCGGCACCCTCAGCCGCGCAGCGGGTCGCCGATCTCGCCGGTGGCGGGGTCGAGCGGCCCCTGTGCGAGCCGCGTCAGCAGCGGCGCGCCCTCGGTCTCGAGCCCGCCGGCCGCCGCCAGGCCGGCCAGCACGTCGTCGGGTCGCACCGAGGGGACGCCGTGGCGGAGCACCAGGTCCAGCCGCGAACCGGCGTCCCGAGGCTCGGCCGCCAACCGGACGACCGCCGCCCGGCAGTCGAACTCCCGCAGCCCCTTCTTGGTCATCCGCTGCACGAGCACCTCCTCGGCCGCCAGGAACGCCTCGACCGCGGTGGCGCTCGCCTCGGGTGTGGCCTCGAGGTCGACCAGCCAGTGGCTGGCCTCCAGCCGGTCGGCCAGTGCGCCGCCCGCGGACTCGACGACCTCGATCACGTCGAGCCCGTCGGGAAGCGCCTCCTCCAGGGCGGCCCGCACCGCTGCCGGGTCCTGGGCCTCGGCCAGCCCGATCTCGAGGTACTCGGCCTCGCTCGCGGACCCGGTGGGCGCGGCGCCGGCGTACGAGATCCGCGGGTGCGGGTTGAAGCCCGAGGAGTAGGCCATCGGCACCCGGGCCCGGAAGATCGCGCGCTCGAACGCGCGGCTGAAGTCACGATGGCTGGTGAACCGCAGCCGGCCGCGCTTGGCGTAGCGGATCCGCAGGCGCTGGACGGGCGGGGCTTGCTGCTCGGGCTGCTCGGGCACCGGTCAAGGCTACGGGGCCAGCGCCTGCTTCATCGCGGGCGAGGGGTACACCGTGCTCACCCGGTGACCGTCGAGCCATGCCGTGAGCCGCTCCGCCTCGGCCACCAGGGCCCGGCGCCCGGCCTCGGCGACGTCCTCGAGCAGGTTGAGCACCACGACGCCGTCGGGATCCTGCGCCCAGCAGCCGACCACGCGGCCGTCCCACCAGGCGGTCGTGCCCGCGTTGCCGTTGGTGTCGAACAGCGCCGGGGCGTGGGGGCCGAGGAAGAAGGACCGCTCCTTCCAGCCCATCACGGTCGGGTCGAGCACCGGCAGCAGCGCCGCCCACGGCTCCACCGGCGGCTCGGGGGCCTCGAGCAGCGGGTCGTCGGGCAGCACCCAGCCGGTGCCTGCGTCCGCGAGCCCGACCTCGACAGCCCCGAGGTCGGCGAGGGCCGCCCGGACCGCACCCTTGGTGGCCCCCAGCCACCAGGCCAGGTCGGCCTCGGTGCCGGGACCGAACGTGGTGAGCCAGCGGCGGACCAGCTCGGCGTAGCCCTCGCGCTCCTTGGCGGGCGCGGGGACCTCGTCGAGCCAGGTCCGGGTCAGCGTCCACCGCGGGCGTGCGGTGCGCCAGTGGCCGGCGTTGTGGCCGCGCACCAGGAGGCCCTCCACGGCCAGCTGGGTGAGGACGCGTGGGGCAACGGAGACGTTGGCGGCGTACTTGCCCTTGCCGATGTCGAGGCGGCCCGCGAGCTCCGGCACCTCCTCGCGCAGCTGCTGGGCCGACAGCTCGGCACCTCCCGCGAGATGGGCGAGGACCGCGGCCCGCGCGGTGGCGAGCCACGCCGCGCCGTCGGTGGCGAGGCCGGCCTGCTCGACCACCTTGGCCAGCTGTGCCTGGTGCATGGCGGCGACCCGGGCGGACGCGCTCCCCCAGGCGGCCGGCAGCAGGTCGCGCGGGAACACGAACAGGGTGCGCCGCATCGCCAGCTGCTTGACCAGGGTGCGGTCGTCGTAGAGCGCGCGGTCGACGTCGTCGATGGTCAGGGCGTCGACGCGGGCCCACAGGGAGAGGTAGACCGTGGGCGCCTCGGTGGCGTGCAGCACGGTCATGGCGTACGTCGCGGCCTCGGGGCTGGCCACCCGGTGGTCGGGCGCGAGCGCGTGGCGCCGCGCCAGCCGGGCTCGCCGCTCGGCGTCGCTCACCTGTCGCATGGTCGCCATCTTGCCAACGGCCACCCCCAGAGGTCGGTGCGGACCCGGGTGAGAGCATCGCCCGAGTGAGCACCTCCGAGCGTCGTACGGCCGTCCTGGTCCTGGTCGGTCTGGTCCTGTTGTCGTTCAACCTCCGGCCGACCGCCGTCAGCGTGGGGCCGGTGCTCGCGGAGGTGCGCGACACGTTCTCGATGTCCGGCGCGACCGCCGGGCTGCTCACCTCGCTGCCGGTGATCGCGTTCGCGGTGTTCGGCGCGCTCGCACCCGCCGCCGCGCACGTGATCGGCATCCACCGGGTGACGCTGCTGGCGATCCTCGCCGCGATCGCCGGCCTCGTCGGCCGGGTGCTCACCGACCAGGAGACGCTGTTCCTGCTGCTCTCACTGGTGGCGCTCGGCGGGATGGCGATGGCGAACGTGCTGCTGCCGTCGCTGGTCAAGCTGCACTTCCCCGACCACATCGGGCGGGTCACCGCGATCTACACGACCGCGCTGTCGGTCGGGCTGACCGCCGCGCTGGTGCTGACCGTGCCGATCTCCGACGCGTTCGGCGGCTGGCGCTGGGGCCTGGGCGCCTGGGCGGTCCTCGCGGTGCTGGCCGCGGCCCCCTGGCTGTCGCTGATCGCGCACGACCGGCACCTCGAGACGGCGCCGCGGTCGATCCGGTACGGCGACGTCGCGCGCACGCCCCTGGGGGTCGCGATGGCGCTGTTCTTCGGGCTCCAGTCGCTGCAGGCGTACGTGATCTTCGGCTGGTTCGCCCAGCTGTGGCGCGACAGCGGCTACTCGGCGACCGTGGCCGGCCTGCTCGCGGGCGTCGTCGCGGGGATGAGCATCCCGCTGTCGTTATGGCTGCCGAACGTGCTCGCGCGCAGCGCCGACCCGCGCCGGCTGATGCTCACGGTGATCGCGGCGTACCCCGTCGGCTACATCGGCCTGATGGTGGCGCCGCACGCCCTCGCGCCGCTGTGGGCGGTGATCGTCGGTGTGGGGACGGTGACGTTCCCGCTGATCCTGACGCTCATCGGGCTGCGGGCCCGCACCCCGCAGGGCACGGCCGCGCTGTCGGCGTTCACCCAGTCCACCGGCTATCTGGTCGCCGCGGTCGGCCCGTTCCTGATCGGGGTGATCCACGACGCGTCCGACGGCTGGAACCTGCCGCTGCTGGTCCTGCTGCTGCTCGCGCTGCCGCTGTTCGCGCTGGCGGCGTACGTCGCGCGGCCGATGTACGTCGAGGACCAGCTGCGGTCGCCGTCCTGACGCGGCTCCAAAACGCGTTGCGGCTCCCGGGGGCACCGACCTAGCGTGCCGAGATGGCCTCGGACCTGATCGCGCTGACCGTCGACGCCACCGATCCCGCGGACCTCACCCGGTTCTGGTCAGGGGTCCTGGGCTGGGAGCCCGACCCCGGGGAGCCGACCAGCCTGGTGCCCGCAGACGACACCGGGTTCCGGATCCGCTTCCGTCCGACGGAGCGGCCCAAGACGATCGCGAACCGCATCCACTTCGACCTCACGAGCACCTCGCCGGCCGACCAGGAGGGCACGGTCGCCCGGGCGCTCTCCCTCGGCGGGCGGCACATCGACGTGGGCCAGCTGCCCGAGGAGGGCCACGTCGTGCTCGCCGACCCGGACGGCAACGAGTTCTGCGTGATCGAGCCGGGCAACAACTTCCTCGCCGACTGCGGGTTCATCGGGGCGCTCTCGTGTGACGG
>NZ_DASWVI010000473.1:0-1929 GCF_036401255.1 Nocardioides sp. | reverse complement strand
GAGGGCCTCCTCGACGCGGCGGCGCGGCTCGTGGTCGAGCGCGGCGTGGCGGCGGTGACGACCCGCGACATCGCGGACGCCGCGGGCGCGCCGGTCGCCTCGCTGTACCAGTACTTCTCCGACAAGGAGGACGTCCTGCTCGCGCTCGCCCAGCGCGACATGGCCGAGATGGACGACCAGGTCGCCGAGGACCTCGCCGGCATCGAGACGCTCACGGTCGCGAGCCTGGTGCGCACGACGATGCGGGCGTTCGTGAGCGTCTACCACCGCCGCCCGGCGTTCGTGGAGATCTACCTGCGCGGTCGCACCAACCTCGCCGTGCACCGGTTCGGCCGCGAGCACAACGCCCGCATCGCCGAGACCCTCCGGGCCTTCGCGGTCGAGGCCGGGCTGGCCCGCGACGACCTCCCACCCGCGGCCGCCCTGCTGGCCGTCGAGGTCGGCGACCGCGTCTTCCAGCTGGCCTTCGAGGAGTCCCTCGACGGCGACGAGGCGCTGGTCGAGGAGGGCATCGCGCTGGTCACCGCCTACCTCGAGCGCTACGCCACCCCCGCCGGCCTCGGCGTCACCACGGTCACCCAGGAGAGCCCATGAAGATCGCCACCGTCGGCGTCCACGTCCTCGACACCCACGTGATCGGCATCGACTCGATCCCCGACGGGTCCGACGGCCAGCTGGTCGAGACGATCCGGATGTCCCCGGCCGGCACCGCGGGCGGTACGGCGGTGGTGCTGAGCCGGCTCGGTGCGCAGGTGCGGAGCTTCGGGGCCGTCGGTGCCGACCCGATCGGCACGACGCTGCTCGCGCTGCTCGAACACGAGGGCGTCGACGTGAGCGGGCTGGTGCGCAAGCCCGACCACCAGACCTCCGCGTCGGTGCTCCCGGTGCGGCCGAACGGCGATCGTCCCGCCTGGCACTGCATCGGCGCGAACGGGGCCTTCACCCTCGACGACCTCGACCCGGCCGCGCTCGAGGGCTGCACGCACGTGCACCTCGGTGGGCCGGAGTTCCTCGGCGGCGAGGCCGCGGGCCGGCTGCTGGCGCACGCGCGCTCCCTCGGTGCCACCACGTCCGTGGACCTCCTGGCTCCGGGCGACCCCGACATGCTGGCGTGGGTGGCCGATGCGCTGCCGCACACCGACTACCTGCTGCCCAACGACGAGCAGGTGCTCGGCTTCACCGGCGCCGGCTCCCTGGCCGACGGCGCCCGGGCGCTGCTCGACACCGGGGTCGGCTGCGTGGCGGCGACCCAGGGCAGCAAGGGCGCGCTCGTGGTGACCGCGGACGAGACGCTCGAGGTGCCGGCGTACGCCGTCGAGGTGGTCGACACAACCGGGTGCGGTGACGCGTTCTCGGCCGGCTTCCTGCGCGGCCTGTCCCTGGGACGCGACCTGCGGGGCGCGGCCGAGCTCGGGTGCGCCGCCGCCGCCCAGGTCGCCCGCGGCCTCGGCACCGACGCCGGTGACTACGACCTCGCGTCGGTGGTGGCGTTCGCGGAGCGCTGACGCGTCGGCCGGGCCAGCCGGTCGAGGAACGCCACCAGCAGCGCCTCGCGCATCGCCGCCGACGCGAGGTCGAGCATCGCGTTGACCTCCGCCATCCGCTCGGGCAGGTCGAGGCCGGCTGTCGGGTCGCCGCCGACCAGGCCCGCGGCCGCCAGCAGGCCGTCGAAGTCCTCGTCGGCAAGTGTCGTCGGGTCCAGGGCGCCGATGAACTCCGCGATCGCGGGGTCCACCGCCACCGGCCCGGCGGCCCGGGCCGCCCCCCCCGACTCCGCCAGCGCGGCGAGGAGCTCCTCGACGTGCGCGTTGGTCGCGGCGCTCACCGACAGGTGGATGGTCGGCGGGTGCTCGGCGTACGACATCTGCGGCTGGACGTACCAGCCCCGCGCGGCCATCTCGTCGCAGACGGTGAACGCGTCGCAGCTGG
>NZ_DASWVI010000472.1:0-15385 GCF_036401255.1 Nocardioides sp. | reverse complement strand
GCGCGGCGATCGAGCGGGAGCTCCGGGTGCGCGACGTCGCGGCCGCACGGGCGGCCTTCCTCGCGCTGGCGCCGGCCGTCGAGCGGGTCGACCGGGCGCTCGCGGCGTACCTCACGCCCTGACCCGCGCCTACGCCGGCAGCTCCATCCGGTAGCCGACGCCGCGGACCGTGTGGATGAACCGGGTGCCCGGGTCGATGCCCTGGCTGAGCTTGCGGCGCAGGTTGCCGACGTGGACCTCGACGAGGTGGGTGTCGGAGGCCCAGTCGGTGCCCCAGACCGAGCGCAGCAGCGCCTCGCGCGACCACACCCGCGCCGGGGCCCGCATGAGCTCGGTGAGCAGGTCGAACTCGGTGCGCGTGAGGACCAGCTCCTGGTCGTCGCGGAACGCGCGGCGGCTCTCGACGTCGACGCGCAGCGGCCCGTGGACCAGCACCTCATGGGGCCCCTCGCCGGTCACCTCGACGGCCGGCACCCCGCCGACGGTGCGGGGGCGCCGGAACATCGCGTTGACCCGCGCCTTGAGCTCGCGTGCGCTGAACGGCTTGGCGATGAAGTCGTCGGCACCGGTCTCGAGGCCGAGCAGCCGGTCGATCTCCTCGTCGCGGGCGGTGATCATCACGACGTACGCGTCGCTGATCTCGCGGATCCGGCGGCAGGCCTCGATGCCGTCGATCCCGGGCAGGCCCAGGTCGAGCGTGATCAGGTCGGGATGGTGGTCGCGGACCGCCTCGACGCCCTCGAGCCCGGAGCCGACGGCGATGACCTCGAAGCCCTGCGTCGCGAGCGTGAACTCGATCAGCGCGCGGATGTCCTCGTCGTCCTCGACCACGAGCGCCACCCGGCCCGCCGTGGCGGCGGTCCCCGCGTCGGCCTCCATGGGCCGATGATGTCATTTCTTGCGGGTGTCTTGAGGCCGGTTGACGTCGTCCTTGCGTACGCCGAGGCACCGTGGTCGGTGTACCGATCTCCTAGCCCGGGAGCAGCCCGATGACCCGCCTCGACCACGGCCGCCGTGCCACGGTCGTCCTGCTGGTCCTGGCCGCCTTGGTGCTGGTGCCGTCGGTCGCGGCTGCGACGTTCACGAGCCGCCAGGCCGTCGCCGTCACGGTCGGGACCGACCGGATGGAGACCCCGACGGACGTCACCGGCAGCTACCGCTGTGCGCTGCCGTTCTTCACCGAGGGCGTCGACGTCGAGGTCGACACGTTCACCGACGCGGGCCCGGCGGGGGCGACCTACGACTACCGGTTGACCGGCCCGGGCGTCGACGTGACGGTCACCTCGACGCAGCGGTCGGTCTCGATGACGTCCGGCGGCGTGCCCAACGACCTCAGCGCGACCCACTGGACGTTGACGATCACCTCGCGGCTCGGCTCCTGGACCGGGACCCCGTCGACGCACAAGATCACCTGCCCCGCCCTGCGCCCCAGGTCCGGGGTCCTCTGAGCCGGACCCTCGGCGGCCGCCCCTCCAAAGGGCCCGAGTCTTGTGACCTGTGTCCCTGGCCGCGGCCCGGACGCGCCCACAAGACTGGCGTCGAGGCCCGTGGGCCCCAGGAGAGATCTATGGATGCCCGGATCCTGACCACGGAGGGGCTGCAGGCGCTGCTCGACATCCTGCACTCCCGGGGCTACCGCGTGCTCGGACCGGTGGTGCGCGACGGCGCGATCGGGTTCGGCCCGGTCCGCGCGGTCGCCGAGCTGCCTGCGGGGTGGGGCGACGAGCAGGACGCCGGACACTACCGACTGCACCGGCGCGACGACGCGCTGCTCTTCGGCTACGCCGCGAGCGTCCAGTCCGCCAAGCCGCTGTTCTTCCCCGCGCAGGAGGTGCTGTGGCGGGTGCGGCATGAGGACGACGGCATGCACCCGGTCGCCGCGGAGCCGGCCGAGGAGGACGGCCCCGTCGCAGTGCTGGGCGTGCGCTCGTGCGACCTGGCGGCGATCGGCATCCAGGACGTCGTGCTCGCCGGCCGGCAGTACGCCGACGCCGCCTACGCGCTGCGCCGGGCGGACACGTTCGTGGTGGCGGTGACCTGCAGCCACCCGGGCGGCACCTGCTTCTGCGCGTCGACGGGCACCGGGCCCCGCCCGGGGGCGGGTCCGGGACCGGCCGCGGCGTACGACCTCGCGATGACCGAGGTGCTCGACGAGCTGGGCCACCGGTTCGTGGTGGAGGTGGCCAGCGAGCGCGGCGACGCGGTGCTCGCCGACCTCGACCCGATCGCCGGTGCGGCCGTGGCCGGGCCGGACGACCTCGCGGCCGCCGACGGTGTCGCCGCGCGGGCCGCCGAGCATATGGGCCGCCGCCTGGACACCGACGGGCTCAAGGACCTGCTGTACGCCTCGGCGGAGAGCCCGGTCTGGGACGACGTCGCCACCCGGTGCCTGGCGTGCACGAACTGCACCCAGGTCTGCCCGACCTGCTTCTGCACCGACGTCCGCGACGTCACCGACCTCACCGGTGGCCTCGTCGAGCGCGAGCGGGTGTGGGACTCGTGCTTCAACGCCGAGTACTCCTACATCCACGGGGGCTCGGTCCGGGCGTCCACCCGGGCGCGTTACCGCCAGTGGCTGACGCACAAGCTCGGGTCCTGGGAGGACCAGTTCGGGATGTCGGGATGCGTCGGCTGCGGCCGTTGCATCACGTGGTGCCCCGCCGCCATCGATCTCACCGCCGAGGTCGCGGCGCTGCGACACGACCAAGGGGGACACGACGGGGGCAGGAGGGACGCGCCATGACCCGGCTCACGATCGAGCAGTACCTGCCGCACCATCCGTTCTTCGACGGGCTCGACGAGGAGGCCCTCGCGCTGCTGGCCCGGTGCGCGACGCTGGTGCACTTCCGGGCGGGGACCTACCTGTTCGCCGAGGGTGAGCCGGCCGACGCCTTCTTCGTGCTCCGGACCGGCCGGGTCGCCCTGGAGACCCGGCTCGGCACCGGGCGCCAGGTCCTGGACACCGCCGACGCGGACGACGTGGTCGGGTGGTCCTGGCTGGTGCCGCCCTACCGCTGGACCTTCGACGCCCGCGCCGTCACCGAGACCAGCGCCGTGGCGTTCGACGGGGCGTGCCTGCGCGAGCGCTGCGAGGCCGACCCCGCGCTCGGCTACGCGCTGCTGAGCCGCGTGGTCCGGGTGATGTCGACCCGGCTGCACTCGGCGCGGGTGCGCCTGCTCGACCTCTACGGGGACCGGTCGTGAGCGCCGCGACCGTGGCGCCGGCCCGCCCGGCGTACCCCATGCTGCCGCGGCGGTTCCAGGTGCTCAGCACCCACCACGACAACCACGACACGCTCACGGTGCAGCTCGAGCCCTGCGACGGCGAGCGTCTGGAGTTCGCCGCCGGCCAGTTCACGATGCTGCAGGTCTTCGGGGTCGGCGAGGTGCCGATCTCGATCAGCGGCGACCCGCGCGGCACCGGACCGCTGCAGCACACGATCCGCGACGTCGGGTCGGTCTCGCACGCCCTGGCCACCGCGGCACCGGGACAGGTGCTCGGCGTCCGTGGCCCGTACGGGACCGGCTGGGACGTGGTCGACGGCAAGGGCGGCGACGTCGTGCTGGTCGCCGGCGGGATCGGCCTGGCGCCGCTGCGCCCGGCGCTGCTGGAGATCTGTGTGGAGCGGGCCGACTACGAGCGGGTCGCGCTGCTGTACGGCGCGCGCACCCCCTCGGACGTGCTGTTCGCCGACGACCTGCGCTCCTGGGCCGAGGAGCACCGGATCACCGTCGAGATCATCGTCGACCGCGGGGAGGCGGGCTGGACCGGCCGGATCGGCCTGGTCACCCAGCTGATCGGCAAGGTGGCGTTCGGCGCCGACCGGCGGCTCGCGCTGGTCTGCGGCCCGGAGGTGATGATGCGTCACTCCGCCGTCGCGTTGGTGGCCCGAGGCGTCGACCCCTCACGGGTCCGGCTGTCGATGGAGCGCAACATGAAGTGCGGGATCGGTCTGTGCGGCCACTGCCAGCTGCGCGAGCTGTTCCTCTGCCAGGACGGGCCGGTGCTGCCGTTCGACCGGCTCGAGCCGCTCATGAGCAGGGCGGAGCTGTGAGATGACCGCCCGACCCAAGCTCGCCGTCTGGAAGTTCGCGTCCTGCGACGGCTGCCAGCTCACCCTGCTCAACTGCGAGGACGAGCTGGTGCCGCTCGCGGGCGCGGTGGAGATCGCCTACTTCCCCGAGGCCACGCGTGCGGTGGTCGAGGGACCGTACGACGTCTCGCTCGTCGAGGGCTCGATCACGACCCCCGACGACGTCGAGCGGATCCACCAGGTCCGTGCGGTCTCGCGCCGTCTGGTGACCATCGGGGCCTGCGCGACCAGCGGCGGGATCCAGGCGCTGCGCAACTTCGCCGACGTCGCCGAGTTCCGCTCGGTGGTCTACGCCCACCCGGAGTACCTGTCCACGCTGGAGCGCTCCACCCCGATCGCCGCGCACGTCACCGTGGACTTCGAGCTGCGCGGCTGCCCGGTCGACAAGCACCAGCTGCTGGAGCTGCTCGCGGCCGAGCTGACCGGGCGGCGGCCGCGGATCCCGACGTACAGCGTCTGCGTCGAGTGCAAGCGCCGCGGCTCGGTGTGCGTGATGGTCGCCTCGGGCACGCCGTGCCTCGGCCCGGTCACCCAGGCCGGCTGCGGCGCGCTCTGCCCGGCGTTCTCCCGCGGCTGCTATGGCTGCTTCGGGCCGCAGGACACGCCGAACACGCGCTCCGAGGCGGACCGGCTGCGCGCGCTCGGCATGGACGAGGACGAGGTGCTGCGGGTGTTCCGGACCTTCAACGCCGGCGCCGAGCCGTTCCGGCAGGAGAGCCGGCGTCACGAAGCCCCGCACCGGGAGCCCCCGCGGCAGCAGGAGGAGGTGGCCACGTGACCCACAAGCTCACCGACGGTGGACGGGTCCTCAAGGTCGGCACCCTGGCCCGGGTCGAGGGCGAGGGCGCGATGCGGATCGCGTTCGAGGGCGGCGACGTGTCCGACGTGCAGCTGCGCATCTACGAGCCGCCCCGGTTCTACGAGGCGTTCCTGCGCGGGCGCGCCCACACCGAGCCACCCGACATCACCGCGCGGATCTGCGGCATCTGTCCGGTCGCCTACCAGACCAGCGCCTGCTGGGCGGTCGAGGACGCCTGCGGGGTCGCGGTGACCGAGCAGATCCGGCTGATGCGCCGGCTGCTCTACTGCGGGGAGTGGATCGAGAGCCACGCGCTCCACGTGTTCCTCCTCCACGCGCCCGACTTCCTCGGCTACGACGGCGCGATCGAGATGGCGGCCGACCACGCGGACGTCGTCGAGCTCGGGCTGCGGCTGAAGAAGGCCGGCAACGCGCTGATGGAGCTCGTCGGCGGCCGGGCCGTGCACCCCGTCAACGTCCGCGTCGGCGGGTTCTACCGGTTCCCCGCCGCGGCAGAGCTGGGCGCCTTCCGGCCGATCCTCGCGCAGGCCCTCGACGACGCGCTCGCGGCGGTCGCGGTGGTGGCCGGCTTCGACTTCCCCGACTTCGAGCAGCCGCACGAGTACCTCTCGCTGCGGGCCGAGGAGGGCTACCCGATCGAGACGGGTTCGGTGGTGACGTCCGCGGGCCGCTCCTTCCCGGTCGGCGAGTTCGCCGAACGCATCGAGGAGGTGCACGTCCCGCACAGCAACGCCCTGCACTCCCGGCTCGTGGCCACCGGAGCGCCGTACGTCGTGGGCCCGCTGGCCCGCTACACGCTCAACTCCGACCGGCTCTCGGCGCCCGCCCGCGACGCCGCGCGCGCCGCGGGACTCGGCGAGACCTGCCGCAACCCGTTCCGCTCGATCGTGGTCCGTGCCGTCGAGCTCGTCGAGGCCTGTCACGAGGCGCTGCGGATCGTCGACCTGTGGTCCGAGGGCTGGGCCGACCGGTCCGACCCCGCCGTGCCCGTGCCGCCGCGGGCGGGCGAGGGGTACGGCGCCAGCGAGGCGCCCCGCGGCACCCTGTTCCACCGCTACGTGCTCGACGCCGACGGGATCATCCGCGACGCGCAGATCGTGCCGCCGACCTCGCAGAACCAGGCCAGCATCGAGGCCGACCTGCGGGCGATGGCCACCCAGTGGGCCGCCCTGGACGACCACGCGCTGCAGCACCGCTGCGAGCACGCGGTCCGCAACTACGACCCGTGCATCTCGTGCGCGACGCACTTCCTCGACCTGACCGTGGAGCGGTCGTGACCGCGCTGGTGGTCGGGCTCGGGCACGCCGACCGTGGCGACGACGGGGTCGGCGTGGTCGTCGCGCGGCGGGTCGCCGAGCTGGACCTGCCGGACGTCGTCGTCGTCGACCACCACGACCCGACCGCGCTCATCGACCTGTGGGCCGGGCACGCGCCGGTCGTGGTCGTCGACGCGGTGCGCTCCGGTGCGCCGCCCGGGAGGGTGCATCGGCTGGTGGTCGGCACCAACGAGCCCGCGCTGCCGGCCGCGTCGTGGGAGGCGAGCGGGCGCGGCAGCACCCACGGGTTCGGACTGGCCGCCGCGGTCGCGCTCGCCCGCGCCCTGCACCGGCTCCCGGAGCGACTGGTGGTCATCGGCGTCGAGGCGGCGTCGTACCGGCACGGCGAACCGCTGTCCGCAGCGGTCGCCGAGGCGGTGCCGGAGGCCGTCGAGCTCGTGCGGGAGGAGGTGCGCAACGGTGTGCCTGGGTGAGCTCGCGGAGGTCGTCGGCGTCGACACAGGGACGGCGGCGCAGGTGCGGGTCGGCGGCCGGGCCGGGACCGTGTCGCTGCTGACGCTGCCCGACCCGGGGGTGCCGGTCGCGCCGGGCGACTGGCTGCTCGTGCACGCGGGCTTCGCGCTCGCCCGGCTGACGGCGGAGGACGCGGCGCAGGCCCGCGAGATCAGGGAGAGGAGCACGACATGACGACGACGAGGAGGCTCGGCATCCTGCTCGCGCTGGGGACCGCCATGGTCAGCGGCGTGTCCGTGTGGGTGAACGCCTCCGGGGTGCGCGAGTTCACCGACGCGACGGCGTACACCACGGCGAAGAACCTGGTCGCCGCGGTCGTGCTCGCGGTCGCGCTCGGGGTCGTGGGGGTGGCCCGCGGGCGGCTCGGTGCCGCGCCGACCCTGCCGCACGGACCCGGAGCGTGGCTGGGACTGCTCGCCGTGGGCGTGCTCGGCGGCGGCGTGGCGTTCGTGCTGTTCTTCGAGGGGCTGGCTCGCGCCACGTCCACCCAGGCGGCGTTGCTGCACAAGACGCTGGTGCTCTGGGTGGCGCTGCTCGCGGTCGCGCTGCTGCGCGAGCGGCTGCAGTGGGGCCACTGGGTGGCGATCGGCGCCCTCCTCGTCGCCCAGGTCGGGATCGCCGGCGGCGTGCCCGGCTCGCTCGGCCGGCCGGAGCTGTTGATCCTGGGCGCCACGGCGCTGTGGTCGCTGGAGGTCGTGATCGCCAAGCGACTGCTCGCGTCGGTCTCCTCGTGGACGCTCGGCGTCGCCCGGATGACGATCGGGTCGATCGCGCTGCTGTCGTGGCTCGCGGTCCGCGGCCGGCTGGACCTGCTCGGCTCGCTGACCGGAGAGCAGGTGGGCTGGGTGCTCCTCACCGGGCTGCTCCTGGCGGCGTACGTCGCCACCTGGTTCGCGGCGCTGGCGCGCGCCCAGGCCGTCGACGTGACCGCGGTGCTGGTGCTCGCCGTGCCCGTGACCGCGGTGCTCCAGGCCGTGGTCGACGGAGCCGCGCTCGCCCCGCAGGCCGGGTGGCAGCTGCTGCTGGTCGGTGCCGTGGGGCTCGTGTGCTGGCTCGGCGTGCGTCCTCGTGCGGAGCTGGCCCGCGCCGATGCCTGAGGCGGCGGGCGGGGGAGTGGCGAGCGGACCGCTGCGGTTCGCCCGCTACGCCTACCCGCCCAACGCACGGGGCTACTGCGGGCCGGACGCGGCTGCGCAGCTGCTCGAGCAGGTCGCCGCGGGAGCGGACGACCCCGACCTGCGCCGGCTGCTGCGCGGCTTCGAGGGCGCCTGGCCCTATCTGGAGCTGATCGCCGCCGCGAACACGATCGCGGACCCGCTCGACCCCCGCGTGGTCGAGGCCTACTGGATCGGCAACCGGCTGCTCGACCGGGTCGGTCCGCGGCTGATGGGCGACTCGGTGGAGAGCCGGTTCCGCGGTCGCCTGGCGATGGCGTCGTGGTCCCGCCTCGCCGACACGGTGCCGATCGGCGCGCTGCCGCACCACGCGTTCCACGTGCTCGGCGTGTACCCGTGGCTCGGCCTGCTGCGCGGCGGGTACGGCGGGCCCGAGCCGCTGCGTGTGATGGACCGCTGCCGGATCCGGTGGGGGCTGGTGGTCGCGACCACGGCGACCAGTGCCGTCGTGCGGTCGCGCCCGCTGACCTGGGACGGCTGGCGGCTGACCCTGGGGGTCCCCGTCGAGGAGAGCGCGGTGCTGCGGCTGGGGGACCGCGGGCTGGCCGGCACGGTGCGATCCGGCGACTGGTGCTCGCTGCACTGGGACTGGGTCTGCGAGCGGCTGGACGGCCGGCAGGTGGTCGAGCTGCGGCGGCGTACGCTCCAACAGCTCGCGGTCGTCAATCGCGCCGGCGCGCCCGACCTGGTGAGGGCGTAGGCCGGCCGGACGCGCGGTCGTACCGCTGGTAGAGCGCGGTCATCGTCCCGGTGGGATCGAGCCGCGGCAGCAGGGCGTCGGCGATCTGACTCAGCTGCTCGAGCTGCTCCGGGGTGAGCGCGTCGATCACGTGCTCCCGAACGTTGGCGACGTGACCGGGCGCGGCCTCGCGGACGGTGCGCCAGCCCTCGTCGGTGAGGCGGGCGTTCGTGGCGCGGCGGTCCTCGGGGCACGGGAAGCGGTGGACCAGCCCGCGCTCCTCGAGCCGTCGCACCACGTGCGAGAGCCGCGGCAGCGTGGCGTTGGTCTGCGCCGCCAGCGCGGTCATCCGCAGCGTGCGGTCGGGCGCCTCGGAGAGCATCGCGAGCACGTAGTAGTCGAAGCTGGTCAGCCCCGCGTCCCGCCGCAGCTGGGTGTCGAGCACGCCGGGCAGCAGCTCCACCACGGCGACCAGGCGCACCCAGGCCGCCAGCTCGGTCGGGCTCAGCCAGCGCGTCTCCACGATCCGATCCTGCCCGAGAGAAGTTGTGGGAACAACTGAACGTCCCGTTCTGTTAGTTGAAGTGACAACCAATTCGGGTTGTCGTGCGACGTCTACGAAGGGACACCATCCATGAGCACCGTCACCATCCTCGGAACCGGCACCATGGGCCCGGCCATCGCCACCGTCGTCGAGCGCGGCGGGCACAGTGCCCAGCTGCTCGGCAGCGGCGACGCCGCCACGCCCGTCACCGGCGACATCGTCGTCCTGGCCGTGCCCTACCCGGCCGTGCGCGAGGTGCTGGCCCAGCGCGGCGCCGAGCTCGCCGGCAAGATCGTCGTCGACGTCACCAACCCGGTGAACTTCGAGACCTTCGACTCCCTCACGGTCCCGGCCGACTCCTCGGCCACCGCCGAGATCGCGGCCGCGCTTCCCGACGCGCGCGTCCTCAAGGCGTTCAACACCAACTTCGCCGCGACCCTGGCCTCCGGCACGATCGGCGACCGGGTGACCACGGTCCTCGTCGCCGGGGACGACGCCGACGCCAAGGCCCGCCTGGGCGAGGTCGTGTCCGCCGGCGGCCTGCGCGTGATCGACGCCGGGTCGCTGCAGCGGGCCCGCGAGCTCGAGGCGCTCGGCTTCCTGCAGATCAGCCTCGCCGCCGCCGAGAAGGTCTCCTGGACCGGCGGCTTCGCGGTCCAGGGCTGACCCGCCTGCCCCGACCCCAACACCTCAGGAGCCATCATGTCGTTCTCACCATCGTCCTCACCGTCGTTCTCTCCCGTCCGGCTCAACCACGCCGTCCTGTTCGTCGCGGACCTCGAGCGTGCCGAGCGCTTCTACACCGAGGTGTTCGGGATGGCCGTGGCCGCCCGCGAGCCCCGCGCCAACGCCGCCTTCCTGCGGTTGCCCCGCTCGGGCAACCACCACGACCTCGGGCTGTTCGGGGTGGGGGCGGGCGCGCCCCCGAAGCGGCGCGGCGGCATCGGCCTCTACCACCTCGCGTGGCAGCTCGACACCGTCGAGGAGCTCGTCGCCGCCCGCCAGGCACTCGTCGACGCCGGTGCCTACACCGGCGAGTCCAGCCACGGCGCGACCAAGAGCGTGTACGGCGCCGACCCCGACGGCAACGAGTTCGAGCTGATGTGGATGCTGCCCCGCGACGCCTGGGGCGAGTACGAGGGCTCGGCCCCGATCGAGCGCCTGGACCTGGCCGACGAGCTGGCCCGGTGGGGCGGGGTCCCCACGGCGGGTCAGGTCGTCACCGGTGAGCCGGTGGCCTCGTGAGCGCGTTCGCCGAGCCGGTGGTCGCGTGGCACGAGCCCGACGACCCGCAGCGGCCGCTGGTGGTGCTCCTGCACGGGCGGGGCGCCGACGAGCGGGGGATCGTCGGCCTCGCCGGCCACCTGCCCGCAGGTGCGTCGTACGCCGCGGTCCGCGCGCCGATCGCGGAGGGCGGCGGCTACGCCTGGTTCGCCAACCGCGGCATCGGCCGGCCGGTCGCGGAGTCCCTGACCGACACCATGGCGTGGTTCCGCGGTTGGCTCGACCGGGTGGCCCCGGCCGGTCGTCCCGTCGTGCTCGTCGGGTTCAGCGGCGGTGCCGCGTTCGCCGGCGGGCTGCTGCTCGACGAGCCGGACCGGTACGCCGGCGCGGCGATCCTCCACGGGACGCTTCCCTTCGAGGCGGGTGTCCCCGTCACGTCCGCGCGGCTGGCCGGGGTGCCGGTGTTCGTCGCGCAGGGTGATGCGGACACGGTGATCCCACGCGAGCTGCTGGACCGCACCTGGTCCTACCTGACCGGCGACTCCGGCGCCGCAGCGTACGCCCACCGCGACCCGGGCGGGCACGGCCTCAGCGCGGGCACCGTGGCCGAGCTCGGCGCCTGGCTGAGCGACCGACCGGCCGTCACCGGCCGGCCCTGACCGGTTGAGCCTCGACCGAGGCGTCAGTCGATCTCCTCGCCGGCGAGCGCCTTGGAGGCGAGCCGCTCCTCCTCGCTGACCTCCCAGACCTCCCACGCGGCATGGGCGGCCAGCAGGATGATGAACGTGCCGAGGACCAGGTCCGGCCAGCCGGACCCGGTCCAGGCGGTCACCAGGCCCATCGCGATGATCGCGACGTTGACGAGCACGTCGTTGCGCGCCGAGAGGAACGCCGCCCGGCTCAGCGAGCCGCCGGTGTGGCGCACGTTGGCGAGCACCAGCGCGCTGGTGCCGTTGACGACGATCGCGCCGAGCGAGGCGAGCACCAGTGGCACCACCTCGGGCGCGACCGGGTCGCTGAACCGCTGGATCGCGGTCCACGCGGCCACCGAGGCGGGGCCGAGGATGATCAACGCCATCGCCTTGCCGGCCAGGGCCCGCCGCGCCAGCGGCCAGCCCAGCGCGATGAAGATCAGCAGGTTGATCGAGGTGTCCTCGAGGAAGTCCACGCTGTCGGCCAGCAGCGACACCGAGCCGGCCGTGAGCGCGACCGTGAACTCCACGAAGAAGTAGGAGAAGTTCAGGCCGGCGACGATGAGCACGGCGCGGCGCAGCTGGCGGGCGTCGAGGCGGGTCGGCTCGACCGGGTCCGGTGTGCTCACCCGGCGAACCTATCCCCGGCGCCGGGGAGGCCGGTCGCCGGGCGTGATCCCGTGCTCGGAGAGGGGCCCGACGTCCGCATCGGCGAGCGGTCCGGTCAGCAGCAGGTCGGTGGCGTCGAGGGTGGGGCGCCAGCTTCCGCGTGCGTGCAGGTCGGTGTCGTGCAGGAGGATCGTGCCGCCGGGCCGGAGCGTCGCGAGCACGGTGTGGGCGATCCGCTCCCCGGTGGTGTGCCGGACCCAGTCGCGGCCCCACGCGGTCCACAGCACGGGCCGCAGGTCGAGGGTCCGGCAGGCGCGGAGCGTGTCTGTCGTCAAGACGCCGTACGGCGGGCGGTACCACCTCACCGGAGCACCGGTCACGTCCTCGACCTCGGCGCGGGCGGCCGCGAGCTGGCCGGCCAGCCGGGTCGGGGCGACCAGCGCGGTCGTCCGATGGGTCCAGCCGTGCACCGCGACCTCGTGGCCCTCGGCCACCATCCGCTGCACGACAGCCGCACTCGTCCGGACCTGCTCGCCGACCACGAAGAACGTCGCACGACGTCCGTGGCGGGCCAGCAGGTCGAGCATGTGGGGCGTGCTCCGGGGATCCGGCCCGTCGTCGAAGGTCAGCGCGATGTGCTCCGTCGACCCCACCCCGCTGAGCCGGGGGAGCAGCGGCCGGCGCAGGGGCCCGACGGCGGAGAGTGCCGGGCCGGCCCACACGCCCAGTGCCGCTGCGGCCGCCAGGGTCGCGGCCCGGCCGGTGCTCATGCGACCGCCACCGTGCCGCCGATCCTGGCACCGGTCAGCACGGTGACCACCTCCGGGGCGCCGGCCGGCAGCCGGTCGGCGCGCACGCTCACGGCCGCCGCCGCGAGGAGGAGTGCCAGGTCGTCTCGAGTGCGCGCCCACGGCACGAGGCCCGCGCGCTCGAGGTTCGCCGAGCTGGCGGCACCGTGCCCGGGCAGGGGCAGGTAGGTGATCACCGGGGTGCCCGACGCGAGTCCCTCGAGCGAGGTGAAGCCGCCGGCGTTCTGGACGATGCACGCGCTGGTGGCCATCAGCGCTGCGACGTCCTCGCGCCAGCCGAGCGCCACCACCCCGGGCAGCCTCGCGAGCCGACGCCGGAGACGCGCATCCGTGCCGCACAGGACCACCGGGGTCATGCCGCCGGCGGCCAGGACGTCGCGTGCGGTGCGCTCGAGGTCGCCCATGCCGAGCGAGCCGCCGGTCACGAGAGCACGGGGGCCGATCACCTCGTGGTCAGCCAGCGGGTCGGCGACCTCGCTCCCGGGCCGGTGACCCAGGTGCGGCGGCACCAGCGGCCGGACGACGACGGTGCGCCCGCCCCACCCGCGCGCCTCCTGGGCGGCGACCTCGTGGATGGCGAGGTTGAGATCGACGCCGGGGTGGACCCACAGCGAGTGGACCGAGGCGTCGGTCAGGTACGTCACGACCGGCACCCCCAGCCGACCGGAGGCGCGGGCGCAGCCCAGGGCCTGAGCCCCGAACGGGTGGGTGGTCACCACCAGGTCGCACCCCCGGGTGGCTGCGACGACCCGGTCGGCGGCCAGGGCCAGGAGCGCCGCGACGCGACGGTGCAGGCGCCGGCCGGGCTCCACCAACCGCAGCGTCGTGCCCCACGAACCGGGACGGTGCCGCACCTGCGCGTAGTACGCCGCCCGCAGGACGGGTCCGAGCCGCCACGGGAGCAGGGCGACGACGTCGTGGATCTCGAGGTCGCAGCCCGCAGCGGTCAACACCCGGGCGAGCTCACGGGCGGCGGCGTCGTGTCCGGCGCCGTAGCTCCCGGTGACGACGGCGACCCGGGGCCGCGAGCCCGGTGCGAGGTGGAGGAGCGGGTCGAGGGCTGCAACGTCACGGGTCATGGCGCGATCGTGGGCACCGGCTCGTGAAGACATCGTGAAGCCAGCGCCTTCATCCAGGGTTCATCCGGCGGCGCCTACCGTCCGCGACGTGGCGGGTGCCCGACCCGCCCGCGAGGAGGGGCCGTGGGATCCGTGGTGTGGCCACAGCTGCAGGTGGACTGGTTCACCGACGTCAACGAGCTGTCGGCCGATACGCCCTGGCTGCACGCGCCGGTGCGGCTCTTCACCGAGTACGGCGTCGTGCTGTTCGCGGCGCTGCTGCTGCTGTCCTGGTGGCTGGCGCGGGGCGAGCGGGACCTGGCCCGGGTGGCCGCCGCGGTCTGGGCGCCGGTCGGTGCGCTGCTGGCCCTCGGCCTCAACCAGCTCGTCTCGGGCGAGGTCGCGGAGCCGCGCCCCTACGCGGTGCTGCCGCACGTGCTGCTCCTCGTGCCCCGCAGCGGCGACCCGTCGTTCCCCAGCGACCACGCCGTGATGGCCGGTGCCGTCGCGGCCGGCATCCTGCTGGCTCACCGCGGGCTCGGGCTCGTCACGGCCGTGATCGCCCTGGTCATGGCGTTCAGCCGGGTCTACGTCGGCGCCCACTTCCCGCTCGACGTGCTCGCCGGCCTGGCCCTGGGGGCCGCGGTCGCGGCGGCGTCGTACCTGCTCGCCGGCCCGGTCGTGCGCACGCTGGTCGCCCGGCTCGCGGGCACCGCTCTGCGGCCGCTCGTCAGCGTGCCGCCCGGAGCGACCCGATGACCGGCCTCGTCGAGCACCTCCTCTCGTTGCCGGTGTGGCTCGGCCTGCTGGTGGTGTTCGGCCTGCCCGCCCTGGAGGCATCGGCGTTCGTGGGGTTCCTCTTCCCCGGTGAGATCGCGGTGCTGCTCGGCGGCGTCGCCGCCGGCCAGGGGCACCTGCCGCTCGCCGCCGTCCTCGCGGCGGCCATCGGCGGCGCCGTGGCGGGCGACGCGGTCGGCTACCTGGTCGGCCAGCGCTGGGGGACGCGGATCCTGCGCTCCTCGGTCGGCCGGTTCGTCAAGGCCGACCACCTCGAGCGGGCCTCGGACCTGCTCGCCCGCCGGGGCGGGCCGGCCGTCCTGCTCGGCCGGTTCACCGTCGCGCTCCGGGTCCTCGTCCCGGGCCTGGCCGGTATGGCGGGGATGCCGTACCGGACGTTCGCGCTGTTCAACGTCGCGGGTGCCGCCGCGTGGGGTGGCGGCGTCGTGCTCGCCGGCTACCTGGCCGGCAACAGCTGGCACACGGTCGAGCACGTGATCTCGGGGATCGGCGTCGGTCTCGCGGTCGTGGTGGTGGCGGCGCTGCTCGGCGCCCGACTCCTGCGGCGTCGTTCCGGGCCTCGGGCAGGCCGCCTTCATCGGTCCTTCATCAGGGTGCGCCTACCGTCGAGACGTGGCCATTCCCGGATCCATCACCGCAGCACCGGTCGCCGAACCGCGCCCCGGTCCTCGGTCGGGTGAACCGCGCACCCTGCTCGGGTGGAGCCGGGGCGGTGCCGGTCTGCTGCTCCTCGCCGCCGGCGCGGCGTTCGCGGCCTGGCTGCCGTTCCTGCATGCACCCCTGAGCGCCGACGAGAGCGGGTTCTTGGTGCTCGGCCGCCAGTGGCACCCGGGCACGTCGCTGTACGGCGACTACTGGGTGGACCGGCCCCCGCTGCTGATCTGGCTGTTCTCCGTCGCGGGCCACTTCGCCCCGGCCGGGGGCGTCGTCGCCGCACCGGTCGTGAAGCTCATGGGCGCGACCGCCAGCGCCGCATCGGTCCTGCTGGCCGGCGTCCTGGGCGGCCTGCTCGGCGGCGGGCGGCTCTGGCCGCGGGTGGCCGCGCCCGCGATCGCGCTGGCGCTGCTGTCCAGCCCGTACTTCGGTCTCCCCG